>JBBIOZ010000008.1:28938-33432 GCA_037443105.1 Methanocellales archaeon
AAAACCCAGACCTAAATTAATTTTTACCCATGGTGAGACTCTCACCGAATCTTGCAGAGAAATAATCAAATCTACATTCAATGCTGAAGTTTATAATACATATGGGTCTGCAGAATTCAATAGACTTGCTTTTGAATGCGAAGAGCATAGAGGCCTTCAATGATCACTGATTGCGCTATTATTGAATTCATCAAAGATGGAAAAAATGTCGATTTTGGAAAAGAGGGAGAAATTATTGTAACTGGTTTATACAACTATGCGATGCCTTTAATAAGATATAAGCTCGGTGATGTTGGAATTCCAACGGATGAAGTATGCTCTTGTGGCAGGAATTGGCCGTTAATTAAAAGCATCGAGGGCAGAGCTGATGACTATTTGATTTTACCTTCCGGTAGAATTATTTCTCCACGCAACATCAATGTTATAGAAAATATTCCAGGAATTAAGGAATATAAAATAATCCAAGAAAGAAAAAATTTATTCAATGTATTAATTATCCCTGACAAAAACTATTCACTTCAAACGGAAAAGGAAGTAGAGGAACAAATTAAATTGGGTTGCTTTGGAGAGGATATATGCGTTGAAGTAAGAGTGGTAGATGAAATTCCTAGAGAGAGAACAGGAAAATTGAGAACTATAATTTCAAGGATTTGAGAACTTGATGAACTTGAATGAGCAAATTAGTTCAGAAGTAGTACATTTGGTTGAAAGCAATAAATTTTGGAATTATTGGCTATCTTGTGATCGACCGACTAATAGGTGGTAGTTCTTTTGGCGGAGTTAGAATAATACCAGATTTATCTCTATTAGAATTGCACTCTCAGCAAGAACTATGACCTATAAAAATGCATTTATTGGTTATAGAACTGGTGGAGCGAAGGCCGCAGTCATTATCAATCCAGAAAATGAGAAATACAAGAGAGAAATTCTCATCGAGTTTGGAAAAAACATATCTCCATTTATAAAGAGTGGAATGTTCTTTCCCGGCATGGATATGGGCATCACACCTGAGGAACTTCAGATTATATTTGATAGCGCAATGATTAAATGCGATGTGCTATCATGGAAAAATCTCTCCCACGAATACACAGCTTACTCCTGTTTTTTTGCCACACTCTGCGCGCTGGAAAAGAAGAATATATCTCTTCAAGATGTTACTTTTTCAGTGCAAGGATTTGGAAAAGTGGGCGGCACTTATGCTGCCCTTATGTCAAAAGCTGGCGCTCGCCTTACTGCTTTTTCTAACAAGCATTGCGGAGTCTTAAGCGATGATGGATTTGATGTGAATGAATTGCTTCACAACAAGTCAATTAGCGGAGATAACTTTATTCTCACGCAATCCAGACAAAAAGTTCCGCATAGCACTGTGCTTGAGAAGGACGTGACAGTTCTTCTCCCTGCAGCTCGTTCTCTCGCGATCAATGAGGGAAATTGGGAAAAAATCAAGGCAGAAGTTATTATCTGCGCTGCAAATGCTCCAATGTCATATGAAATAGAGCGTCGATTATTTCAAAAAAGGGAAGATAGTAATCACTGATTTTGTTGCTAATTGCGGTGGTATCCTTGGTTCTATTATGGAAAATGATGTGACTAAAGACATCATTTTATATATCCTCTCGACTTCCTATAAAAGAAAAGTTGGAAGGCTGCTCGACCAGTCAATAAGATCAGGCACACCAATGGTAGATGTTGCAAGGGCTGAGGTAGAAAAAATAATTGAGACAGATTTTCAGGATATTTATCCTACTCAGGGTTTACTCGGATACTTAGCCAAATTATTCAAGTTAGTTGTTCCCAAGTCTATACTAAGTTCTATAAAGAGAAGGATACCGAAAGACAAAGCAAGAATCTACATAAACAAATATGAAATGCCGTGGAGATGAAAAACGCAAATCTAAGTGGGTAGGATTCATGATAAATAAAGCAGTTGCGACGATGGCATCCCCTTAATTGATTGTCTATGGTATTAGCTATGCTTAATGGTCTGATCGTTGGAAATTTTTTTGTGCTGAATATCAAGGCACTAAGATGGATAAGAAATTAGAGTTCCTAGGATGGGATGGATGTTTATAAACTTCATAGCCCTCGTTTCCTACTATAGAATATACAGATTACTCACCGAGAAAGAGCTGTTGAATAATTACTCTTCCGGAGATGTGCTTATTCATCTCTCAAGAATATATAAACTTATTGGTGACAACTGGGTTCTTTCAGAAATCCCCAAAAAGACAAGGGTTATAATTGAGAAACTAAATATACCTATTACCTAAAATCCGACCGAGTTGGATTAATAAAAATTTGTAAAAAGAAGAATGCATGGATAACAAATGGGGGCGAGGTTGCTAGGTGGTGGAAAAAAGGAATAACTATGACCTGTATTATTCATTAAACGATAATTTATTGAGAATTAATGCAGATTCGGCTCATACGTGTTATATAAAAGTAGGGCTGCCAGCAACGTCTGTCTGCACAAATGCTAATAAAATATGAAAAATCATTTGTCATAAGAAAGATAAAGGCTTGTTGGCCATAAGAATGATAAATTTGTAGATTTGGAATTCATGGAAATGGACAATGGAACAGAATTGAAAGTCGCAAGCGAAAGTGATTCCAGATTATGGGATAAAATTGTGGAATCCTCGCCTCATGGTACTCTATTACATACATGGAAATTCTTAAAGGCAATTGAAAAGTACTCTAAAACTAAACTTTATCCATTAATCGTGCTTAAAGGATCTGAACCAATTGGATGCGTCCCTTTCTTTTATCAAAAGAGATTATGGATGAAGCTTCTATTTTCCCCTCCACCGCATGTGGCTATCTCCAGACTCGGACCTGTGCTGGCGAATTATACTGAATTGAAGCAGCATAAAAGAGAGTCAAATCTTATGGAGTTTCAAAAAAGAGTTGATGGGTTTGTATTCTCAGAAATTAAACCACATTTCTTGACCCTGAGTTCCGCATATTTGGAGGACTCACGCTGTTATAAGTGGAGGGGATATATAGTTGAGCCAACATATAATTATATTTTCGATTTAAGCGGTGGGTTGGATAGAATATGGTCAAATATTAAAAGGAAAACTAGGCAGGATATACAAAGAGCTGAAAGGCGAGGTCTTTTGGTAAGAGAGGGTAACAAAGAGGATATATTGAATATTTATGAACTACTAGTAGAAAGATACGCCGAGCAGAGAAAAAAGGTTAAAGTTCCAAAGGAATATCTGTTGGAGATATATGAATTATTTCATCCCTCTAATTTAAGGGTATTTATTGTAGAACATAGAAAAGAGGTTATTACTGGTTCCATCGATGTTTATTTCGAAGGCAAGGTCATTTCGTGGATAGGTAATACTAAAGCAATTGAGCACGCTAATGATCTATTAACCTGGGAATGTATAAAATGGGCGTACAAAAATGGCTTTAAATATTATGGAATAATGGGAGCCGCTGGAGTTGAGAGGCTTTATAGCTTTTATTCAAAATTCAATCCAGATTTAGTGGTTTCTTTTTCAGCAAAGAAGTACTCCTCACTTGCATCAAAGTTGATTGCGGATTTTGTAGAGAAAAAACTAAAAAAAGCAGTGGTATAGTATTGGTCGAGAGAAATTTGATCGTTCAGTATTAGTTAGCAAGCCCATAGCTCAAACATTAGTGCTTTTGAATCATAGAACCATTACTTCATTTCGAATCGTCTCAAACACCAAGAGCATTTGCGCAGAACTTCAGATCTACTAATGTCTTTCTAGTGTCCGATTGGAAGTTGAATTTCTCCAAGCTCGATGCTATCACCACCCCATTGAAGGCATTTGCTTCAAATTCAGATGTTTGGAGAAGCTATCATAAGAGACTCGGAAAACAGAAAAAGATGGAGATAGATCCCAAAATGGCTATTCAAGAAATAGCTCAATAGAGGTAATTCCAGATAACCTTTTTGAATAATGCTAAGAGAAAAGTCTTCTAAAGGTGTTAAATATTGAATGAGGATAAAATATTCGGTAAAGAAGTTAACAATCAAAAACTAGAGGAATTGGGTAGGAAAATTGACCTACGATATGACATTGCAATAAAGGACATAATTCAGCGTTTTAAATCAAAAGATATAGTTAGAATATCTCTTGATACTGGCTCATCTGAACTTATAGACAAATATATCGATAAACGCCAAAAAGAAGTAGTTTCCCATTGCATATCCGCCGACGAGCAACTAGAATATGTGATAGATGCGGGCATGGGGGCTGGTAGATGGATAGATTTCTTCTCCAATCGTTCAAAAATAGTAATAGGAGTAGATCGTTCATTAGAAATGTTGCACGTTGCAAGAACAAATATAAAAAGGAGAAATGCCAGTTTATTAGATGTTCAATTACCCATCTGCCTTTCAAAGAAAATACTTTTGATCTTTCTTTTTGTAGTTTCTCTTTACTTTATTTGATCCGTGAAATAGATTTTAATAGTGCGGTTAGAGAGTTAATTCGGGTTACAAAGTTCAATCGA
>JBBIOZ010000009.1:0-31440 GCA_037443105.1 Methanocellales archaeon
AATTAATGCTATACCTCCGTCAAAAAGAATTGATGGGATTTTTGCGATAAAATGAAAAGGAAGGCAGCTATGATAAGCAAACCATACAATTCCCGCTTCAAAAAACATCCAAAAAGGAGGATAGGGATATCGCCCTTCATAAATGTAAGGATTCAAATTGCCTCCTAAAACACTATTACCGATAATTGCATAGGACTCTATATCGTAAGAAGCACCTTGAGATATATACGCTATTGGAAATCTTATTGCCACTGTGATCAAGAAAATTAATAAGGGATGGGAGGTTATTATCTTGTCGTAACTTCTCAAAGTATTCTTTAAATAGCATATAATTATAATTTTCAAATTAAAAACCTCCTATCATAAAATATTTTTGTTTCTATCTTTTAATGCATCCCTGATACCCTCAAAATGTGCGAAGATTAAATTAAAACCTCGTAGAGTATATAGTGCCAAATACAGAGGAGTAACAAGAAAAGTCTCACGTGTTAATACCTCCAGAAATTTCATTTTCCCAAAATTCTTCTTTATCACTGCTAGCTTATTTCTCGTTCCAAGGTATCGATGCATGGGACTCATCCTCCCTTCTTTCTTGCTTGTACTTCCACCCTTGTGCCACACCTCAATATAACTTCAAATTTTGGATATTTGTTTGCCATCAAAGATTGCACACACTTAATTGTATCATTAGCGGTATTGTAATTCAGAATGACTATTGATATCTTAACTTCCAATGGATTTGCCTCCAACCACTTTTAAATATTCTGAAGTTATTTTTAACCAGTCAAACTCATTCATGACTATCTCTCTTCCCCTCGCACCACATTCTACTCGAAGTAATCTGTTGCTAAACATTGCAATCTTTTCAGCGAGATCTTCCATATTAGGGTTGGCCAAAAACCCATTCTCCCCGTCCCTTATCGTATCCCTCATTCCCCCCACATTTGTGCCTATCACTGGTTTGCCGCATGCCATTGCCTCGAGCACAGCGATTCCAAATGGCTCAACTATGCTGGGCTGTACATATATATCGCAGGAGGAATATAGCTCAGGCATTTTATAATTGGGAACTGGGGTTTGAAGGAACTCAACGTAGTCCTTCAAATTCAATTCCTGCACAAGCCTCCTCAAATTGCTTTCCTCCGGTCCTTTTCCAAGGATATATAGCTTTGAATTTGGTATTTTTTCCTTCACTAGCTTCATAGCCTTTATCAAGTAATCCAGTCCTTTATATTTATGGAGTCTTGCTACGCAGAGGATTTTAAATTTATCGCCATTTCCAAGCAAGCGTGCATTTTCAATCGGTTTAAAGAGATCTATATCCACACCCACGGGGATTACCTTAATTCTCTCCTCAGGAATTCCAAATTCTTGAACAATGAATTCTTTTGCAGCTGTGCAGTGCGCGGTATATACATCTGCTTTTTCCCGTAGCAGTTTATTGATCGTTAAGTCAAATAGCTTGAGAAAAACTCGCTTCCAGAAGCTCGCTGGATAGTATGTTCGCTCGGTCGATAGAACCACGGGAATTCCTTTGATCTTTGCAGCTAGAAAAGCAAGGTGACAGATCAATTGATAGTCCTCCTGCAGCATTATAACCTCATAATTCTCCCTTAAAATATGGGAGAAGACTCCTACCACTACAGGATTTTCCCCAAAGTCGAAAAGTGTAGGGAGATATTTGACCTTGAATGTGTGAGATAAATCACTTTCTTTAACTGCAACCATCTTCTCACGTGGAGCTTTGCCGCTTGAAGTCAGAATGGTAACATCATGCCCGAGCTTGCTCAAGCTAGCTGCAAGTCCATATTCATTTCCCCTTATATAGGGTGTGAAGTATGGCACAACGATGCAGATTTTCATGGTAACCATTCTATTTCAATTTTTATCGACATATAGCTTTTCCACTTGCTCAACAACTTCACCCCAGCTAGGAAGCTTTCCATCATAGGTACCTCTTTTGGCATTTTGTATAGCTGCAATTAGTTCCTCCATCGATATTGGATATTTCACTCCAACGCACATCCTGCCATCTATAAATTCCTTTAAAGCCCCTGAGCTACATACCACGCATGGCGTTCCGCTGGCAAGTGCCTCTGCAACTGCTATTCCATAGGCCTCAAGGGGGGATAGTGAGACAAAAACACTTGCAGATTTATAATGCTGGAGGAGTTCCTCTCTTGAGAGATCCCTAAGCCATCGAATTCTATTCATCACTTTTAGCTCATTGGCTATTCTTCTCAATTTCCTCTCATATGGACCTCGCCCGATGACTTCAAGTTTATACTCTTTCAGGCTTGACAGTGCTTGAATTAAATACTGCACGCCTTTATATTCCTCGAGCCTGCCTACATATAGAATTATTTTATCTTGGTAATACTCCTGAGAAATCTTCTCAAATTCCTCGAAATTCAAGCCATTTGGTATTATTGCTATTTTTCTCTCCGGGAGATCAAAATCGGACTTGAGCAGCTCTGCCTCGAAATTGGAAACGCATATAACTCTGTGGGCTTTTTTAAATATCCTTGCTCCCAGATATTTATATGGCTTGTGCAGTAAATTCCTTAGAAAAGTATGACCCCTCCCGTGGTAGTGGGGTGTGAAGATAAATTTCTCCTGCTTTATAGCTAAGGCTGCAAATAGTGCGGGAAAAGCGTGATAGCTATGGGCGTGAACCACTTCTTTTTCAATGTTACTTAAATATTTTTTAATCCCAGGGGCTAAGTAGTAGGAATCGTAGGGTGCAATTGATTTAAATCTGCAAACTTTGACTCCCTTTATTACCTCCTTTCTAGGTAATTTCCCAGAGGGATCAGTGGTAACAACTTCTACATCATAGCCCTTTCTCGCGAGTCTCTCGCTTATTTCCCTAACGTGTGTTTCCACGCCCCCTATATCCGGGTAGTAGCGGGGGCAAACTTGTACTATTTTCATTTACCTCTAGAATTTATTTGCTGGTTTATAGCTTCTCTGTAGATATACAATAACAATTATTAAGCTTTACATCAAAAAATCAATTTGTGAATAAAATCTGCATCGCAGGGCCATCGACGCGCTTTTTAAGCGGAGTCAGCTATTACACAATTCGCTTGGCAAATGCGCTTGCCGAGCAAAATGAAGTTTCAGTTATCTACTTCAGAGAACTCCTGCCAAGATCGCTATTCCCAGGCAGAGAGCACGTTGGAAGGCCTTTAACCACGCTCTCTCTCTCCCCAAAAATATCCAGTTTAGATGGAATGGATTACAACTCGCCTTTTACTTGGGTTCAGGCCTATAGATTTTTAAGCAATTTCAAGCCTGACTTTTTAATCCTTCAATGGTGGACTTCTGCAGTTGCACATATGCAATTCATTTTGAATTTATTTAAAAAAAAGCTGGGATTCAAAGTAATAGTTGAATTCCACGAGGTCGCTGACCCTCTGGAGGAAGCAATACTCCCAGTTAAAATATATTCAAGATTGATGGGCAGAATTCTCACTAGAAGTGGAAATGCTTTTATCGTGCACTCGAAAGCAGATAAGCAAGCTATAGCTGAAAAATATGGGTTAAATCCAGAGAAGATCTATGTAATTCCCCATGGTTTATACGATCAATATATCTCTATAGATAAATCTGAAGCTAGAAGAAGACTTGGGATAGCTGAAGAAAATGTTTTATTATTCTTCGGGCTGATAAGGACTTACAAAGGAGTGGAATATCTAATTGAAGCATTTGAAACTCTTCCTGAAGAGTTAATTAATAAAACTAGGCTGTTAATTGTTGGCGAGCTTTGGGAGGGCAGCGGCGAGGTTTTAAAGCGAATTCAAAATTCTAAGTATAGAGATAAGATTTCGCTTGTACCCAAATATGTGCCTGACGATGAAGTCCCGCTTTATTTCTCAGCAGCTGATGCTCTAGCTCTGCCTTATATTAGAGCTTCGCAGAGTGGTGTTGCGCATATCGCAATGAGCTTTGGTAAAGCAGTTGTGGTTTCAGAGGTAGGTGGATTGAAGGAAGCACTTGCAGCATACAAAGGAGCTTTCTTCTTCCCAGCGAGGGATATAAGTGCTCTTAGAGAGAGCATTTTAAATGCACTTCGAAATAAGAATATTGAATTTCCCAGACCTAAGTATTGCTGGGAAGAGATAGCTGAGAAGTATAACGAAGTTTTAAATATTTTGAAATAGCATCAATTTTAAGATTTCGAGGGATTCTTTTGGGAAAGCGCTATCACGAGAAAAAAAAAGTTAAAATAAAAATAAAGGAAGAAGCCAAGCCTGAAAGGAAACACTGCTCGCTAGATTCTCTTCAAAGCTTTCCATCTACTCTTTATTCCTAGTCTTAATTTTGATCTTCATGCTCTTCGTTAGAATTGCTTTACCTTGGGATAGTGTTTTTTTGAATAACTATGTTAACTTCGCAGCTGACGATGCAGTTTACCACATGCGATTGGTTGAAAACACGCTTGCTCACTATCCAGTGAGGATATTCTACGATCCCTTTACCCAATATCCATTTGGCTCAAGCTTGCACTTTGGTCCCCTGTGGACGCTGCTCATTGCAACCGCTGCAATTTTACTGGGAGCTAGATCTCCAACGGATCCCATAGTTTATATCACCGGTGCATATATGCCTGCAATTCTAGGCACGCTCACCGCTATGCCGGTTTACTATATCGCTAAAACTCTCTATGGTAGAAAAGTAGCTCTACTCTCAGTGCTCATACTAGCAGTTTTACCGGGTCAATTTCTCTCACGAACAGTCTTAGGTTTCACAGACCACCACGTTGCTGAGATATTCTTCAGCACCTTAGCTATGGTTTTTTACTTTCTAGCAATCGATGAGATGAAGAATAATGTCAAGGATTGGAAGAAGCTTAAGAAGGGCTTTATATACTCCTTGCTAGCTGGCCTTGCTTTTGCAGCTTATTTGCTTTCTTGGCCTGGCGCGGTATTATTTAGCTTGATCATCTTGGTATTCAGCGTTATTCAATCTATAGCTGAAAACTACCGTGGAGAAACATTGGATTATCTAGCATTAGCAAGTATCCCTGTTTTTTTAATTCCCTTGATTTTAATCCTACCTTATTTCACTCCAACAATTGGCTGGTCGCGATATTCCTGGTTCCACGTGGCAATTCTAGGACTTGGAGTAATCGCTTTATTGCTATTTAGCTTTATCTCAAGAGCGATAAGAAAATGGAATTTAAACAGGCATTGGTATCCTGCATCTATAGCTATATTGGGTGCGATTAATTTAACTTCCATCTTCTTAATAAGCAAATATCTATTCGATTCTCTCCTTGGAGCATTCAGCATATTAACTCCAGCTGGAGGGGCTCTTACCATATCCGAGGTTCAGCCAATGCTCTGGCCGGGTAATCAATTTACTCTAGCACTGCTCTGGGCCAACTTCACCTTTATTTTTTACTTCGCGATGATTGCTTTTATCTTGACTTTACATAGCGTAGCGAAGAACTGGCGCCCTAGTGAGACTCTCTTTGCTGCTTGGAATGTTATTATCATATGGGCAACGATGTCGCAGAATCGCTTCGCTTATTACTCTGCCATTAACATCGCAATTCTAGCTGGCTATTTCTGGTGGAGGATATTCAGCTGGGCTGGAGTTGAAAAGCTTTTGGAGGGATTGAGCAAAAAAGAGGCTCGAAATTTAAAAGTGAGTCACGGCTTCGCGATAGCAATGTTCATCTTAATCGCACTATACCCTCCTTTTAGTATTACAATTGAAAATCGCCATAGCGGCGGCGCCGACTTAGATTGGATAAATTCTTTAATGTGGCTTCGAAACAACACTCCAGATCCAGGTTTGGATTACTACGGTATATATAAAGAGCCTAATCCAGGGGAGTTTTATGAATACCCTGCGTCTGCCTATGGTGTGATGAGCTGGTGGGACTATGGACATATAATAACCTATATAGCCCATCGAATTCCAAATGCAAATCCATTTCAAGCAGGTATTATAGAGCGAAACTGGACCGGGGCAGCGCCATTTTTAACAGCTGAGAATGAAACTGAGGCAAATAGAATACTGGATTTCTTAGGCTCTAGATATGTTATAAGCGATGTCGCTATGGCAAGTGGGAAGTTCTGGGCAATAGGTACCTTTGCCAAGAAAGGTAACATCGAGGAGTGCTATAGCTATTACTATCAAACCATTCAAACACCTCAAGGTTTGAAGCAGTATTATTCTCAGCACGCTTTTAATACAATGGAGATTCGCCTGCATTTTTTAGATGGAGATCGCTTCGATCTAGCCAAGGGCGCGCCTGAGGGCAATTATTTAACTCGCTATAGATTGATATATGAATCTCCCATGATTGCAGGTACCTTCGCCGGCAATCAAATTCATTATATTAAAATCTTTGAATATGTAAAAGGAGCTAGAATAAAAGGAGAGGCTCCAGCTGGCGTAGAGGTTAATCTTACATTAAATGTAACCTCCAATCAGGGTAGAAGCTTTGTTTACAAGCAGCATACTATTTCAAATGGCAGCTTCGAGTTTGTGGTGCCCTATTCAAACACAGAGCCCATCCCAGGTGGAACGAATTTTGAAGTTCGCTCTCGCGAGCCTTATAAAATTGAATTTGAAAATACCATCAAAGAGGTAATTGTAACCGAGGAAGATGTAATAAGAGGAAATACAATATATATTTAAAGTTTAAATTTAACGGTGATGAAGGAAAATGTCTGCATTTTGATACCCACTTTAAACGAGGTGCAAACCATCGCTAGCGTGGTGGGGAAATTTAAGGCTTTGGGTTATGATGATATATTGGTCATCGATGGCAATAGCACTGATGGCACGAGGGAGGCTGCAGCAAGCGCAGGAGCCAAGGTGATAGTGCAGAGAGGTAAAGGCAAGGGCTTAGCCCTGCAGCAGGCATTTGAAATGATAGAAAAAGATGTGATTGTTTTAATCGATGGAGATGGCACCTATGAACCCAGTGAAGTTGAACGCTTGCTTGCTCCAATCTTCAGAGGCGAGGCTGAGCAGGTGATTGGCAATCGCTTTGCGAACTATGAAGCAGGTGCTTTTACGCGTTTGAATCTCTTCGGTAACAAAATGCTAAATAAGATATTTGGAATTGGATATGGAATATGGCTTAATGATATTCTCTCTGGGTATAGAGCCATTACCAAGAAATGCGTGCGCGAGCTGGAGTTGAATAAAATGGGCTTTGAAATTGAAGCGGAGATCACTGCTGAAACAGTTAAGAAGAATTTCGCTATTGCTGAGGTTCCAATAACCTATTATGCGCGAGGAAAGAGTGCTGCTAAAACTAAACTCAATCCCCTGCACGATGGTTTAAAAATAGCTCTTACAATATATGGTCTCGCTAGGATGTACAATCCAATTTTCTACTTCGGATTGCTGGGAGCTATTTTTGTGGCAAGTGGCACTGTTGTAGGCATTTACGTGGTGAACGAGTGGCTTAAGGGGATAACTCGCATTCCAATGACTATTCTCTCCACGCTTTTAATCATCTTGGGCTTTCAAATGTTTGTATTTGCATTTTTAAGCGACTTATACGTTAGACTTCACCGCGAATTGATTAGAGAAATAAAAAAGCTCAAGTGAATTTGGAGTCAAGCAGCTCCTCCACTGTTAACTTCACAGCTTCTTCCGAGCTATATTTAGGCTTCCATCCGAAGCGCTTTAGCCTTGTGCAGTCTAGGAACATATATGGTACATCCCCTTTCCAGCCCCTCTCGCCACCTGTATATCTAAGGCTTGGCTTTAAATTCATTGCTTCGCAAACGATTTCTGCTATCCGCTTAACCTTTATGGTATCGCTTGAACCTATGTTGAATACATTTAATTTTTCTCTAGCTTTCAATCCAGAGAACATTGCATTTATGCAATCTTCGATGTAAATGTAAGACTTGGTTTGAGTGCCATCTCCAAGGATTTCGAGCACTCGAGGATTTGCTTTTAATTTATTTATGAAGTCACATATGACCCCGTGGGTACTGCGCTTTCCTATCACATTTGCAAATCTATAGACCCATGCTTGCATGTCAAAGGTATGCACATAGGAGGCTATGAATGCTTCACAAGCCAGCTTCGATGCACCGTAGAGTGATATTGGAATCATTGGAGCATAATCCTCGGGTGTTGGTATCTGCTTGGCTTCTCCATATACTGTTGAAGTCGAGGTAAATATTATTTTTTTAACATTATTTTTTCTCATTGCTTCCAGCACGTTATATGTTGCAAGCACATTTTGCTCAAGGTGAATTTTTGTATCTTCAATTCCGATTCTAACATCTGGATTGGCTGCTAAATGCCAGACTTCTTCAACGCCTTTGAAATAAACACTGCTTTCTTTAAATAGCAAATCAGTTTCAATGAACTTGAAATTCTTGTTCTTTAAATGCTGACTTATAAATTCCCTTCTACCAGAGCTCAGATTATCAAGCACAATTATGCTTCTCCCCATTTCAGCAAGTCGATCCACAACGTGTGAACCTATAAACCCAGCTCCCCCGGTAACCAGTACTTTCTCCGGCATAGAGCTACTCCTTGACCACGCTATTACTTGGAATTTCTCCTTTAACGAAAACCCCAGGTCCTATAATTGCTCGCTCTCCAATAACCGCGCCAGCGTTTATCATGCTATTAATGCCAGTGCGCACTCCATCTCCAATTATCGCCCCCAGCTTTCTACGCTTTGAATCAATTATCTTACCCTCAATGCAAACCTTGATATTTTTCTCGTCAAACCTTAGATTTGCTATTATGGTACCCGCGCCTAAATTCGAGTTTTCGCCAATTATGCTATCTCCAACATAGCTCAAGTGCCCTATGTGCGTGCCATTCATTATAATCGAGTTTTTAACTTCAACTGCGTGACCAATTTTAGCATCATTACCGATAACTGTGTTCGGGCGAATGTAGCAATTCGGCCCAATTTCACTGTTTTCTCCAATTATAGCAGGGCCAATTACATAGGCTCCATCTCTCAATATACTGTTTTCACCGAGCAAGATATTCCCTTTAATCGTAGCTCTAGGCTCAACTTCCCCCTCTATTTTTCTTTTGATTTTTGGCATTAAAAGCTCATTTGCTCGCAGTAAATCCCAAGGATAGGTTAAATCGATCCAAGAATTGGTCTTGAGCAAGTTTACCTCTCTGCCTGCTTCAATCAAATATTGAAGGGAATCTGTAATTTCATATTCTCCTCTCAGCGAGAGGGGGGTTTTATTTATAGCTTTAAAAATCTCAGGGGTAAAAATATACACCCCTGCGTTGACTAGATTAGAGGGTGGATGAGGAGATTTCTCCACGATTCTTTTAATTCTGTCATTGCTGACTTCAATTACTCCAAATGCCTCAGGATTTTCAACCTCGCAGGCTAGAATCGCTATTTTTTTGCTTTTCATCAGCCTTTTTATATCACTTGAGCTAATAATTCCATCGCTATTTAGCACTAGAAATCTTTCCTCGCCCGCTAGTATATTCTCAGCAGCTGCAATAGCGTGTGCGGTGCCAAGCTGCTTATTTTGATTTACATATTCAATATTAACCCCCAATTTTTCGCCGCCTTCGAAGTAGCGCTTTATGATATCGGCGCGATATCCTACAACGATTCCAAAATCTTTAATTCCAGCTTTCCTTGCATTATTTAAAACGAGTTCTAAAATTGGCTTGCCCATAACCGGGAGCATTGCTTTTGGTTTTGCGAGAGTAAGCGGACGCATCCGCTTCCCCTCCCCAGCTGCAAGGATCAAAGCCTTCATTATCAAACCTTCAATTTTATAATTTAATATATCCGTGGAACTACAAAATTCTTAGCATCATAATTATGCCATAAGTGTTAATATGCAAGTGGCTATATTTATAAGAGGTGAATATATTTGAAAGCAGTAATTTTAGCAGCCGGCGAGGGCACGCGCTGCCGCCCCTTAACACTGCTTCGCTCTAAAGTCATGCTCCCAGTTGCAAATAAACCTATTCTGGAATACGTGATTCACTCTCTCTATGAATGTGGAATTAAGGATATTGTGATGATTGTTGGATATAAAAAGGAGCGAATTATGAATTACTTTGAGGATGGCAAACGCTGGGGTGTGAATATTGAATATATAGTTCAAGCTCAGCAGCTGGGAACTGCACATGCGATAAAGCACGCTAGGAACAAGGTTGAGGGTCAATTTCTAGTGCTCAATGGGGATAATTTAATTGAATCAAGGGGGGTAAAGGATTTGCTAAGCGGTGCAGATGGAGATATTTCTATTCTTGCGGTGTTAAGAGAAGATGTTGCAGATTATGGCGTGTTGATGGTTGATGAGAAAAAAGTTATAAAAATAATTGAAAAACCGAAGACCGATGTAAGTCACTATGTTAACACTGGTGTTTATCTTTTCAATGAAGAGATCTTCCAAGAGATAGAGAAGACCAAGGCAAGTGAAGATGGAGAGTTTGGGATTACCACAACAATTGCGCAAATGATCGAGAGCAAATATAGTGTTAATTACGTAAAATCAGATGCACTCTGGCTTGACGTTGTTTATCCATGGGATTTGATCGACGTTAATGCAACGATTTTGCAGTACAAATCTAGAGAGAGAATTTCTGAAAAAGCTACAATAGAAAAAAACGTAGTGATAGAGGGCAATGTTGAGATTGGTGAAAACACTGTGATTTACCCCAATTCATGCATCGTTGGTCCTGCGATAATTGGCGATAACTGCGAAATAGGTCCAAGCGTGGTGATTCAATCCTGTTCAAGCATTGGAAACAATGTTACGATAAAGCCCTTCTCCCAGATCGAAAATAGCATTATCATGAATGGGGTTCAAATCGGCTCGCACGCTAGCATCATTAATTCGATAATTGGCGAGAATACAGTGATTCGAGCTCACTTTTCCACGGAATATGGAAAGGCTGTGAAGGTTGAAATTGGAGAGGAATTGAAATATTTTAAAGACATCGGCGCGATTGTGGGGGAGAATTGCGATTTAGGTACAAATGTACTTGTAAAGGCAGGGAAGATGCTGGGAGTAAACTGCAAGGTTAACTCAGGCAAGATAATCTCTAGCGATGTAGAGAGCAATTCAATTGTGATGTGAAGCTATGTGCGGTATAGTTGGCTACATAGGTGAGAGGCAAGCTGCGCCCATACTTTTGGACTCGCTGAGAAGACTTGAATATAGAGGCTATGATTCAGCTGGCATCGCTGTTTTAAATGAAAAAATAGTTTGCTATAAAACCCAGGGAGAGCTTGAAAAACTCATTAAAATTGTACCTCGTAACCTAGATGGCACTGTTGGAATTGGCCATACGCGATGGGCAACGCATGGCAAACCTTCGACTGCTAACGCGCATCCTCACTTGGACTGCTCTGGTGAAATCGCAGTTGTGCATAATGGAATTATTGAAAATTTTTACCAACTCCGAGAGGAATTAAAAAAGAATGGACATAAATTTAACTCAGAAACTGATACTGAAGTGCTAGCGCATTTGATAGAGGAAAACTACAGCTACAGCAAGAGCCTTATTCAAGCGCTCAGAAGCACTGTTTCCAGAGTTTCAGGCTCTTTTGCAATTGCAGTGCTATGCAGCTTTGAGCCGAATATGATACTGGTGGCGAGGAAGGATAATCCCTTGATTCTTGGTATCGGGGAGAACGAGAACTTCATTGCCTCTGATATACCTGCAATTTTGAAGTATACACGCAGAATGATCTTCCTTGACAACGAAGAAATGGCAGTGGTGAGGAGGAACGAGGTAAAGATCGCTACATTTCAAGGCGTGGAGGTGCAGAAAGCAATTCAATATATCACTTGGGATATCAAAGCAGCGGAGAAAGCTGGCTATGAGCATTTTATGTTGAAAGAGATCTATGAGCAGCCTAAAGTTGTTGTTGAGACAATCGCTGGTAGAATCTCGGAGTATGAAGGAAAAGTAGTCTTCGAGGAAATCGGCTTGAATGAGAGAATGATAAGCTCTCTTGAAAATATAATAATTGTTGGCTGTGGAACTTCTTACAATGCCGCTTGCTTGGGGAAATATTTGCTTTCAAAATTCGCTAGAATACCTGTGAATGTAGAGGTTGCCTCTGAGCTCAGATATTCGGATCCAGCCGTGATTGAAAGAACGCTGGTAATTGGAATTTCTCAATCAGGCGAGACCGCTGATACTTTGGCGGCAATTAGAGAGGCGAAGGCACGCGGCTGTAAAACGCTCGCAATTACAAATGTAGTGGGGAGTTCTATAACTAGAGAAGCAGATGGCGTGCTGTACATACGCGCTGGACCTGAAATAGGCGTTGCGGCAACAAAGACCTTCACCGCTCAAATTGTCGCGCTCTATTTACTTGCAATACATTTTGGACTTGTGCGCTACTGCCTCACCTCAGCCGAGGCAAAGCGACTCATAGCGGGTTTGAAGCAGATTCCTAGAGAAATAAAAAAAATTCTGGATAACGCTGAGGAAATAGAAAAAGTAGCGGCTTTGCTTGAGCATGCGAAAGTCTGTTTTTTCATAGGTCGAAATTTAAACTTCCCCATAGCACTTGAGGGTGCTCTCAAAATGAAGGAGATCTCTTACATCCCAAGCGATTCCTGCACTGCAGGCGAGTTGAAACATGGACCTCTTGCACTCTTGAGCAAAGATGTGCCTGTGGTTGCAATTGCAACTAAAAATGCAACGTATGAAAAGATGCTCAGCAATATTCGAGAGGTAAAAGCAAGAGATGCACCTGTGATTGCAATTGCAAATGAAGGCGATATGGATATCGAAAAATTCGTTGACCACGTGATAAGAGTACCTGAGGTAAGCGAAGAATTGAGTCCAATTCTCTCGGCAGTGGTGGTTCAGCTGCTCGCTTATTTTACCGCTAGGAAAAAAGGCTGTTCAATCGATAAACCAAGACACCTTGCTAAAAGCGTTACTGTGGAATAAATATACTGTGGAATAAATATTAAGTAAAATCTACAATGGTAAATTCCAGAGAGGATACCACTTCTCAAGCTCTGCTTCTACAGGGAGTTCCTTTTCCATTTCAGCTTTAAGTTTGAACTCCAGCACATTATTACGCTTTTTTTCGGCTCCAGGAAGGGGGACGAAGGGATAGAATTTACCTTGCTTGTAGCTATATATCCAGTAAGCTGGTCTTCCCCCTTCATTCTTGAATTTGAAAACTGCACATAAAATGCGGTCTTGAAATCCACCTTCAATGAGACTCTGGCTCAGCATATGGATTGTTGTAACTAGGTCTTCGAAGTCTTTATCCTCGAGAATTATCCAGAGGTAGTCATATTCATCTTTCATTAAACTATACTTCGTATCAGTGGTCTTAGCCGCCAATTCCAGCAGTGATTTTAATTCCCTTTCAATTTCTGAGAACCTCGCAGATTCAACTGGCTTTATGCAGATACCTGCTTTTCCAGCGCATCTCAGTTCTAACCTGCTTTCAAGAGTTACGCAAGCTGTTGAGATCGCGAAAAGCTGGTCCATTTTAGGCTTACTTTGAGTGTGACGTGCAAAAAGGGCATCGAAGAAGCCCATTTCACATGCCTCTCTCCATCGCCTCCAAGCGTGCAATCCGCTTCTCGATGGGTGGGTGGGTGGAGAATAGCTCCAGCAGCAAGCTCCCTGAGATCGCTGGCACTATGAAAAATTGATTCAAGCCTTCAACCGCTCTTAAGTCTCGCTGAGGCACGCGTTGCATCTGACCGGAGATCTTGAGCAGTGCTGATATCAAATGAGAGGGGCGGCCTGTTATAATCGCAGACCCGCGGTCTGCTGCGAATTCTCGGTAGCGAGAAAGTGCACGTATCAAGAAGAAGCTTATCACCCAGACGATCGCTGAAACGATGTAAATTATTACAAGGGCTCCTCCATTTCGCTCTCTTCTAGCGCCGCCGAGCATCGCGGTGTACATAAACATGCGCATAAGATAGAAAGCAACGGTTGAGATGAAGCTGGCTATTGTCATTACCAATACATCTCTATTTTTGATATGACTCAATTCATGAGCAAGAACTCCTTCAAGCTCCTCTTTATTCAAAGTTCGCATGATTCCAGTTGTAACTGCCACAACTGCATTGCGTGGATTTCTACCGGTGGCGAAGGCATTTGGCATGCCGCTTTCCACCACTGCAATCTTAGGCTTGGGCAAGTCGCTGAGTGCACAAAGTCTCTCAACCATGCTGTGAAGCTGAGGTGCTTCACTTTCACTTACAATTCTGGCTCCCATAACAAAGAGTACTAGTTTATCTGAGAAGAAGTACTGGATGCCGAGCAGTATGGCTGCGAAGATGAATATAAATGTAGCGCTGACCCCGAAGTAGAATAGCACTGCTATGAATGCAAGGTAAACTAAGGCAAGCAGGAACATGGTCAGGAACATTCTCACTGTAAGCTCAGTGTCTCTTCCATACCATTTCTTCATCTCAAGCACCCCTTAAACTATATAGACTATAAACTCATGTTATATGCTTATTTATATTTATTTCGCCAATTTATTATACGGCTCCCTCAAGCTCACAGCCAGCTTTAGTAGTTCGCGTATCTCTGGCTCGCTTTTGCCTTTGAATTCCACCAAGTTATCGTTGCGCAGCAAGCACGGTTTTAATTTGCCATCGCTGGTAACTCGAAGACGATTGCAATAAGCGCAGAACGTGGCGTTGTTTATTGGACGGACAACTTCAATTTCAGCATCATCCAGGAAGTATTTACAGCGCCTGTGTAATTCATTGGTTTTAATTGCATTTGCTCTGCGCTTTAACTTTTCCTCGATTTCAAGTATATCCACCTGATATCTAGCTACATTCTTGAAATTCAAAAGTTGAATTATCTGAAGCACAAGAGCTCTACCTTTTACGAATTGAATCATATCCTCGATTTCATCTTCATTTATCCCCTTTAAAATAACCATATTGAGCTTAACGGGCGTTAATCCTGCTTCGAGTGCTGCATTTATACCTTGAAGCACGCGCTTGAAACTCCCTTTTCTGCAATTAGTGATCAAGTTATACTTCTCCTCATTCAAGGTATCTAAGCTTATGTTAACTCTATTCAATCCAGCTTTTTTCAATTCAAGAGCGCGATCTGCAAGGAGCGATCCATTCGTGGTTAGAGATATATCTTTAAGCCTAGGGAGAGCGCTTATGATTTCCTCCAAGTCATTCCTCAAGAGAGGCTCTCCACCTGAAAATTTAACTTTGTTAACCCCATATTCAGCTGCAACTTTTACAATGCGCACAATATCCTCTTTATCGAGATCTTCCCCCCCATTTGGCTTCTCTCCCTCACCGTGGCAGTAAATACAGGACATATTGCATCTATTAGTTACCGAGATCCTGAGGCTTGTAATTCGACGACCATAGGGATCGATCAATGATTGCATAGCAAGAAATAGCTAATCAATAGTACTTAACTTTTTTGAAATTTGTTAAACAATACTTATTACATTACTTTATATTATTGAAATGGATTGTTGAATTTCTCTCTATAAGCAATCTGGCTAAGGGCAATTCTATCTGAAGTGCGCTTGCGCTGCACAGGGTAACCAATAGCCAGCACAGCCATGAGCTCTAGTGATTCAGGTGCATTTAGCAATGCATTGACTTTTTCTTTATTCTTCAAGATCTCACCAAGCCAGACCCCGCCAAGGCTTAAACTGTGTACTGCAAGCAGCATGTTTTGAATGCAGGCGCCAATCCCTAGGATGTCCTTTGTTCTATCATACATTGAGTTTTTATCCAAGAAAACTGCAATTACTAAGGGGGCATTTTTAATTATTTTACCATAGGCAGTGAGCTTGGACATTTCATTTAAAGTAGCGCGATTTTTAACAACGATGAATCTCCAAGGCTGATTATTAAGCCCTGATGGAGCCCATCTGCCTGCTTCTAAAATAGCAGCAATTAATTCATCGCTTACAGGAGAAGATGTGAATTCCCGCACGCTTCTTCTGCTAAGTATTGCCTCTAGAACTGCGTTGACCGCGGGCATTTATATCATTCTGCCTTCTTCTTTTATAAATAACTTTCCTTAGATATAGATTTAAATAGCGCGGGATATATCAATCAACGTGGCATTTGAAATAGCATATAAAGATTTAATGGGACGCATTGGAACTCTTGAAACCCCTCATGGAACGATAGAAACGCCAGCTATAATGCCGGTTATAAACCCCAAGCAATTACTCATACAACCAAGAGACATGAGAAAATTTGGAGCAGAAATATTGATTACAAATTCCTACATAATCTATCGCACTCCTGAATTAAGAAAGAAGGCAATCAGCGAGGGAGTGCATCGCTTGCTTGATGTTGATTTGCCTATCATGACCGATTCAGGAGCTTATCAGCTCTCTCAGTATGGCGAATTAGATGTCACTCACGCAGATATACTTGAGTTTCAAATTAAGATAGGCACGGATATAGCTGTGCCACTGGATATACCCACCCAGCCTGATGCTCCCAGAGAAATCGCTGAGCAGGAGATGAAAAAAACTATTGAGAGACTGAGGGAGGCGAAGGAAGCAGTTTTAAGAAGCCATAGCAATATTCTCCTTACAGGTCCAATTCAAGGCTCAACTTTTCTGGACCTGCGAATGAAGTGCGCTTCAAGTGCGCAGGAGATTGGATTTGATTTATATGCCATAGGTGGAGTTGTGCCATTGATGGAAGCCTATCGCTTCTCAGAGCTTGTGGATATAATCATGGCGATCAAACAGAAACTACCACCCAGCGCGCCAATTCATCTATTCGGCGCAGGGCATCCAATGATGCTTGGCTTAGCAGTTGCTTTAGGGTGCGATCTCTTTGATTCAGCAGCCTATGCGCTTTATGCCAAAGACGGCAGATATCTAACTTCTTACGGCACCTATAAACTTGATGATTTAACCTATCTACCTTGCACCTGCGAAGTCTGCTCAAAATATACTGTGAGCGAGTTGAAGCATTTGGAGAACAAAGTTCAACTTATTGCAGAACATAATCTACACGTTACCTTTGCGGAGCTAAAGCGGGTGAAGCAAGCGATAAAAGAGCAAACTCTCTGGGAATTGATTGCCGCACGCTGCAGAGTACATCCCACGCTTTTAGACGGCTTTAAAAAAGCTTTGAAGTATGTCGACCTAATTGAGAAATTCAATCCTGCTGTTAAGCGCGCCTTCTTTTACACAGGCCCTGAGTCAGCTAATAGCCCTGAGGTGGTTAGATATCGCCACCGACTGCTGCAATTGAAATTTGAAGGAAGTATTTTGATTACCACCAAGAAAGTTGCTTTAGAGAAGCAATTTGATAATATATTTTATTTGAAAGCCCCATTTGGACCCTACCCGGTGGAACTTGGGGAGACATACCCAATTGGGCAAGCTGAGGTTGTTAATAGTTTTGACCTTGAGGCTCTTGAAGCAGCTCTGGAAAATGTTTTGAGATTCGTTGAAGCAAATGCATCAAGGAATGCTATCACATTTATATATGATAAAAAGTGGGAGCACGGCTTGATAAATAAAATAGCAAGATTTGCGAAAACCATCAGATTTGAAGACATCAATCGAGGGGATTCTTACGTTTGAAGTTAAACGCAGAGATGGCGCAGCTAGACTTGGCTTGTTCATGGAGAGTATTCCAACGCCCGCAGCGCTTAACACAAAGCAGTTGAAAGAGCTTTTGAAAGATGTTGAGTATAAACCTATTCCACTTCACATCCCGATGGAAGTTGTTCAAGCTTATGAAAGGCATTTTGTTAAGCAAGTTGCTGTGATCCACCCTCTTCATATAGAGAAGGGCGAAGCTTGTGTATATATAATTGGCAGTGCGATTCAGCTTCGCGGCGATGCTAGAGCATTTATTGATACAGTCATCAAAATTCGAGAGGCAATACCTGGAAATGCAGCTCTATATGCTCCAGCTTTAGCTACACCGGAGAATGCCTCTCTATTGATTTACTGCGGCGTTGATCTGGTAGACGAAGTTTTACCAATTTTCCTAGCCTATAAAGATATCTATCTAACTCAAGAGGGTGAATATGCAATTGAGGATTTGAATGAGCTGCCCTGCACTTGCTCAATATGTCAGAGTTTAAGTGTTGAAAAGCTGAGGGAAAAGCCAAAGATCGAGAGAGCAGAATTGATCGCTAAACATAACTGCTTGAAGCTGGAGGAAGAACTTAAGAAGATACGGGAATTAATACGCAATCAAACTTTGAGGGAATACCTCGAGGGTAAATGCAGGTCAAGCCCTTGGCTCACTGCTGCACTTAGACTATTGGATCACAATTATAGCTATCTAGAAGAACGCACGCCGATTGCTCGCAAATCAATTCTAAAAGCCAACTCCAGAGAATCCTTAAATCGCGTTGAAGTTAAAAGATTCGCGGAGCGGGTTAAAACAAGATATCGCTCTCCATCCTCAGCGGTACTTTTACTTCTACCCTGCTCAGCCAAAAAACCTTATTCGATTTCCCCTTCTCATTCGAAGTTCATCGAAGCACTTGGAAGGTATAGAGCTTATGTGCACGAGGTAATTATAACCTCTCCCCTTGGGGTTGTGCCAAGAGAATTAGAAATCGTATATCCAGCTGCTCATTATGACATCGCAGTTACAGGTATATGGAATTTTGATGAGCAACGCTGGGTTGAGGATTGCCTCCATGATTTCTTAAAAGCCAATGAATACAATAAGATAATTGCACACGTCAATGGAACCTACGCTGAAATCTGCCGGAATGCAGCAGCACGTTTGAACCTTGAAATTGAATTCACAGCTAAGAATGAAAGGCTAACTTCCAAAGTGGCTCTGGATAATTTAAGTAGAGCAATTGCAAAAGCAATCAATGAAATTAAGGAACCGCTGCGCCCAATAGGCAAGCTGAATATGATTCGCGCAATTGCTTGCTATCAATTTGGAATGAAAGCTGGCACGGCTTTAATTCGAGATGGCGCTGTAGTGAAGGGCAGCTTCTTGAGATGGCAGATATTTGAGGACAAAAAGCAGCTTGCTGCTTTGAATCCATTAACAGGCTTGCTTTCGCTCTCCATAGAAGGGGGTAGAAGAATCGAGCAGTTTGGCTATAAAGTTGAAATCGATGCATTTGTGCCCAAGGGCTCAATTTTTGTACCTGGAATTATAAAGGCTGATAAACAGATCAGAGAGGGGGATGAAGTTGTGGTCAGAGGTTCAAAGGCATTTGGCGTGGGGCGTGCTTTAATGGGCAGCTGGGAGATGCTGCACTCTCGAAGAGGCAGTGCTGTTGAGCTGCGGCACGTGGTGGAACTATGATGAATTTTTTAAAGACTCTGAGAGAGGCACATTTGAAAAAAGTTCAAATCAAGCCTAAAGATGTGCCAGCTGGAGCCTGGCTTGAGGATGAGCTATTTGCTGGGAAAAAGGTAAAAGCATTAACTATAATTCTAAGAACCACTGGCTGCTCATGGGCGAAAACTGGCGGGTGCACGATGTGCGGATATATCTACGATGCCTCGCCGGAGGTTTCTTTGAAGGACCTCGCGGCTCAATTTCAAATTGCGGTGAAAAAACTTTCATCAGAAGTTAAAGTGGTAAAGCTTTTTACTTCAGGCAGTTTTTTGAATCCCCGTGAAGTACCTGTTGAGGCGAGAGATCAAATATTAGCAGCACTCGGTGAGAAAGTTGAAAAAGTAATCGTGGAATCAAGACCAGAATTCGTGAAGAGCGAAGTGGTTTTAGAATGCGTGAATCTAGTTAAACAATTTGAAATAGCAATTGGCCTAGAGACAAGCAGCGATAAGATAAGAATTGAGAATATCAATAAAGGATTCACCTTCAAAGACTTCATCCAGGCAGCAAAAATAGCCCACGGGTGTGGAGCAGCTGTTAAAGCATATTTATTGCTCAAGCCACCTTTTCTCTCTGAAAGAGCAGCGATTGAGGATACGATTAAATCCATCGAGGATATAGCTGAACACGTGGATACAATTTCCATCAATCTCTGCAATGTACAGCGAGGCACACTTGTTTATGAGCTATTTATAAATAAAAGCTACCGCCCGCCTTGGCTGTGGAGCGCAGTTGAAGTGCTGAGGAAAGGAAGGGAAATCTTAAAAAGTGAGAAAGTGCTTATGTGCGACCCAGTTGCAGCTGGAGTTAAACGAGGTCCTCATAACTGCGGCAAATGCGATGGCGCGGTTGCAGCTTCCATAAAAGAATTTTCTTTAAACCAAGATGTGGAAATATTTAAAAATCTCCACTGTGAATGTATTGAAACTTGGAAAAAGGTGCTGGAGCTTGAAGACTATACCTTCGGCGCGCCTCTTTTCTGAGTTTTTTGCTGTTTCAGCGCTCTTAAATCCTCGAGCTCAGCATTGAGCATTGGTAGAAAAGTACCAACATCAGTTACGATGCCAATAGCCTGTGCGCTGCCTCTATCAAGCAGCTTTGTAACCACCGCTGGATTAATATCCACGCATACTGTTTTCACCGTGGACGCAAGATGGTTGCCAACTGCTATGGAGTGAAGCATCGTTGCAAGCATTAGCACTAAATCCACATCTTTAACAGCATCCCTAATTCTATCCTGCGCCTTCATAGTATCTGTTATTACCTCTGGGAGGGGCCCGTCATCCCTAATAGAACCCGCGAGTATAAAAGATACATTATTTTTAACGCATTCATACATTATGCCTTCAGTTATGATCCCTTTCTTCACAGCTTTTTTAATTGAACCAGCTTTGATAATTTCAGAAATTGCATATAAATGATTTTTATGTCCCTCTGGCCTGGGCTCAGCCATTTTTAAATCCATACCCAAGGAGGTGCCATAGAGATTTCTCTCTATATCGTGAACTGCCAGCGCATTTCCAGCGAGTAAAACATCCACATAGCCCTTTCTAATGATCTCAGCCAGCGCTGGAGAGGCACCGGTGTGAACTATAGCTGGCCCCCCTACCACGGCAATTTTGCCTCCCTTTTTCTTGATTTCCTGCATTTCATCAGCTATCTGAGATATAAGCGATTGAGAAGGCCTCTCAGGCGATACCCCTCCGCCCATGAATTCAAAAATACTCCGCCCTCTAGGCCGCTCAGGTGGAATCACACGTATACCCTGCTTCCCCACCACAACTAGATCGCCCTTCTTGATATGAGCAAGCGTCTTGCATACAGCGCGCTCCCCTTCGATCACTATAATGCTATCCATCTTTATTGACTCAACTGCCCTCCATTCCCCCTTATATTTAACATAGGTTGGATGGTTGGTGGTGGAGTAAAAACCGCGGGGGATAACTTTATCTGCTGGAGCTGGTTCTACCCTTACATCCTCAACCTCAGGAAGCCTAGCTCCCAGTCTATGCAGCTCGCTTAAGATATCATCCAGATGCTCATCATCTCTACCCATTATCAATATTCGAGCATAGCTTGGCTCTGTTTTGAGCTTACCTATTCTGAACTCCAGTACCTCAAACTCGCCATTCATATCATAGATCTTGTCAAAAACCTTTGGTAGAATCATGGAATCTATTATATGCCCCTGGAGTTCTATTTCGCGAGCAGCTTGCATTTTTTCATTCATTAGAATCACGACATATCATTTATAAACCATTGTGCCTATGCCGGTGTCTGTGAAGATTTCAAGCAATAAGGCATGCGCTATATTTCCATTTATAATATGCACCTTTTCAACCCCACCTTCTATTGCTTGAATGCAGCTCTTCAGCTTTGGGATCATGCCGCCTTTTATTATACCCTTTTTCAAAAGCTCGCTGGCCTCCGATAAAGAAATCTGCGAAATAAGAGATCTTGGATCTTCCGGGTCTAGTAATATGCCAGGTACATCTGTGAGTGTTATCAGCTTCTTCGCCTTAATAGCCACCGCTATATCACCTGCAACCACATCAGCATTTAAATTTAAACTTCTCCCCTCGTGATCAATGCCAATTGGCGCTATAACTGGAATATAGCCCTTTTCAGTTGTAATCATTAGAATTTCTGGATTAATGCACTCAGTTTCACCTACCCAGCCAAGGTCTATTTCTTTTTTCACCCCTTCAATTAAAATCTCTTGAGGCGCAATTTTCCTAGCAATAATTAAATTTCCATCTTTGCCAGATAAGCCAATTCCCTTCGCGCCGTATTTGCTTATAAGTGAAACTATATTCCAGTTGATGTTGCCCACTAACACCATGCGCGCGATCTCAAGAGTTTCCTCATCGGTAATGCGCATTCCGGAAACAAATTCAGGTTTCTTCCCCATCTTCTCCATCTTCTGTGAAATCTCAGGCCCGCCTCCGTGGACTACTATTGGATTTATGCCCACATATCGCAAAAGCACGATATCTTTAACAATGTTCTCTAGAGTTGTTTTATCAACCATCGCATGCCCCCCAATTTTAATAACCATATGGGAATCGTGAAATTCTCTGAGATATGGCAGAGCTTCAATTAATACATTCTCTCTTTTAACCTGCATATTTGCACCGAGTGCTATAAATTATTAGCTACCTCACTATTAGATTTGCGGTTGCCTTTTAATTATACCTTGATTATAACTTACCGAGCATAGCACTTTGAGCATGTTTCTTATAAATGGCACATTTGACATAAGCACTTTCACAAAATCGCTTCCGCTCAGCGTATTCTACTCTGCGCTCTCTAGACCCAGCTCTGCAAAAAAATTCCTGCTGGTCTACTGCATAGTAACCCCTTTCATATATCTTGAAGTAGAAATACGGGCAGGCCATAAACCATAATTTTATTTCCCAGCATAATTATTTTACTGGTAATGATGAAAATCATTCCGGTCGCATTTGACAGTTTAGGCACGCGAAGCATGGCAACTTTTATTCAAACTCGAGACTGCCAGATTTTGATTGATCCAGGGGTTTCACTTGCACCATCGCGCTATGGACTGCCGCCTCACTTCTTGGAACTTAAGCGGATGAATGAACACTGGGAGGAGATAAAGAAATTTGCACAGAAGGCAGAGATACTCATCGTTACCCATTTCCACTACGACCACCACGACCCAAGCGAACCTGAGATATATGAGGGAAAGATTCTTTTGATGAAACACCCGAGTGAGAAAATAAATCTAAGCCAGAGGGAGAGGGCCAAATTTTTCCTAGAGATGCTGGGCAATTTACCGCAGAAGATTGAATATTGCGATGGAAGGGAATTTAAATTTGGAGAAACGCATATAAAGTTCTCCCAGCCTGTGCCTCACGGTACGAATGCTAAACTTGGCTATGTTACAGAGGTTTGCATAAGGGATAGCGAGGGAAAGTTCATTCACACCTCAGATGTTGAGGGAGCAAGCTTGGAGGAGCAAACTTCATTTCTAATCGCGGAAAATCCAGACATAATTTTCCTCGATGGCCCAATGACCTACATGCTTGGCTATCGCTATTCTCGAGCAAGTTTGCTAGCTTCTGCAAATAATATGTTAAAGGTGATGGAAAATACCTCGGTTAAGCAAATAGTCTTCGATCACCATTTCTTAAGAGATTTGAATTGGAAGGAACATATCCTCGATATATTTAAAGCTGCAGCGAAGAAAGGAATAAAAATTCTTACCGCAGCTGAATTCGCAGGCTTGGAGAATGACTTGCTTGAGGCGCGCAGAAGAGAACTTTACAGGGAATATCCGAAATTTGATGAATAGTATAAAGTAGTGGGAGTTCTAAATTGCTATGCGATGAGAAAGAAAGAGAACTGGCGAGAGATCTGTTTTACCTGCAAAGATTATAAACAGGGAAGTGTTCACGGAGTGTGTCTCCTTCAGAATAATTGTAAGAAGATAATTGCAACTCAGGACCAAGAGTTTAAAGAAGCATCTAGATGTGGTAAGTGGAGGGTTGAAACAGATAGAGATGAGATAAAAAGATGGAAAAAGCAAAAGACCTAGAATAGCTAGGTCTGGCGCTTCAGCAAGATTTCAATCGAGGAAACGTTGATCTCCTCTCCTTTCTCTCCCTGAATTTCCTCGGTACCGATTTTTATGCTTCCGACTGTTACATTTGGCAAAAATCTATTTCTCGCAACCTCCACTGTATCAACCGCTCGCGAGATCGCTCGGCCTCTTGCTTTTATTGTAACCTCTTTCGCACCCTCATTGAATTGAGTTACAGTTGCGAGTACATAATTCATTATTGGTTTGTTCCCAACGTAGATCACGTTATCTTCTTCTGCCATCTATGCAACCTCCGATGTGAAGTTTGATATTTTAACTCTCACTCATTCTATATAAATATAATGAAATGCTAATTTGCAATGAACAGATTTATAGGCTTAAATTGCCATTAAAAAATATTCAAGGCGGAAATCATGACAGCTACGATAATTGTAGGAGGATTCTTTGGAGACGAGGGGAAGGGAAAGATTGTTGCACATATTGCACATAAAGATAAGCCAACTATAATTGCAAGAGGCGGAGTTGGCCCTAACGCTGGACACACTGTTGAAATCGGCGGTCAAAAGTTTGGTGTGAGAATGGTTCCAAGCGGCTTTGTCTATCCAAAGGCACGCCTATTGATAGGCGCAGGCGTGCTCGTCGATCCTAAAGTTTTTCTAAGAGAAGTGGAGATGCTTAAGGTTCGCGGTAGAGTTGGCATTGACAAGCGCTGCTGCATAATCGAGGAATCCCACATCCAGAGAGATCGAGGAAATAAGCATCTCTCAAGCGTAATAGGTACGACTGGAACAGGATGCGGCCCGGCAAATGTGGATCGCGTAATGCGGGTGGCAAGACAGGCAAAGGATGTATCAGAGCTAAAAGAATATATCGTTGATGCAGCACTCGAGGTCAATCAAGCTTTAGATAGAAAGGAAAATGTAATTTTAGAGGGTACCCAAGGCTTTGGAATTTCTCTTTTTTACGGTACCTATCCCTATGTAACTTCAAAAGATACATCTGCTTCGCAAGTTGCAAGCGATGTTGGCGTGGGTCCAACGCGCATTAAGGACGTGATTGTTGTTTTCAAAACTTTTCCAACCCGCGTTGGCTCAGGTCCATTTGCAACCGAGATGCCAATGGAGGAGGCTAAGCGATTGGGAATAGAGGAATTCGGAACAGTTACAGGCAGACCTAGGAGAATAGGATGGTGGGATGGGGAGATGGCTCGATACTCAGCAATGGTGAATGGCGCAACTCAAGCTGCACTTACAGGTATAGATAAATTAGACCCCGGGTGCTATGGCGCCAAAAAGTGGGATGAATTGAGTGAGAAAGCGAAGCAGTTTGTGCTTGCCTGTGAGAGGCAAGCAGGGGTTCCCTTTACATTGATTTCAACCGGGCCAGAGCTGTCTCAAATTATTGATCTGAGAGCTGAAAAAATTGGGGAGGTGGAGAAATGAAGAGAGAACTCATGGAAATACTTGCGTGTCCCCTCTGCAAGGGGGATTTGAAACTTGAAGTAAAAGAGGAGAATGAGATTGAAATAATAACTGGCTCGCTTTACTGTGAAAGATGCAAGGAAACCTATCCGATAGAAGAGGGGATCCCCAATCTACTGCCTCCTGAGTTAAGGGAAAAGTCTAAGAAGCTTTAATGTATTAGGAGGACGAAAATATATTGAATGGTTTATCAAGAGGTACATATTAATAGAAAAGAAGTCAATTCCATTGAGTTTGCAAATAATGAAATATTCATTCCTGTCAAACCCGGCGAGGAGCATACATTTGAAATCAGCATTATTAACCACGGTACGCCCACCCACGTGCATCTCTCAACCAGCACCAATCTCCGTGATAAAATTGTTTTCCTCCGGGACAATCCCTATGTGCAGAGAGAAGTTAAAATTCCAGCGGTTGTGCATTTACCAGCAAACAGCGAGAAGCTATATCAAGGGGAAATTTATGTTAGCACCGGCTATGGATCAAAAAAGAAAAGCTTCATAGCCAAGCTGGGAGTTGAGATGGAAAAAGAGAAAATCCCAGTAATTGTGGATGAAAGTCTATCTCGATATGAGAGACCATTTGAAAGGACAGTGGAGAGGCTTCCATTTAAATCCCCAAGCCTCTCAATTAAAATTCCCAAGGTAAACCTCACTCTCACGTTAATACTTATTTTCCTAGGACTTGCATTTACCTTAATAGCACTCTCCTTCTGGGGGGCAATCGATAGATTCTATGGCTCCATTGTTGCATCTGCAATCATAGTTTATTTATTAATATTTCTCGCTGGTAAAGTCAAGTGAGGGTGGAAATGAAATATATAATTGTTACAGGCGGAGTTATGAGTGGACTTGGCAAGGGAATAACCACAGCTTCAATTGGTAGAATCCTTAAAAATCGTGGATATAGTGTTACTGCCATAAAGATAGATCCCTATATCAACATAGACGCTGGAACCATGAATCCCTTGCAGCATGGCGAGGTATATGTGCTCAAAGATGGAGGAGAAGTCGACCTTGACCTAGGACATTATGAACGCTTTCTTGATGTAGAGCTCACAAGCGAGCATAATATAACCACTGGCAAGATCTATAAAGCAGTGATAGAGAAAGAGCGAAGAGGCGACTACCTAGGTAAAACTGTGCAGATAATTCCCCATATCACCAATGAAATAAAGGAAAATATTCGGAGAGTTGCAAAGAAAAGCAACTGCGAGATCTGCCTGGTTGAGATTGGTGGAACTGTTGGCGATATAGAAAGCATGCCATTTCTTGAAGCAGTTCGCCAGATGCACGCGGAGGAAGATGAAAAGGACATAGTTTTCATTCACGTAACACTGGTACCGATTGATACAATGGGAGAGCAAAAAACAAAGCCAACGCAGCATTCAGTTAAAGCACTGCGTGAACTTGGATTGCAGCCGGATGTAATCGTTGGCAGATCCAAAGATCCTCTTACCCCTAGCACGAAGCAAAAGATTGCCTTATTCTGCGATGTGCCCCCGGAAGCAGTGATAAGCGCTTATGATGCAGACGATATCTATAAAGTGCCACTTATGCTTGAAAAAGAGGGGCTGGGAAGCTATCTCATTAAAAAATTGGGTTTAGAGCCCAGAGAAGTAAGTAAGGAGTGGGAAGAAACGGTGGCGCGCTTTGATAAAGTCGATAAAGAGGTAACAGTGGCTATAGTGGGTAAATATGGTGTTGAGGATGTATATTTAAGCATAAAAGAGGCTCTCCGCCACGCCAGCGTAGAGCTAGGCTGCGCTATAAACATACTCTGGATAGATTCTGAGGATTTGGAAGAAGACCCTGAGTCGCTGCGTTTTTTAGAAAAAGCAGATGGAATACTAGTGCCAGGGGGCTTTGGAAGTCGCGGTACTGAGGGGAAGATACTTGCAATTCAATATGCAAGGGAGAACAACATACCATATCTCGGTCTATGCTTTGGCTTTCAGCTAGCGGTGGTGGAATTTGCTAGAAATGCGCTTGGCTTGAAGGATGCTAATAGCTCCGAACTCGCTAATACACCAAATCCAGTAATCGACCTCCTTCCTGAGCAGGAGCAAGTTAAGGATAAGGGGGGGACGATGAGACTGGGCAATCATCCAGTGACAATAAAGGAAGGAACCCTAGCTCATAGGATCTATGGTAAAACAAAGATCGTTGAAAGACACAGGCATAGATTCGAGGTAAACCCAAAGTTCATTCCGATGCTCGAGGAAAAAGGCTTGGTTTTCTCCGGCTATGATGAATATAGAATGGAGATCCTCGAGCTTCCAACGCATAGATTCTTCATTGGCACTCAATTCCACCCGGAGTTTAAATCCGCCCCGGGCAGGCCTTCTCCTGTATTCAAAGCATTTGTTCAAGCAATGGTTGAAAAAGCCGCTGCAATGTCTTCTAATGGTAAAGCTTGCGGGTAGCATAAAAACCTAGCAAAGAATTATTTCCTAAGCCTGTATAGTATGCGCTCCTACTGGTTTTTTTGCCCCCACAGCTATATTGGAGATTCTAGAGATAGAGGAGATAGGTAGAGAGGTTAAGGAATTTTGATGCGAGCCTCAACCTGCAAATTTAGGTCTGCGCGAGAGCCTCACGGGGAGGGGGAGGGGCTTGAAAGGCTTTCCTTCGCACTGCTCGCGCACTTTCTGAATTAACTCTTCCAAAGAGAGCTCCTCCTGGGTTTCACTTTCTCTAATTCTAACCGCCAGCTTTCCCTTCAACTCTTTTTCGCCTATTACCACTATATATGGAATCCATTCCCTCTCAGCATTTCGTATTTTTTTACTCACAGTTTCCTCGGTGTCGTCTAGATCTGCCCTTATGCTTGAGTTTTGAAGATAATTTAATAATTCCTCGCAGTATTTTTCATACTCCAGTCCAACGGGTATAAGTCTCACGATAACTGGAGAGAGCCATACTGGTAGCATTGGCTTCCCAGTTCGCTGCATGCTTGCTTTTTCAAGCAGCGCATAAATACAGCGCTCTATCGCGCCGCTTGGGGAGCAGTGCAGTATCACTGGCTTTCTCTCCTCATTGTTAGCGTCAATATATTTTATTCCATAGCGCTCAGCATTTTCAACGTCAATTTGTACTGTTGAAAGCGCGCTTGCTTTATCAAGTGCATCTATAAAGTTGAACTCGAATTTAAGAATGAAGTAGAAGAAGCGATCGTCCCAGATCTCTATGAGCACTGGCTTGTTAACAATTTTTACTAGAGAAACTATGAATTCCTTATGCTCGCGATAGAAATCTCTGGTAAATCTTATGGCAACCTCATAATCCTCAGGGGTCAAGCCAATTCCTTTAAGCACATCCATGCAGAATTCATACTGCTGTTTAAATTCAGCTATCGCTTCGCTAAGATCTCTGCACAGCGTATGCATATCAGGCATTGTGAAAGCACGTAGCCTGCGCAATCCCACTAATTCGCCTCTTTGCTCTCTTCGGAAACTATACCTCGTTAGCTCGATCATCTTGAGTGGCAAGTTTTTGTATGAAATGGTCATGTCGTGGTTCATAAGGAACTGACCGAAGCAAGCTGCAAATCTCAAAAACATATGTCTTTTATCCGATTCCACGGAATACTGCCGAGCTGGGAATCTATCAAGGTAGTCCTTAAGCGTGGGATGCTCCATATCATACATCAGAGGTGTTTCAACCTCCATCGCACCATATTCGATGGAGCGATTCAAAACATAGTTCTCCAGCAGACTCTTGATCAACCTGCCCTTTGGATAATAGCGCATATTTCCCGGGTCTGAGCCTGATTCATAGTCCGCTATCTCCAGCCGCTTCATAAGCTCAACGTGAGGTGGAATTTTATCCGCTGCGCGGCTTTTTGCAATTTCATAGCTGGCAAATTTCCTGAGTTTTTCATGGGCTGTGAAATTAAATTTATCGACCTCAACAAGCTCGCCATCTGGAGTGAGAATATACCAATATGACTTTGCTTTTTCTTCCGCTTTAATTGCTTTGGAGATTATTTCCCCAGGCATCTCTGCCTCGCGCGGTTTGATTGACCTTGAGAGCTCAGATAATGGATGACCTTTGCAGGCTAATTTGAATGCCTTGTACCAGCCGAATGGCGCTCGCTTCACCTCAAATTTATTCAATGCTTTTAGTGCCGTTTCCAGTCCCTTCAGCACTTCAACTGCAACCTCAGGTTTAGCAAGGCTGGAACTTAAGTGAGCATAGGGATAGAGCATTATTTTATTCGCGTGTACTTTTTGAGCGACATCAAGAATATTTGCAATGCCTTGGTCCACGATTTCCTGAGGCGCTGCTTCATCAGATTTCTCCACAGCTACAAACACCACCAAGGCGTCTTCCATTTTATCGCCTTTATAATCTTTATCTATTTTTTCCGCAGCTGAAGTGCTCTTTTTAACTTCAAATTCAATGAAATCTGCGTGTATGAATAAAATCTGCATTCACAACACTTTGAGAAATGAAATAGGCTTGGGGATAAATAAGCATTACTCTATCATCTGTATTTGATCCAAGTGCATATCGCTTGCTTTCCCTCAAGCACGCTGCGCAGTCTTCCTGGGATTCTTCCATTGACAATACAGCAGTTCATTTTATATTTAACCAGCAACTCCGGCAGCATTTTATCCACACATTTTGTATTCTTTATCTCAGCTGCGCTTGCTTGAGGCAGGAAAAGCTGTTTATCTGTTCCAAAGTCTTTATATATTCCATCCACATCTTTCACCAAGATAAGCTTATCAGCCTTAGCCTTCGCGGCAATATAGCAAGCGATTGAATCTGAGGTTACATCCCAAGTGTGAGGAATTATTTTTTCACTTACTTTGAGCAGCGATTGAGATGGTAGTAGAATCGCGTATCTCTCTTTTCTAGCAAGTTCTACCTTCTGCACCAATTCAGCTTTGGTTAAAAAACCGCTTAACAAAAGGCCATATTGATCCATAGCTAATAATGCCATTTTATGCGCTATAGATGGAGAAAAATGAAACACGCTGTCCAAGCTTCGAATATGATCCGCAAAGCTTCCTCCACCGGGGATTATTAATAGTTTGTAATAGATTGAGAGCTTCTCGATTTCGAGGCAGAGCTGCTTTAATTCCTCCGGGTAATTCATTAAGCTTCCGCCGATTTTAATCACGCTATACATTTTTCGCCCTCGAGTTTCTCAGCTAGCATGATACCCAACGCTGTCGCTGGAGCTGCATTTGCAAGCTCTAGACCCATGATTTCATCCATATCTATAATTTTTTCAACACCCAGTTTTCGAGCTGCATCGCGTGCTATAAATTTTCCAATGCCAGTTATGACAACAGGGAGTTCTTTAAATGGCTTTCGAACTCTTGAAAGTGAATTTGCGATTTGCCAGACCTGCTCATCATATATATATTTAGCTATTGCCTTTATTTCTTTCCGAGAGAGCATTTCTAGATCTGCGCATATCACTCTTGCGAGGCGTGCCATTGCTTCACCTACTGTCTTTCCGCGTCCATCTGGTGTTTCACAGCTGTAATCCTTCCTTTTAATTTTACCGAGAATTAGATTGACATCCCCAGTTATAGAGAAGTACTCCGATGAAACCGCTGCGAGGGAACCTCTAACAGGTATTCTTCTTACAATCACAGCCACATTAGAGCGAAGCGCTCCTGTATAAACAAGCTCGCCTGAAATTAAGCGCTCTAAATCTGTTTTTCCCTTCGCCTTTATGCTGCCGTTAACTATGGGAATTATATCAGTAGTTGTGCTGCCTACATCGACCAAGATGCAATTGGGCAGTTTCCTGCTCAGCACGTAAGCAGTTGCCACCCAGTTTGCACTGCCTATTTGCAATGGATTTATTTTTATCGCCTCAGCAAGTGTTAGCAGCTTGCCATTGATATCTAAAACATATATAGGAGCAAAAGGCATTGCTTTTTCAACGCTACTTAAAATATGATATACTCCCTCGCGCTTGGTTGCATATGCATCGCTCAGTTCAGCGGTTGTTGTCACCCCAATCGCATGGATTTCATTATTTATTTTCATTTTATTATATATCTGATGCAGTTTGCTTTGCAATTCATCGCGCTTTTTCCAAACTGGAAAATAAACAACACCTACACTAAAAATGTTTGCCTCCAAAT
>JBBIOZ010000010.1:0-7681 GCA_037443105.1 Methanocellales archaeon
ATGGGATTCTCAGGCGAGAGTGGGTCTATCCTTGGCGGGCATTCTTCCAGCAATAGCTTGGCAGCAACCCCGCTGCCTCCTAGATATTTCTGAAAAAGATCAGCTCGATTCTTGATCTCAATTTTTTCTTCACCTAGATCGATATAAAGCACTTGCATTTAAAACACCTCTATGGTTTCAAGCGCGAGTACATCGTGCGGGCAGAACTTGGCACACCAGCCGCAGTGCGTGCAGGTAAGTGGCTTTTTCTCTCTATCAAGAGTTATAGCGCCGATCAAGCAAGCTTTTGCGCATTCTCCGCATGAATTGCATTTTGAAGGATCGAATTTATTCCCACCTCCATCGCGCGGTAGAAGTGCGCCTGTTCTGCATGCTCTCACGCAGGCTGGGTCAGCGCAAGCTCTGCAAGCTATAACATTGAACTCGCTTTCAATCCCTCCCGCTGTAACCACCTTTATAGCACTATCATCAAGCGATACCTTCTTGAATCTATTGCGAGCGCATGAAAAAACACAGCTCATGCAGCCTATGCAGCGCTCTGGATTTTTAACCTTGATTCTTTTAACCATATGGCTATTCATCTCACTTTTGAGAAATATAAAAATTACCTTTCGCTTGATGCAGCAGCACACAAAAATTTAGATATAAGATTAGAGAATGCTGAATTGTAGAGAATGCTGAAAAGCAGAGTGATACTTTATACAGGTAAAGGAGGCACAGGGAAGTCTGTTATAGCCAGTGCCACCGCCCTCAAAACTGCGAGCTTGGGATATAAAACTATAATTGTATCCTCCGACCCAGCTCATACACTTGGGGATGCTTTTGAGAGGAAAATAACCGATGTGCCAACTGAACTCTGCGAAAACCTGTGGGCTATTCAGATAGACTCGATTAAAGAGATGCAGAGGAACTATGCTGTGATTCAAGAATATCTAACCTCTGTGCTTTCCGCCAGAGGCATAGAGGAAACCCTGACCTATGAAATAGCCATAATGCCAGGCATGACCCAGCTGTTCGCACTTCTGAAGATCGAGGAACTGGTGAGGGAGCAGCAGTTCAATTTGATAGTTCTGGACACAGTTGCAGCTGGCGAAGCACTCAGATATATATATTTTCCGAAGCTCTTGGGAAGCATGAGCAGAAAGCTGATAAATATCGCTGGCTCGATAGCTGGCATAGCAAGAGTGATCGAGCCACTCACCCGCCTGCCAGCTCCAAAAAAGGAGGTATTCGAATCCGAGGTTGAGTTCATAAGGAGACTTGAAAGACTGGGGGATATCCTTAAAGATCCGAATATCACGAGTTTAAGACTTGTGGCTAACCCTGATTCCTTCAGCATTGAGAACACCAGAAGGGCTTTGCTGCTTTCAAACCTCTATGGGATAAATGTGGATCTAGCTATAGTCAACAAAATCCTGCCTGAAAATGTGAGCGATCCATTCTTTAAAAAATGGATCGAACTTCAAAAAAAGTATTTAGCTGAAGCTGAGGCAAGTTTCTATCCCCTGCCCATTAAGAAGCTAATGCTCTTTGATTCAGAGCTGAAGGGCATCGCTCGCCTCAAAAAATGTGGAGATGAATTGTTCGGCAGCGAAGACCCGGCTGAAGTTTACTTCAAAGGCTCTCCATTCAAAACTATTACAAAGGATAAAGAGCTCGTGCTGATAGTCAAAGTTCCCTATACAAGCAAAGAGATGATAAGCGATGTTGAAAGAATTGGAGATGAACTTTTGGTAAAGATAAGCACAGAAATTGGAAGTATAATGCGAATCATACCACTTCCAACAGCTGCTCTTCGAATGAAACTCTCAAGAGCTAAGCTTTTAAGCGATGAGCTGCATATTACTTTCTTTGATGAGCGAGAGGGAAAGCGCAATTGAGGATATCGCAAGGGGTATAGCGAAATTGATGGCGTTGCCTTTTTCTGAAACCTTCGACCAAGTTTTGCTAGAGAGTTTGCCGAAGAAATATGCTCAGCCTGTGGAGCATCTTATAAATGCAAAGATGGAGTTTTTGCTTGCGCTGAGGAGCCTGCTGGATGCAAGAATAGAGAGGCTTAAAGAAGTGAGAGATAAAGTTAAACTGAAAGCGGAAGCTGTAAAAAGGGAGAAGGTTGAGGTGGAGTAATTCACAGGCATTACAGCTGGGATACTAGATCTTGAAGCACAGCTTTAGGATTCTTTGCCTTCACAACACCGGATGCCAGCAAAACCCCTTCGCTTCCCAGCTCGATTGCAGCTTTGACATCCTCGCCTGTGCTTATACCTGCACCGCAGAGTACCATTACATCTCTATTTATTGCCTTCACCGCTTGCACAGTGCCGCGCACGATTTCCGGTTCAGCTTTGGAAACTGGAATTCCACTGCCTATTAGCTGAGGAGGTTCAACCGCCAGCGCATATGGGGCAAGTGCTGCCACAGCTTTGCTTACCGCTAGATTATTGGTGCATACGATGGTGAGCAAATCCAATTCTTTAGCTCTATTTATGATCTCATCTATTTCAGCTATTCGAAGGCGGCGCTCGGAGTGATTCACCAGCGTGCCAGCTGCTCCAGCGCTTTTGATTGACTCTAAAGTTACCCAGCCGGTGTAGCTGCCTGGTGGAACTGCATCAGCGTGCTGCGCCAAGCAGGGTATTTTCACCTGTTTAGCGATCCAAGCTAAATCTGCAGTTTGAGGGCAGATTGCAATTGAGATGCCGCTCTCAATGGATACTTCTTCGCATGCTTTTGCAAGAGCAAGTCCTCTTTCTCCCGCGCTCTCGATATATGCCTTTAGATTAAGCACCACTACAGGTGGCTTGATTTTCATCTTCAACTACTCCACTTTTTGAAAGCGCCCTTGCAGTTTGCCTAAAACCTTTGGCAGAGTGGTATACTCCATATCCTCAAGTGGCAGGCGGTGGGGTTCAAAAGGCCCATGTCTGCGCATATAATCAGTTATCTCCTGAGCCTTCCTTCTGGTGAGGTCAAAAGCTGGATCGTCGAATAGATCAACAGGGCCTACAAGCATGCCGTCGGCGAGCTGAAAGCCAGCAGCGACCACTCTAGGCGGCCCATCGAAACGCGTGCAGCGTGCGTGCTTGAATGAAACAGGCATAACAGGACCATTGTGGCTGCCCCTCATCCAGCCGCTCACGATATGGGGAAAGGCAAATGGCTCCAGCACTTCTCCAAGGGCAGGTAACCCGGACTGCGCTCTCACCAGTGCAACTGGATCGTCCTTCCCCACGTATTCCCCTGCAATTTGATAGAGCTTCTCGGTGCTTACAACTGCAACCGGCTCATCCTTGGGCAGCTTTGGGTGATTCTCCTTCGGGTAAACGCGCTTGATAACATACCTCGATTTAGCGCCAATTAAAGCCAAAAGGTCATACATCTCTTCAGGTGTATCCATGAATACGCGCCTGTGCTCCATGATATCCCACACTTCAAATCTAAAGCCGCCGTGAAGCGTTGGATCGATGATCAAGCCAGCGGTGTTAAAGGGATCCGCGAACATTCGATACACTGGAAGGTTAAATGCACCTGGCTCGGTTTTATCCATCATAAAAGCCACTATGGGCTCAGCTCTTCGCTCGGTGAACTCCATCTCAGCAACACCAGGTCCCATTCCACGCACATTTCCTGAAAATGCATCGCTCAGCAGATCTTGACCCGCTCCATATAGCTTTAATTTCTTCGCGACCTCAGTGGCCTTGGTAAAAGCATCCCAAGCCAAGCCATGTATCTCCGAGCTATCAACGCCTTTTCTATGGCTCATTATCAACTGCAGATCATCTCCAGCTCCCATCACGTGAAAGTCAACAAGCAGACCTTGCTCTTTTGCCCTTGCCAGCGTGGCTCTCGCACTTGCAATTAAATCTGGGTGCACGCTTGCATGTCCAGGGTATCCGCCTACATCTGCTTTGATTAAGCTCACGGTTATTTTCATCATTTATACCTCCTAGTATTCTTTTGCAGTGACGCTATAAAGTTATGTCGCCTGAGTGCTCAGCCAGCGTGCGAATTTCGCGAGGGATTTGCTTCTATGGGATACCTTGTTTTTTTCCTCAATTGAAAGCTCGGCGAAGGTTTTAGTTCCATATAGAAAAACCGGGTCAAAGCCAAAGCCAGAGCTGCCTTTTGCTTCATAGCCAATCCTGCCTCTAACGATTCCGCTGAAGATTTTTACATTTTCACCATCGTGATAGGCCACAGCTGATTTGAAATAAGCCTCTCTTTTTTTAATCCCCTGCATCAATCTGAGCAGTCCACTGTTGCCAATTGTTTTAAATACATATGAAGAATAAGGCCCTGGGAAACCATTCAATGCTTTAATGAACAGCCCTGAATCCTCAACGAAGAGTGGTTTTTTCAATTTAGCATAGCAGTACTCAGCGCCCTGCCTCGCGATTTCTTCCAAGCTATTGGACTGAATCTCAGGGTACCTTAGATTGAGCTGCACTACTTCGATGTTCAGCTTGCTTAAAAGACCTCTGGCTTCTTCAACCTTGCCTTTATTGCCGGTTATGAAGAGCAGTTTATGCTTAATCTGATTCAGCAGCAACATATCTCCCCCTTGCTTCTATCTCCTTAACCCTAGCCAGCACCTCTTCAGCGTGCTTGAACGCTGATTTATATCCCTTAATGAAGCTTGCAATGAGTTTTTCATGATCCGCGTGAGTGCTGTTGAATGTTTGGAAGAGCACATGCACATCCACACCTCTTGCTTCCAGCTCTTGACTGTAGAATGCAAGTCCAAAGTCTATGAGGTAAATCTTACTGCCGCTTAAAATCATATTTGAAGTCGTAAGATCGCCGTGGATTATTCCAGCGCTGTGAAGCCTACCCACGAGTACGCCAACTTTCTCGCTGAGTTCTTCATTGAGAATGTATTTAAGCTGCCTGCCCTCTATGTATTCCATTGTAATTTCGAAGTCATCTATGTCAAAAATAATGGGCGTGGGAACGCCGCTTTTTCTAGCGTCAGAGGTAATCTTTGCCTCAGTTTTATTCCTTTCCCTCCTCAAAGCTTCATCGATTGCTTGCACTCTATAGCGCTTGGGAACTCTTCGCTTCACTACAAATTCGCCTTTGAATTCCACAACTGCCTCTGCGCCTTGAGTTCTCCCCATTTTCTCCATTTTCTCTACCACCAGAAAATTTTCCTTCGAGTAGCTGCAAGATCACCGGTGATTGAAATTTTTTCCCCGCATCGCTTGCAGATTTTCTCCATTGTTATATCGTGGAAGATTGGATGGAAACCGCGGCGCTCGATTAACAGTGCACCGCATTTAGGGCTATAGGTACTCTCATACCTGTGCCCGAATACATTGCCTATGTAGGGGTATTTCAAACCCTCTTGTTTTGCGATTTCAACCGCTTTCTCCAGTGTTTTAACTGGCGTGGGATAATGCTGAGCCATTTTATGCATTGGTGTGAAGCGAGTGAAGTGTATCGGTGTTTCTTCCCCGAGGTTTTCATACACCCATTTTGCGAGAGCACGGATTTCCTCTTGAGAATCATTTTTTTCTGGAATTATGAGATTCACCACCTCAATGTGCATTCCGAGCTCTCTAGCTTTCTTCGCTGAGTCAAGCACCGGCTGAAGCTTTGCTGAGCAGACTTCTTCATAAAATCTATCGCTGAATGCCTTTATATCAACTCGAAATGCATCGAGATAGGGAGCTATATATTCCAGCGCTTTAAGCGTTATATAGCCATTGGTTACATAAACGGTGTATAAACCAGCTTGCTTCGCGAGCTTAGCGCTATCATAGGTGTATTCAAACCAAATTGCTGGCTCATTATACGTCCACGCTATACCCCTGCACCCGCTTGCAATTGCATTTTCAATTGCTTCCTCAGGTGTGATTTCAACAACTAGACTTGGATCAGGTCTGGCGTGTGAAATTCTCCAGTTTTGACAGTGACTGCATCGAAAGTTGCAGCCAAGCGTGCCAAGGGAATATACCAAGCTCCCGGGATAAAAATTATAAAGCGGTTTTTTTTCAATTGGATCCACGTTTTCTGAGGAGACCCAGCTGTATATGATGGAGTAAAGCCTGCCCTCTTTATTCTCCCGCGTCAAGCAAAAACCTTTTCTCCCCTCAGCAATAATGCATTCTCTAGCGCAGATATTGCATCTTACTTTATCTTCATCAAGCTTATCATAGAGATAGGCTTCTTTCATTGATTCACAATACTTCTCTTGCGTATATCTCTTTTTCTTTGCATTTGCTTAGCATTAGCTATACTTTTATACCGGTATCAAATATTGATCATCGAATGATTGAGATCAAGCGCATAATCGAAAAATATGCTCTTCAAAATGCAATTAAATATGATTCAGTACCGCTAGCCAGTGCTGTTATTGGTAAGGTGATGGCTGAACACGTGGAGTTAAGGTCAAGAGCGAAAGAGATATCGATTCTCGCTGGTGAAGTACTCGCAGGTGTGGAGAAGTTATCTAAAGAGGAGAGGATCGCTCGCCTTAAGGAGATTGCTCCTGAGCTGCTTGAAAAAATATGGGAGGAGAAGCATCGAGAACGCGGTTTGCCTGAGCTGAAGGGAGTTTTACTGGGAAAAGTTGTGCTGAGAATTGCACCCAATCCAAATGGGCCGCCTACTCTTGGCAATGCCCGTGGAATTATAATAAATCATGAATATGCAAAGCGCTATAATGGCAAATTTATAATGCGCTTCGATGATACTGATCCTGTAACCAAGCGCCCGATGCTTGAGGCATATCAATGGTATCTGGAGGATGCTGAGTGGCTGGGTGCAAAGCCGGATGAAGTTATAGTGGCTTCAGATCGCATAGAATTATATTATAAATACGCTGAGGAACTCATCAAACTTGGAAAAGCCTATGTATGCTTTTGCTCAAGGGAAGAATTCAAAAAGCTGAAGGATGCAATGCAGGCTTGCCCTCACCGTGAAACACCCCCTGAGGAAAATGCAAAGCATTGGCAGAATATGCTCAAAGGCAGCTATGACACAGGCGAGACTGTGCTGCGCATTAAAACAGATATCCAGCATAAAGACCCGGCTCTCAGAGACTGGGTGGCATTTAGGGTCATAAAAGCAGATCACCCGCGAGTGGGCAGCAGATATATAGTCTGGCCAACCTTGGACTTCGAATCTGCAATCGAAGATCATTTGCTTGGTACCACGCATATAATACGCGGAAAGGATCTCATGGATAGTGAGAAAAGACAGAGATATATCTATGAGTACTTTGGATGGACATATCCAGTTACAATTCACTGGGGGAGGATTAAAATACATGAATTTGGCAAGTTCAGCACAAGTGCAACTAAAAAGGCAATTGAGCAAGGGATATACACAGGCTGGGATGACCCGAGACTGCCGGTTATAAGAGCGCTTAAACGCAGAGGCATAGCTCCTGAGGCAATCCGCCGCTTTATAATTGAAATGGGTATAACTGAAACTGATATAGCTGTGAGCATGGAAACTCTATACAGTATAAATAGAAGCATCATCGATCCAAAAGCAAATCGCTATTTCTTCGTACACAATCCTGTGAAAATGCAAATCCTAGATGCATGTGAAGTGATTATAAAACCACCCCTTCATCCAAAGGAAAAGCGTGGATTTAGAGAAATCAAAGTTGGCTGCGAATTATTCATCAGCGAGTCAGACTATAGAGATCTAGCGATCAAGCAAAAACTGCGCT
>JBBIOZ010000010.1:7699-27196 GCA_037443105.1 Methanocellales archaeon
TTTATAATATAGAGATCGAGAGTTTGAAGCCGCTTATCGCTAGACACATCGGCAATGACCTGAATTTAGTCAAGCAAGGGGTGCCAATAATACACTGGGTTCCTGTTGATGGAATAAAGGTAAAGGTTATAGCACCTGATGGAATCTATGAGGGCATTGGGGAGAGAAATATTTTGAATGAAAAAGCAGACAACATCGTGCAATTCGAGCGCTTTGCATTCTGCAGAATAGATAGAATAGCTGATGGCGAAGTTGTCGCTTACTGGACGCATAAGTAGGAGATGAGATGCCTGCTGAATATTTCCTTGCCTTTGCTTTGCTTTTCACTCTCGCTTGCATCCTCTGGACGATCTCCAGCTACAGCCTGAGAAGGGCCAAGCGCAGGACAATTTCGCATCTTAAAAAATTTGCAGAGCAGATCAATGCGCTGCATAGCTATAGCCTGCTGCTAGATTATGATAAAGCAAATGGAGAGCATCGCAAGCACAGCTTTGAATTCAAGCTCTATGAACGCAGGGGAGCTTGGCTATCGCTTACCATAATGCTAAAAAAAACCATCGATTTTTATCTCAGAATTGCGAGGAAGTCACTCAGAGAATCTATAATTAAGGGAGGAAAAATAAATTTAAAAAGGGGAGATTTATCGCCTTTTCTGGAATCGATGCTTGTGGTCAAAACCAGCGATTCAAAGCTGGCTCAAACATTGCTTGACCCAAGCGTGCAGGCAATTGTGCTTCGCCTATTTGAGGTTTTTAAGATCGCTAAAATTGAGATAAACCAAGGAGTGCTGAGGATAGATATAAGCGATCCAGAGATTTCGGATGAAAAGTACTTCAATGCGCTGCTTGATGCAGCAGTCGACTTCGCAGAGGAGGCTGAAGCAAGAGCCAGTGCTTAGTGCTAGTGCTTAGGCTGATATATACAATATGGCTCCTCCTCGAGGTAGTCCCCATATCTCGCAAATGCCCTTGCCCTGCACCCCCCGCAGACTTTTTTAAATTCACACCTACCGCATTTGCCCTTCAGCTTCCCTGGATCTCGCAGTTCTTGGAATTCCCTTGAATTAAACCAGATTTCTGCAAAGGGTTTATCGCGAATATTTCCAACAGCTAAAGGGAGATATCCACACGGCTGAACATCTCCGGTGCGAGAGATGAAGCAAAAACCGGTCGCTGCCAAGCAGCCTTTTGTTACTTGCTCGAGATGGGATTTTTGCCCTGCTTTCACCAAGCCTCTTTGATGCATTATTCTATGATAATGGGGCGCGCAGGTTGCTTTGAAGCTCATATTCATTTCAGCAATTTGAACATCATAAAACCAGTTTAAAATCTGTTCATACTGCTCAGGAGAGACCTCTTCAATTTCCTTACCGCGTCCCGCTGGCACAAGCATGAATATATGCAGCGCGTGTACTTTAAGCTGCTTCGCAAGCTCAAGTATATCCGGCAGCTCACCGACATTATGCTTGGTAATGGTGGCATTGATCTGCACGCTCACCCCTGCGTTCTGCAGATTCTTTATGCCCTGCATAGAAGCCGCGAAGGCACCTCTCGCATTTCTAAATTCATCGTGGGTTTTCTCTGAAGCACCATCTATACTCACGCTTACCCTCTCTATACCACTTTGCTTTATCGCAACCGCAACTTCTGGAGTAACCATTGTAGCGTTTGTAGCTAAAGCAGCATTCAAACCCTTTGCAGTGATATATCTCGCAATTTTGAAAACATCGCTTCGCAGCAGCGGCTCTCCACCAGTTAAAATGATGATCGGCTTGCAAAACATAGCTATACTGTCGATCAAATTCTCAACCTCAGCAGTCGATAGCTCCCCAGGTTCAGGTTGAGTTATCGCTGAGGCCCGGCAATGCCTGCAGGCTAAATTGCACGCTCTTGTAAGTTCTAGAGCAATGATTCTCGGCGTGAGCTGAGCTTGCATAATTCTAATACAACTTTCATTTTAAAGTGTTTTTGGTAAATAGCAAAATATTTATTCAATATATTCAAAAGTAGATTTTGAGTAACTGGATGACAAAAATTTCGCTGAAATACGGTAAAAGTGAAGTTGAGATTGAAATTCCAGATCGAAATTTGCAGCAGATTTTGAAGCCAAATGAAATTCCTCCACTCGGCGATGGAGAGATTGAGCGAGCGCTTCAAAATCCAATTGCTTCAAAGCGATTGTCTGAGATTGTAAAGCCCGGGGATAAAGTGGCGATAATTGCGAGCGATATCACTAGGCCAGCTCCATCTAAGAAGATGCTTCCACCTCTGCTTGAGGAATTGAATAAGGGAGGGGTGAGCGATAGAGATATCACCATTATTTTTGCCTTGGGCATCCATCGCAGGCATACCATTGAGGAGCAAAAAAGCTTGGTTGGAGAGGCTATTTTCAATAGAATTAAATGCATTGATCACGACCCTGAGAATGTTGTGAGCATTGGCAGAACCAAAAATGGCACGCGAATTGAGGTATTCAAACCAATTTTCGATGCAGATGTTGTGGTTTGCACCGGCAATATAGAGTTCCATTACTTCGCAGGCTACAGCGGGGGAGCAAAGGCAATAATGCCAGGTGTATGTTCCAAGACAACCATTCAAGATAACCACAGTCAAATGCTGCATCCAAAAGCAGCTGCAGGCGTGCTTGAGGGCAATCCAGTTCGCGAGGATATGGAGGAAGTGGGGGAAAAAGTTGGCATAGATTTTATTTTAAATGTAGTATTGAATGAGAAGAAGGAAATCGTTAAAGCAGTTGCAGGTCACCCTGTTTTAGCTCATCGCGAGGGATTGAAGTATGTCGATGCGATGTATAAGGTACCCATCGAGAAACCAGCGGATATAGTAATAACCTCAGCTGGAGGCTTCCCAAAGGATATAAATCTCTATCAAGCTCAAAAAGCGCTTGACAATGCTAAAAATGCAGTGCGAGAGGGAGGTACAATAATTCTCCTTGGCGAATGCGGCGATGGATTTGGCGAGCGCGTGTTTGAACGTTGGATCCACGAAGCCATAAACCCGGAGTATGTGCTTCAAAAGATTAAAACAAAATTTGAACTAGGCGGCCATAAACTTGGAGCAATAGCACTGGTGCTGAAAAAAGCCGATATCTACATTGTTTCGAAGCTTCCGCCTGAACTCGCAAAGAAAGCATTTCTCACCCCATTCAGCGATGTACAAAGTGCTTTTGAAAGTGCTCTGCTCAAGCATGGTGGAGATGCAAGTGTAATTGTTATGCCATATGGTGGCTCAACACTGCCATTCATCGAGGGGAGGATATGATTAAGATAGATGATATTGATCTCAAAATTTTGGATTTACTGGTACACGATTCCTCAAAGACCTTCAAGCAAATGGCGGAAGAACTTCAAATCGACCAGCGCACCGTTAGCTCCAGGGTGAAGAAGCTGAAGAAATGTGGAATAATAGAGGAGATGGGGGCGCATATTAACTTTCAGAAACTCTGGGGAGTCTCAGTTGTAATAGGAATTAATTTGGATCTTCAAAAGTCAAGTACCATTACCTTTTTCAAAGAGCTTATGTCAAAGGTGAAGAACAATCGCATACGCTCCGTCTACGAAGGCTTCGGCAGCCATGATTTAATAATAATAATGACCGCGATTGACAATCAAGAGCTCAATGATATGCTCATGGTTATCAAAAGCTTGAGTGGAATTAAAGACATAAAGGTAACAACCATAACCAATACTCTGAGACATCTCCACGTGGTGCCAGACCCTGAGGATCTGAAGAAAGCTAGGATGAGGATTTTTGAGTGAAGCAAATATTCATAGCAGTTGGCGCGGTGATTAAAAACAGCGAGGGAAAAATATTGCTCGTGCAGCATAAACCCGAGCACCGCAGCTACTGGAGAGGAAAGTGGATCTGCCCGGGGGGTAGATTGAAACTTGGAGAATCGATTGAGGCTGGTATTAAGCGCGAGGTCAAGGAAGAAACCAATCTGGAGATCGAGCTCAAAGAGCCATTGGTTCCCTTTGAGAGAATTGTTAAAAAAGGTAGAAAGATAGAGCTTCACGTTATCTACATAGATTACATCGCAAGCATAACAGGGGGAGAGCTGAGAGCTGGAAGTGATGTGGGCAAAGCTAAATTTGCAAGCAGAGACGAGCTTCTGGAGATGTGGAGCGAGCTCCATGAAGATACTCAAAAGCTATTGAAAATCGCCAGAGTGGTTTGAAATAAGCTAAAAGTGCAATAAATTTTTAAATTACTCGAAATTTATACCAATATTTTCTATTTATTGTTAAATTTTTCAATAAAATTTATATATTGCTTCCATCATAATAATGAATACAAGAAAATTGGGGGGTAAGAAATACTCGGATTAATAAAGCAAAAGAAAAATGGGGATCAGAAAAAATTGGCTGAATTCTATTTTGATTTATTTGAAAATGCCTGCGATGCTATATTCAACTTAGATTTCAATGGCAACTTCACAGCGGTTAATAAAAAAACCGAGGAAATAACCGGCTACGGGCGAGAAGAATTAATTGGTAAATCTATATTGCATATCCTCCCCAAAAAATTGCACGATCGAGCTCTGGATAAAATAGCAGAAATAGAAAGCGGCAAAACACTTGGGCCTTTTGTAATTGAGCTTAAATCAAAGAATGACGTGAAAACAGTTGAGATCACAGCCAGGCCGGTTAAAATTGAAGATAAAATAACTGCCATTCAATGCATAGCTCGAGATGCAACACCTAGAGTGAAAATGGAACAGGAACTTAAAGAAGCTAGAGACCTTCTGCAAATAATCCTAAGCGCCGTAGATGAATGCATCTTGGTGATAAATCGAAATTATAAGATTTCAAAAATCAATAAACCTCTCAGGGGCAATGTTGAAGAAATAATTGGCAAATCCTGCCACGAATATCTGCATAATTCAATGAATCGCTGCACCCACCCATACTTATGTCCAGTTGAGAAGGTATTCGAAACCGGCAAGCCTTTTAGCGCAACCCACGTTCACTTTAGCCAGGGCAAGCCGTGTGTGGTTGAAATTGAGGCATATCCATTATACGATTCAAGCGGGGTGGTAATGCAAGTCATCAAAGTCATAAGGGATGTCTCGGTCAAGCAGAAACTAGAGGAGGAAACCAAGGAGGCTAAGGAATTTCTACATCAAGTTATCGAAAATGCATATGATATTATAATTGTGCTAGACTCCGGAGGGAAATTTAAACTTATAAATCAACTATGGGAGAGTATAACTGGATATAAGCGAGAAGAATGGATGGGCAAACCCTTCACAGAAATCCTAGCGCCTGAATATATCGATATAGCTCTAGATAAATTTAAACTGGCATTAAATGGCAGAGAAATCAAGGCATTTGAAATCGAGATACTGGGCAGAGATGGTAGAAAGATACCCCTAGAAGTAAACGCAAGAGGACTTCGCCAAGATGGAAAGATCTCAAGCGTAGTTTGCATAGCTCGCGATATCTCTGAGAGAAGGCAGATGGAGCAGCAGCTTAGATCCCAGCTGAAGCAAAAAATCATGAATATGGCTGCTCACGAACTTCGCACTCCACTGCAGCCAATAATTGGCTATCTTGGTTTAATAAAAGCTGAAATTAAAAATCCCAAGATACTTGAGTATATAAAAATAGTGGAGCGAAATGCACTGCGCCAGAGGAAACTCATCGATGATATGCTTGAGCATGCGTGGATGGAGGAAGATAAAGATAAAATAGAATTAAAATATTCAAAGATAAATATAAAAAAACTTGTTGCTGAGCTTCTGAACAGCTATGCAACGAGCACGCTCAGCTTCTCAATTAAAATACCTGACGAGCTGGAGATATTCGCAGACCGAGATAAACTTTATAAAGTGCTTGATAACTTGATTTCAAATGCAGTGGGATATAACTCTGATAACATCAAAATTGAAATTCAAGCTCAGGAGCAAAAAGCTGAGTACCTTTTTACAGTGCATCAGAGCACTGAAATGAAGAAGAAACAGGAATTAGACCTTGCTCTTGCAAAACGCTATGTTGAATTGCATGGAGGAAAAATCTGGGTTGAGAGCGAGAGCAGAAAAGGCTCGACATTTTACTTCACAATACCAAGGAGAGGTAGCTAAAATGAAAAAAGCCAAAAAAGTTATGATTGTCGATGATGAGTGGGAAGTGGTAGATTTATTCCAAGAAATGCTAGCTGATCAATATAAAGTTATAACGGCATATAGCGGTAGCGAATGCCTTGAAAAACTCAAACTTGAGAAGCCAGATTTAATACTGCTTGATATATTAATGCCTGAAATGAATGGCTGGGAGGTACTGGAAAAGATCAAGCAAGACCCGGAGCTTAAAGATATACCCGTGATCATGCTAACAGCAGTAAAGCCAGATTTCACAATACTTGAAAAAGGCATAGAAAACTACATAGTCAAGCCAGTGGCAAGGAACGAGCTCAAAAACACAGTGAATGAATTCTTCAAAGCCAGAGAGCAAATGGCGCAGTTTGAAGCAAGAGCTCTAGCCAAGGGCGTGGCGAAGGACTTGATAGAAGAATATAAGGAAAAAGCTAGACGGCTTGATATCAATGAAAAACTATCAACCCTGCTCAAGCAGATCTTCACCCAGAAAGCTATGGAGAAACATGAGGAGACGCAAAATCTAATGAAGAGCTTGGAGAGAGCAATTAATCTCCAGCGAGAGGAAGTGTATCGCCTTCAAATTGAAATTGAAAAATACTTCCAGCCAACCGAGCTAGCTGCATTTTTCGATACCGCAGAGTGGAATGCAAGGAAAAAGAAATGCGAAGCAGCGAGTTTGGGGTATGCCAAGCGAAGGCAGTGGTTCAGCTAACCTTAACTGTTCAAGGTTTCTTTAAAGGAATTTCTATGAATGAAACTTTTACCTTTTCGCCCTTCTCACTCTGCACTTCCTCGGTACCAATTCTAATATCGCCTACTGCTAAATCTTGCATAAATCTATTCCTAGCCACCTCGACCACATCAACCGCTCTTGAGATCGCCCTTCCCCTTGCCTTAACAACAACTTCTTTTGCACCTTCATTGAATTGCGTTACAGTTGCAAGTACATAGTTCATTATGGGTTTATCCCCAACGCGTATAACATTATCTTCTGGCATGCTTCGAACCTCGTTGCTCATTATGTTGTTGTTGGATTAGATAAACCTTATCTCTTTAAAGCAGCAATCCATCTGCTGTGGCTAGCTTAGAGGAGAGAATAAAGGCAATAGAGGAAGAGCTCAGGCGCACGCCTTATAACAAAGCCACCGAAGCACATATAGGGCGCTTGAAAGCCAAACTGGCAAGGCTGCGCGAGGAAATAGAATCGCAGGCTGCTAGGAAAGGAGTGCAGAGAGAGGCTGAAATAAAGCGCTCCGGAGATGCAAGAGCAGTTATAGTCGGCTTTCCATCGGTTGGGAAATCAACATTGCTTAATAAAATTACTAATGCGCACTCTGAGGTGGGCGAGTATGATTTTACCACGCTTAAAATAATTCCCGGCATAATGATTCATAAAGGAGCAAGGATCCAGATATTAGACACACCTGGATTGATAGAGGGCGCAGCTTCAGGAAGAGGAAGGGGCAGAGAAGTGATCTCCATCATCAGAAACTCTGATCTAGTGCTGCTTTTAATCGATGTATTCAACCCGCAGCAGTTGGAAATACTCAAAAAAGAGCTTCATACCGCTGGGATAAGGATTAATCAAAAACCCCCTGAAGTGTTTATAAGGAAGAAAGCTGGGGATGGCATAAAAATAAACTTCATGGTGGAGCAGGAACTTGATGAAAAAACTATAAAAAACGTGCTTAATGAATATAGAATTCACAGCGCTGAAGTGCTCATCCGCCAGAAAATCACCATCGAGCAACTCATAGATGCAATTAATGGCAATCGAAAATATATTCCCGCGATTGTAGCGATAAATAAAATCGACCTCGCGAGCAGAGAATACCTAGAAGCCATAAAGCTGCCTGAGGATGCAATTTTGATCTCCGCTGAAAAAGAAATCGGCCTTGAAAAACTCAAAGACGAGATCTACCGTGCCCTTAACTTCATAAGGGTCTATTTAAAGCCACCCGGGAGGCAGGCGGATATGCAAGAGCCACTGATTCTCAAGCAAGGCGCCACCATAGCAGATGTCTGCGACCGTTTGCATCGAGATTTCAAGGAAAATTTCAGATATGCCCAAGTCTGGGGCGAATCAGTCAAATATAAAGGTCAGAGGGTTGGGCTTAGCCACGGGTTAAAGGATGGAGATATTGTAACGATTATCACCAAGCACAGCTAGATAAAAAAATCAAAAACCTTATGAGAATAGATAAAATAATATAAACAGGTAAATTATGCCCCTCCCAGATGTTCAAGCCACAAAACCGGAGATATCCATAGATCTAACCAGAGTGGGTGTAACTGATGTTAAAAAAATTGTTGAAGTTGCGAGAGATGGAAAGCGGCCAATTGTGCTTATGTCAACCTTCAGCATCTTTGTAGACCTGCCTTCAAATAGAAAAGGTGCAAATCTCTCTCGAAATTTTGAGGCGATAGATGAAGTCTTGGAAGAGGCACTTACTTCCCCTGTTTACGAAATCGAAGGACTGTGCAGCGAAGTTGCTAGGCGGCTTCTAATGCGGCACGAATATGCATCTCGCTCCGAGGTTAGGATGAAGAGCGAGTTAATGATTAAAAAGAAGACACCTAAGACAGCTTTAACCTGCCAAGAAGTAGTGGATATATATGCGCAAGCTGTGGCAACTAGGAAAAATGGCGAGACAAAAGTTAAAAAAACCATAGGTGTGGAGAAACTTGGAATAACCGCTTGCCCGTGTGCTCAGGAGATCTCTAGAAAAAAGGCAAAAGACAAACTCCGGCAGCTTGGTATGGAGGAGAAAAATGTGGAAATTTTTTTGAAGGAAATCCCGATGGCTACGCATAATCAACGAGGTCGAGGTATAATCTTCATAGAGGTTGACGATGGCTATGAAGTTCCAATCGAAAAGTTAATAACCATTATTGAGCAATCGATGAGTTCTCAAACATTTGAGCTCCTCAAGCGGAGGGATGAAGCTGAGATCGTTGAAGCAGCTCATAAAAATCCCAAGTTTGTAGAAGATTGCGTGCGCTTGATGGCTCAAAAAATCGTTAAAGCATTTCCAAACTTGCCCGACGATGCCATGGTAACAATAAGGCAAATCAACGAAGAAAGCATACATCGCCACAATGCATTTGCCGAGCGCATTGCTGCCATGGGGGACTTGAGAAAAGAGTTAATTGCAGAAGAGAAAACAGCGGCTTCCTAGCGTAATAAAAAATAAAAAATAAAATAAATAAAAAATAAAAAAATAATTCTATTTTTTTAGCGACTGCAGTGCCATTTGAACCATTTGCTTATATTGCTCAGGCTCGCAGTTGTAATGCTGCTTTGCCTTCACACTCTCCTCGGTATTTGAATTAGCCATCCGCTCCACCGTCTGCTTAGCGGTATCGAAAACCCAGATGTCACGCACGTATTCCTCTACAGCTTGTATTGCCTCTGGTCTTATGGATGTTTTAATCTCCCCGCTCTCAGTTTTATAAATGGCTGGCTTTCCCACAACTGCCACGAAGCAAGGTGGATTCAATCTTGCAAGCGCCTGTGTAGCTTCAGGCTGATACTGCCCGGCGTGAATTATGAAGATACCGGTTGGGTCAGCGACTTTAGCACGCCAGAACTCAGCGCCTTCGCTACCTGTATTTTCTTTTTCAAGCAATGTGCCAATGACAAATAAGCGATTGCACTTCGCACCAGTTGGAGTAAGCAAATACTGAGGTGAATATTGATCCTCGCTTTCCCTGAAGATTAAATTTGAATCGCTGAATTCCCTGGCAAAAACGCGTCTTGCAATTTCTCTCTTCTGCATTTTCTAGCCCTCCACTACGGCTAGCAATTCATCTACACCGCCTTCGTAGAAGTTTTCAAGGCGGTAGACTTCCTCAGCAAGCACATATCTTCCAACTCTAGGTCCTCTAACCCGAAAGTAGCGCCCCAGAAGTTCCTCTTTAATCTTATCCAGCACAGCATTCGCGTCTAATGCTGCTAGAGCTATATCCTTCGCACTCTGCAGCGTGATTTCAGTGATTTGCTCCACCAGTGACCTATTCAGGATAACATCCTGCGTCTCTCTACCATTGTCGATCACTGCTTTCACACGAAGATCGTATTCTCCCTCAACCGATCCATGCTCCGCGCAGATACCTCTAGCAAGCACGCGCTTGCAGCTTGAACAGCGCTTGATCAATCCACTTCCAGTTTGAATATCGACAAGCGCGCCCTCGATCTCCAAAACTGGATTGCTTACCTTGATTTCTTCAGCTATCTCTTTAATTTTAGTGTTTTTATTGAATTTTACACTGAACTTCCCCTGCCATTCATCACTCACAGCTCTTTTAATGTGATAGCACTTCCCCTCCTCAAGGGGTGATAGATCTGCTTTGGCCCAGCTGATGAATTTTACGACACCTGTTTCATCGCCCAACAAGCCAACCTGTTTTATCGCTGGATTCTCAGGCATCCAGAGCTGCACAACTCTGGCTTTCAAATCCACCCAGCTACCTGCTGCTTGAATCTGCTCAATCTTCATTACATTGCTTTCATGATTGTAAAAATGCTGCTTGGATAGCTTGGCACTGCGAAGCATCTGACCTATTATGCTCTTCTTTGCCTCCTCCACAGGCACTTTAAATTCATCGGTCAAAATCCTGAGCTTCTCCTCAAGATCGCTAACACTGCATTCAATCCCGAGCTCGATAAAGCGATTATATAGCTGTTCAGCGATCTTACCAATTTCATTCTTATTCATCTCAATTCACCTTTTTTGCATTTTTTTGAAAGACATATTTACATTGGGTAAGGAGATAATAAAACTGAGGATAGCACAGTGAAAATAATATATTTAAGCCAGCGCTATTCGAGCTCTGTGAGCAGCTTTCTTTCCCGCTGCTTGATCTTCGCTATAATTTGCTTCATGAGATTCAGCTCCCCTCCACCTTTCTAGCGTATCGAGCCCATTTATATAATGCAGCTAGAGCAGAAACCGCTTTTTCCGGTGCATAAGGATAGCACGGTATTCCTTTTCCCTCCAGATACCTTGCAGCTTCTTCCACTTCGATGTACCTGAGAGTGATGCCACCATTGGCTTCACTATCCCTTCTTTTCTACTTTCCTCCACCGCTTGACCTATAACCCTAGCAAATACCATTGGTGGAGTTATAATTGTATGCCAGTAACCGAATATTAAGCTATGTACTCTAGGATCTCTAATGGCAATTTTCGCAGTTTCCGCTGCACCTCTGGTGTTGAAGAGCCTGTTACATCAACTGAGTTCTTGAAAGAGCCAAATGGAGGTATGTACTTGCGAAGCGCTTGCTCTAAATCTGGAGGTATCTCCATTGCTTTCAAGCCATGATCATGAAGCGCATCCGCTAGAATAACGCCTAAGCCACCTGCACTGGTATGGATAAAAATATTCTCACCCTCGGGTGGTGGTAGCATATAGAGTGCTCTTGCCCACTCCAGCAGTTCATTGAGAGTTCTAGCCCTGATCACGCCACTTTGCCTGAAAGCCGCTTCATATACCTCATCCGCACCTGCTAGCCCCGGTGTGCGATGCAGCTGCTTTGCCCCTAGTGGCGTTCGACCTGTTTTAAATACTATCACTGGCTTGATCTTTGAAACTTTCTTCGCTGCTTTTACAAATGCCAGTCCATCTTTGACATCCTCCATGTGAATGGCAATCACTTTAGTATTTGGATCTTGAGCGAAGAATTCCAGCAGATCATCTTCATCAATATCAACTTTATTTCCCAAGCCAACGATGGCTGAAACACCTATTCCTCTCGATCGAGTAAAGCCTATCGCTGCCATTCCAACTCCCCCGCTTTGACATATCAAGGCAATCCCACCTCTCTTGGTATAGGGAGGCAAAATGTGGCGCATAAATCATTAGGGGGATAGTAGTACCCGAAGATATTTGGGCCTAGGATTCTTACCCCTGCTTTTCTCGCAGTTTCAATCAACTGGCGCTGCAACTCAACATTGCCAATTTCAGCGTAGCCTGAGGTAATGATTACTGTAGTTCTCTTTTTTACCCAGCTCTATTATAACCTCATTAACCAAGCGCGCTGGCACCGCAATAACCGCGGTATCGATGCTTTCAGGAATGTCCTTAACATTTGCATAATATTTCCAGCCAAAAAGCTCTTCATCCACTCGCACTGGATTTACCGGGTAAACCCTGCCTTTAAACCCTCCATCGACAACCACCGAGTATCCAACTTTGCCTAGCTCGCTGCTGGGGCCAATGACTGCTATCGATTTAGCATTGAACTGCTCGCAGCGTCATTCATCCAAGCTCAAATCTTATTTCCTAGATTATTCATTTTTCGATTTCTTTACACTCAAGATCTTGCTTCTCTTTCCAACGCTGAGTTCAATCTCTCCATTAATCCCAATTTTGGCATAGCAATCCAGAATTTTAATCCTACTTCCGACCCTAAGTTTAAGCTTGTGAAATTCATCAACTTGCTCATCCCAGAGGACAGCTCTTACTGCTTCGCTTTCATCCTTTATTTTAATATTCAAAACCCTCCCCCTGCTGCCATCCCCGCGGGTGAATTCTCTGGGGAGCTCTATGTTGACAATCTCGCCCTCAACATCATAGCTTTTATTAGCCTCTATCTCGCTGAGCTGAGTTATATTCTCGCTGTATTTAATATCCATGAAAACCTTTCGAACTTCACCTTTGCTTCCAAGGTGCAGCTCAACTCTGCCATATTTCTCCTTCGAATAGGCATTCTTAATCTCAAGGACATCTCCGACCTTTAAGTTCTCCGCCTCAGCAGCTCGATCATTCCAGAGAGTAAGATACGCCTTGCCTGTTTCATCGCCCACTATTAAATTTACTAACCTGCCCTCCTCACCATCTCTCCTAGTAAATGTCTTAATAGGCGTGATTTCCAAGACCTTGGCGGTTAAATTAACCGCAGCCAGCCCTGGTTTTATCTGAGCTATCTTCAGCTTTTCTTCCTCTAGCATTTGCTGATTAAATTCAACGATCTCAAGCGAGCCATTTCTACCCACGCTAACCTCTATTCCTAAAGCGCCTTTCTTAACATAGCCATTTACCCTTATCCGGCTCCCTACTTTAAGCTCGCCTGTTTTAACGAGATCTGCATATTCATCCCACAGGGCAACTCTTATTGAGCCGGTGTCATCTTGCACGATGATATTCACAACTCTACCGATAGTGCCATTCTCACGATTAAATTCCCTGCCCTCGAAGATGTTCTTCACATAGCCGGAGAAGCTAACCCTTCTCTTTTCCTCAGCGATCTCCGCTATCTTCACAGAATTATCGTATCCTAAATCGTGGGCGACCAACAGCGCCGCTGTGGTTTCGTCACATAATCCGCCCATCAATTCGATTTTCTCTGCAACGCGCTTGTTAAATTCCTCTAGAGAGATTCCCTCAAGTTTTTCATAAATCTCAAGTAGGCTCACAGAAAGCTTCAACGTTCTTTTGAATAATTAAGCTTATCCTCGTAAAATATTTATGGATCCTTAATCTAAACCTGAGAAAGGGGAGTTAATGGATTTTTCACCTGAAAATTTAAGGGTTATATTCCCAGTTGGAGGCGAGGCAAAGCGATTGCGCCCTCTCACCTCTGAGGTTTCCAAGGCTTGCGTTAGACTTATGAATAGACCATTGATTGAGATCTCCATGGCGAGTTTAGCCAAACAGGGAGTTCGCAATTTCATTTTTGGTGTTAAGGGCTATGTGAACTATAAAAGCCTGCACGATTATTTTAAAGAAGGCATTGGCTTTTCAGCGCGATATAACATTGAGCCAAGAGTGCACATCAAGTATGCACCGAATGAGAATGATGTTGGAAGTGCTGACTGCGTGCGCAGATGCATCGAATATTACGATGTAAAAGAGCCTGTATTCGGAGTTCAGGGTGATAATATATTTGACATTGACCTTCAGAATCTACTCAACTATCACTGCGAGAAGCAGGCTTTAATGACCATCGGGCTTACCAATGTCGAGCAGGTTGAGGACTATGGAATAGCTGATGTGGATAAAAACTTGAGGATTAAAAAATTCGTTGAGAAGCCGAAGAAGGAAGATGCACCAAGCACTCTCGCCAATACTGGAATATACCTCTTCAGCCCTCAAATCAGAGAGGTCTTCAAGGAAAAACCTGTTAAAGAGATGATCAAGCAAAAGCGCCTTGACTTTGGCATGGATTTCATTCCATATTTAATTGAAACCCAGAGAGAAGTATACGGCTATATCTTGAGGGGCACTTGGTATGATGTTGGCACGCCAAAGCGCTATCTCGATGCAATGGTTCAAATTTTACACGGGCACTTGAAATGCTTGAGCGATTTTGGAGGTAGAATTCCTGAGAAGGAAGGTGTGTGGATCGAATGCTTAAGTTTGGAGTCAGAAAAGCGAAGGGATGAAATAGTTGAGAAGATTCGCAGGGGGAAAATAGAGATCGAGGGACCAGTTTTAATAGGCCGGCACTGTAAAATTGGCGATGGGGTTACCATTAAGAGTTCTTGCATCGATAACTTCAGCATAATTGGAGATGGATGCTATATAGAAAAAGCTGCCATTTTAGATAGAGCTAGAATCGGCGAATCTGCTGAGATTCAAGAATGTATCATAGGACGGCATTCCACAGTTAAGTCTTCGAAGGCAAAGCCTACGAAGATCAAGGCAATAAGTGTGCTCGGCGACGATGTAACTGTGGGAGAAGGTTGCGAAATCATTGCCTCCAAGGTATATCCACATTTAAGCGTTATAAGTGGAAAGAAGCTGCTCTATGAAGATGTGGTTTCCTAGCTTTTCTTTTGCCTCTTTCTCTCTCTATCTAGAAATTTCAGGAATTCCTCTGTCGCATCGCAGCATTTCTGAATTTGCTCAATGGTGAAGCCCTCGTGCTTGCTGCAGAAAATAGGAGTATCCTCTTTTTCACCCTCAATAAGCCCTGCCCATATCTCCTTGGAAACATCTGAATCGCATTCAGCGAGGCAGTCGAATCTTACATTGCCCACTCTTATAATCTTATACTTTCCCTTTTTAAGCTCCAGTACCTCGACCTTTAGCTTGGGAGGCAAATTTTCATTCTCCGAATGGTAATTCGCTGTACAACTATTTATAGGTATTTTAATCCTTAGAATTTATAGCTATTTTAATCCTTAGAATTGAGTGAGCCTCAGCTGCAAAGCTCTACATTTCTCGCCGGGTATCTCAATGGGGTAAACACCAGTTATGCATCCAAGGCAGAGATCGTCGGCTGGAATTCCTATAGATTTAAGCAGCCCATCTAGGCTGATGTAATGCAGAGAATCAGCGCCCATTAAATATTCAACTGCTTCAACTGTTTTATGCGCAGCGATTAATTCCTCCCTAGTTGCCATGTCTATCCCTAGGTAGCAGGGAGAGATAATGGGCGGGCTTCCAACTCGATAGTGCACTTCTCTAGCGCCTCCTTCCTTGAGCATATTTATGATCCTGCGCGATGTAGTGCCTCTGACTATGCTGTCGTCCACTAGGATAAGTCTTTTATTCTCAATATTCCGGCGAATTGTATTCAGCTTCAGCAGCACTGCAGTTTCACGCATGTCTTGAACTGGCATGATAAAAGTCCGCCCCACGTATCGATTTTTCATAAGTGCTTCAGTGTATGGTATCCCGGAGTAGCGTGAGTAGCCGATTGCAAAAGTAGTCCCTGAATCTGGTACCGGTGCAACTGCATCTGCTGGAACACTTGCTTCTTTAGCAAGGGTTTCTCCTATTTTCAAGCGAACATCGTAAACCAAGCGACCATCGATTATGGAATCAGCTCTTGCAAAATATACGAATTCAAAGAAGCAATGGGCTGAGTTCTTGGCCTTGAAGAGCTGGTGGAACTCAGGGGGGCCTCCATCGCCTCTTAAAATCACAACCTCGCCTGGTTTTATATCTCTTATGAGCTTGCCTTTAAGGGTGTCTATGGCTACGCTTTCACTTGCAATGATATAGCCATCATCGATCTTGCCAATGCAAAGCGGCTTAAAGCCGCATGGATCTCTAATGCCTATTACCATTCCATCTAAGAGCACTGTTATTGAATAGGAGCCATCTAAACGGCGCATCAAAGAACGAATGGCTTCCAAGGGATCGCCTGTCTTTATGAGTTCCTTCACAAGGATATGGGCAATGACTTCGGTATCTGAACTTGAGAGGAAAACTCTTCCCTCTGCCTCTAATTCTCTGCGCAGTTCCCTAGAGTTAACTAGATTGCCATTATGAGCGATCGCCAGAGTGCCATTTTTATAGTTAACCAGCATCGGCTGGGAGTTCTCAAAAGTTGAGCCACCTGTTGTGGAATAGCGCACGTGTCCTATGCCGATGTTGCCCTTTAATTGAGCTAGGCGAGCTTTATCAAAAACCTCAGGCACGAGACCCATGCCTTTATGGAAATTTACAGTATTGGAAAAAGTAGCAATACCCGCGCTCTCCTGGCCTCGGTGCTGCACAGCGTAGAGAGCATAATATATATTTAATGCGGCTAGGTAGTCATCTTTGCGCCTGTCAAGGGCAACTCCGACTACTCCGCATTTATCATGCAAACTTTCACCCTTTAATTTAAAATAATTGCCATTTGCTACAAATATATTTCTAACGTGAAAATGAACTAGTGAAGGCCTGCCTTATCCTGCCATTCATAGCTTCTTAACCGCTTTGACCTGCCAAAGCCGCAGGCTGCGCAGTAGCGCTTGGTGATGTTATACGACACACTTCCGCAGCGCCTGCATTTAGCATGCACTGGCGTATGGCGCTTGCCCTTCGATGGCGTTCCCTTGCTCATTTCATCCTCTCCTAGGGTGAGACATAGACAACTGTATCGCCTCTAACCACGATGGTACCGAGTTTCTTTACAACTTGACCGTTGACCAGTTCCTCGGCTTTATCCAACACCAAGTTCATATGTGGATCATAGCCTTGAAGTTCGCCTCTAAATTCCCTTCCACCTTTAAGTCTAACTATCACAGGCATGTTCAATGCAGCATTTAGAATATCCAGAGGCCTCTGAGCCATTGCCTTCCTCCATTTGTGCTTCTTCTATATCTTCTTCTATATATATCTCTATTCCCATTTCCAATGGCTTTATTAGAGCCTCTAAGGGTTTAAATAAGCTTCGCTTATATATGGAAGTGCAAGAGGTATGTCGAAAGCTCTTCTCCCTGCCGAAGCTTGGAAAGGTTTACATTATAAAAATTATATTATCTAATAAATTGATTAAAATAGGAAAAATGGGAACAAAAAAAATTTAAACTAATAGAATTCAAATCTATACATCTTTAGAGAACTGGAGCGTTATATGGGTGAGAATTAAATCCCGACATTTCTTGAGAGATGATGCAGCGAAGAAAATCATAAACCAGCTGGCGAGTATCTTTGGTTCAGAGATTGCAAAGTTCTTTGAAGGTAAAAAGCTTGAGCTGGTTGAAACCGATGAACAAAGTAAATTTGTTTTAGTGAACAATGAACCGCTGATTTTCCTAGTCGATGACCAGCCTTTCCTCACGGTTAAAGGCGCGCTGAAATTGAAGCCCAAGAAGAGAAGAGTGGTGATCGACATGGGCGCAGTGAAATTCATCTCCAAAGGCGCGGATATAATGTGCCCAGGAATAGTGGATGCTGACCTTGAAATTCAGAGGGGCGACTTAGTAATCGTTGTAGATGAAGTGCACGGCAAGCCGCTAGCCATTGGAAAGGCTTTGATCTCAGGCGATGAGATGATGAGCGATAGAGGCAAAGCCATCAAATCAATGCACTACGTGGGCGATAGAATCTGGAGGATGGAGATCTAGGTCATCCCTGCTTTTTTTAAAGCACGGGAAACTCTATATCAAGTCCAGCTGATAACAATATTGAACTTCAGCGAGCTGAATAAAATGGCTTGGGCGATTTGGATAACCGGCTTGCCTAGCTGCGGAAAGACCACCATCGCAATTAAAACTAGGGAGATGCTTGAAGAGAGGAAGGTGAAAGTGAAAATCCTGCAGCTGGATGAAATTCGAAGGGTTTTAACACCCAATCCGAAGTATACCGAGGAAGAGAGAGACATAGTTTACGCTTCGCTTGCATACATGGCTAAGCTTTTAACAGAAGCTAGCGTGAATGTGATCATCGATGCCACTGCGCACAAGCAGAAATATAGAGATCTCGCTAGGCAGCTCATTCCATGCTTTCTAGAAGTTTACATTAAATGCCCGCTTGAGATCTGCATCCAACGAGAGAAAACAAGAGTTGCTGAATACTCACCCCGAGATATCTATAAAAAGGCACAAGCACTAGGGGCAGCTGTGCCTGGAGTAAACGTGGTTTACGAGGAGCCGAAGAATGCTGAGGTAACGATTGACTCCAGCAAGCTCACCGCAGAAGAAGCTGCGGGTAGCATTGTTAATGCGATTTCAGAAAGGAGGTGGATTTAAGGTGGAAGCAATTGAAAAAACGATCGTTGAGATTGCTCAAGAAATTCGAAACCGAGTTAGGGACTATGTAAATGAGGATAAGAGTTTTGGAAAGGAAATTGCACGCAGGGGTAGCGATGTCACCAGAAAAGTGGATTTATTTGCAGAGAAAGCTCTACACGAGGCATTAAGCTCTCGCGATATATGCGCTAGAGTAATTTCCGAGGAACTTGGGGAGAGGATAGTGCCGCAGGATAAAAAGCCGGAATGCACGCTGGTCTTCGACCCTGTGGATGGCTCAACCAATGCTTTGCTTGACATTCCGTATTACTGCGTCTCGCTGGCATATTCCTCGAAGGTCAAAGATGTTTTATTTAAGGACATAGAGATAGGTGCGGTTTGCGATGCCAGCGGCAAAACATACAGCGCAGTTAAAGGCAAAGGAGCATATCTGAATGGATATAGATTGATTCCGAAAAAGTTTCAAAAACATAAACCAGTGATGGCTATTTATACCTATGGTGCCAGCAAAATCCCAAGGGGGGTTATTGAGCTTGAGAAAAATGTTATTGTACGCATCTTCGGTGCAATTGCACTTGATCTCTGCTTATTGGCAGAGGGCAAACTGGATGCTGTGATTGAATCGAGGAATTTAATCAGCGGTCACGATGTACTGGCAGCTTGGCTAATACTCAAAGAGGTGGGCGGGCAGATAACAGATTTGAATGGAGAAGAGTTTAATTTAGATGTAACAGCAAAAGGCTTTTCCTTAATTGCAACGCTCGATCTCGGAATACGCAACGAGATATTTAAAAAACTAAAGCTCAAGGGATTTGTTTAACCGAAAAACTTAGCAATAACTCCTCAAAGGAATCGAAAACCAGTTTCCATCCATCCTTAGATTCGGTTCTCATCAAAATAGTCTTCATCTCTGGAACACTCGCCATAAGGGCTTTTAAATCTCTGACTTCATTACCCACAAAAAAAGCTTC
>JBBIOZ010000011.1:0-22423 GCA_037443105.1 Methanocellales archaeon
CAGAGCCTTCATTTACATGGTTCACGCAAACTGGCTTCTCAACGCAGTTGCCCACCCAAAAAATGAAGCAGGAGCGGTTCTAATTAGAGCAGTTGAACCGCTCGATGGTACTGAGGAAATGAAAAAGCATAGAAAGGTAAGCGATTCGGTTGAACTCACAAGTGGCCCTGGAAAACTCACTAAAGCTATGAAGATCGCAAAGGAACTCAATGGCGCTGATTTGACAAATATTGATAGCCAGATTTTCATTTGCTTTAGCGAAGTGAAAAAGTTTTTTAAAATTCGATCCAGCCATAGAATAGGCGTTTCGAGAGACCTGCCTGTTAAACTACGATTTTACATAGAAGGTAACCCATTTGTTTCAAGGAAAGCTAAGATGGACCGGTCGGGATTCGAACCCGAGGCCACCACCATGCCAAGATGGCGATCTACCAGCTGATCTACCGGCCCAGTGAAATTAAAATAGATTTCTATTTACTTTAAGCTTTTGCTGATTCGAGTTATGGAATGCAAATCCAAAAAAATTTATACTCAGCAAAACCATATTTCAAGCGCGGGCCCGTAGCTTAGCCTGGTTGGAGCGCACGGCTGATAACCGTGAGGTCCGGAGTTCAAATCTCCGCGGGCCCATTTTCATTCTCATACTAAAGAAATTTAAAAATAAATTATGGAAAAAGAAAAAGCAGCTAAGAACATGTATGATACCGTGGAGAGAAATAGTATCATGGAGCTGCTTAGCCTGTGGCAATTGCTGCACAAAGGGATTCACAGTATATCTAAATCCATATGAATATGCAAGGATCCTAAGATTTGCGCCCTATGCAATTGAAGCTGGAAGTGGCAAGCCCTGTTTGAAAAAAACTGGAGCAAGATGCATATTTCTCACTCAATATGGATTATGCCAATTACAATTTTTTGACTTAAAACCATTTGCGTGCAAAGTATGGCCATTTATAATTAGCAGAGAGCCAAAATCCCTTGATCGCAAGAAGGCGAGATTTTACCATAACTCCGAGGAGTACTACGTTTATATAAATCCACACGCTCTAAGCATTTGCAGCGGTATGGGAAGAGGCAAGCCAGAGGAAATTGCCCTTGGTCATAAATGAGGTTATTGAAATATACAAAGAAAGAACTAAAAGACAGAGCTATTCAACGGCTCACCTGAAAACTTTGACTTTGAATTTATATAGCTTTGTATCCTTATCGAGCCATGCGTCAGGCATCAAACCAGCTTTCACGCAGCACTCGCTTAAGAAGTCTGAGCTATCCCATTCGTGTTCAACTGCAACTTGCGGGAGATAGAGCGCGCGCTGAAACCCTCTTTCAACCAATATGCCATCCTCCCCTATCTTGATATAATCCGGCAAAGCAGCTCTTTGATCGACTTGAAGAGGCTCAATGGAGTCAACGATACTCACTTCCATATTCACACCATCGAGACTTTCGATACCACATAATCGAGCGCGAATTGCAGCAGCAATTGCTGAGTCGATGATAGCCTCAGCAGCTGGCTTAAGCGGGAGGAGGTAGCCCATGGAACAAAGGCTTTTTCCTCCCTCGCTTTTCTTCAGCGATACGAAAACACCAATTTTTTGCTTTAAAGTAACAGGGATATCTTTAGGTAATTCGATCTTAACTCCTTCTTTTAAATACGCTGTAATTGCAGCTTTCGCGATGTCAACAAGAATTTTACCCTCTCTCTCCCCAATTTCCATCGCACAAATTTAAATAATACGAGCTTAAATATCTATCTATATGAAATACGACGTACTTTTTCTCCACCCCCCAGCGATCTATGATTTTCGAAAGAGGGTGATATTTCCAGGCGCAATTGCACGCACGGTTCCCTTCAGCACCTCGCAATTCCTCATCATACCAATTGGCCTTTTAAGTATGGCTGAATACCTAGAGCGCCATGGCTTTAAAGCGAAGATCTATAACTTGGGGGAAATGATGCTTGCTGATAGATATTTTGAAGTGGAGAGCTTCCTGAAGAGAGAAGAGGCAAAAATCTATGCATTGGATCTGCACTGGTGTGTGCACGTTCAAGGAGCTATAGAGCTTGCTAAGCTCTGCAAGCGGCTTAAGCCAAGCTCGAAAGTACTGCTGGGTGGGCTTACTGCCAGCTGCTTTCACATCGAGTTGATTGAGAAGTTCAACTTCATAGATTATGTGATTCGAGGAGAAGGGGAGAGGCCATTGCTTCAACTGGTGAAAGAAAAAAACCTCGAGGCAGTTCCCAATTTGACTTATCGCTCCAGAGATGGGCGAATTAAAATAAATCCAGTTGGGAAACCTTGTGAAACTCTCGATGAGTTTGATTTCACACGTCTAGATCTCGTAGAACCCCGCAGCTTGCTGATCGATCGATCGCTGGGTGGAATTACCAAGAAGTGGTGGTGTATACCATTTTGCAGAGGCTGTATTTATAACTGTGTCGGATGCGGTGCTTCCGCTTATAGTTACTCAAAAATGTTTAACCGTCAGAAACCTGCGTTTCGAAACCCAGAGAAGATCGCTGAGGATATCGAAAAGCTAAGGCAGCGTGGCATAAATTTGGTTTCTATATTTCAAGACCCAAGAATGGGTGGGAAAAACTATTTGGAGAAAATGATAGCAGCTTTCAGAAGGGAAAAAATCGATTTAGATGGAATGGATATGGAGCTCTTCTCACCTGCAAACGAGGAGTATTTGAAGAACTTGAGTTCAATTGGAATACCTCTAGCTCTTACCATATCGCCTGAATCAGGGGTTGAGAGCGTGCGCAGCGCGCACGGTAGGAGGTATTCAAATAGCGAGGTCTTGCATACAGTTGAGCTTTGCCAGAAGTATAATATAGATCTAGGGATATTCTTTATGCTCGCTCTTGGCGAGGAAACTCAGGAGAGCTTAAGGCAAACTTGGGATTTCTGGGAAAAACTCTATCAAATGAATTTCAACTCACATCTAAAGGGTGAGTGTACTTCTATGGTTAAGCCAGAATTTGGTTTCATGCTGCTGCTCGACCCTGGGTCGCTTGCCTTTGACTTCCCGGAGAAATATGGTTATAGACTTTTTTTCAAGAATATCGAAGATTACTACAGAGCAATGTCCTTACCTTCGTGGCATCTCTGGCTGAGCTATGAAACAAAGTACCTTGGCAGGAAGGAAATTCTCCTGCTAATACTTCAATCGTTGGAGAAAAAGCTTGAGCTTGAGGAAAAATATCGGCTTTTCGATCATCCATCGGAAAATGCCAGCTTTGGCTTTGAGCGCTTTAAAATAAAAGCTTGGCATGCTATTGCAGAGAGGGTTGATGAAATTCTAAATATTTCTAACCAAGCTGAGAGAAATGATAGATTACTTACTCTCAAAGATATGTTTGAAGAGTATTTAACTCTTGATAGAGCACCGAAAATGGATCGCTATGGCTATCTACGGCTATTCAACGATATAGCATTTTGGTCGCTAGGACTTATGAGCGGTGGTTGAGAAATAGCCATTTGAATTTCAATTTTAATTTTTTCAATTTCAATTTCAATAAGCATATATACTATAAAAGGTATTGAAATTGCGAAAATAAATTAAAGGAGGAACATTATGGGAGTTCCAACAGAATGCTGCGGATCAGGTATGTGGTGGGAATATATTATTGGAAATATATATGAAGCTAAATGTGCCAAGTGTGAAACTGGCTATTTACGCAAGGGCGAGCTCTATTATATCAAAAAGAAAGGCGAAACTCAGTATAAATGCCCAGTCTGCGGCACAGAAATAGTGGAAGCAAGCGTCCCCCATCCATATCGACCAAGCTATTCGGTATTCGTGCCTTACTGCCCCAAATGCGAGCCAAAACCTGAAAAGGCTTAGTGCTCTTCGCATTTCCATTCTTCTATCAGCTCAAAAAGAGTGGTTTCAGGTAGCTTTCCCTGCATATCTTCACTCGCTCCACATTCAGGGCACCGCTGATATGGCTTATCAGCTTGATATATATATCTGCATTTGACGCAGATCCACATTTGTTCTTGAGTCATATTATCCTCTCCATCTACTATAATACTTTCCTAAATATAAAAAAATCCAAGCAGTCTTTGTGCAACTCCACCGATGAATATCGCAAAAGCTATTTCAAATATACTTATCTCAATGGCCTTTTTCCAGCCAAGCTCTTTTATCAAGGTAGCTATTGTTGCGATGCAGGGTATATAGAGCATCGTTACAAGTGCAAAGACAATCATTTGCTTTTGAGTAAGTACGAGGGCAAAATTGCTTGTCCGTAGTAGAGCTGCTAGCATTATGAGGGCAAGCTCCTTGCGAAGTACCCCTAGGATCAATGATATTCCAGCCGAGCTTGGCAATCCCAGCCAGAAAACGGTAACAGGATTCATTAAGCTTGCTATTGCTTCAAGTAAATCTGCAAGCTCAAGGAGCTTGATGCTCAAGCTTCCAGCTATTATCAAAGGAAAGGCAACTTTGATGAAATCCTTCACTCTGAACCAAGACTGCCTCGCAACGATTTTGAGTGAAGATTTTCTGTAAGCTGGCATTTCCATTATTAATCCAACAGGCTCGCCTGGGAGAACTTTGCAGGCTGCTCTGCCGAGGACAAAGATTATCAGCAGGTTGAATATATAAAGCGCTAATGCCCAGTTTATACCGACGAATGCACCCACTAGGCCCAGAATTACAACTGTTCTAGCTGCACAGGGCACGAGTGTTGTGACAAATGCAGCGATTAATCGCTCTCGCTGTGTTTCCATGATTCTGCATCCAAGACAAGCTGGTACGTTGCAGCCATAACCTAGAATTAAGGGAATGAATGCTTTTCCACGCAGCCCGATTTTATGCATTAGGTTATCCATCATAAATGCTGCTCTAGGCAGATAGCCTGAGTCCTCTAGAATTGTTAGGAAAATGTAAAAAGGGATGATGTAAGGCAGCGCGATAGTGATTCCAGCTATTATGCCTTCAAAAAAGCCTTCCCACATCAATTTAAATAGCCAGCTCTCACCAAGAGCCATTTTAGCAATTGGTTTAAATGCCTCAAAGGAACCGGCTAGGAACTGAGATAGTATTTCGCCAAATTTAAAAATTGCAAAAAATATGGAGAGCAGGATAGCAAAGAGAAAGAAGTAACCCCAGATTTTATGCATAACTAAATTATCCAGCCTCTCTACCAACTCGATCTTCTTAGGCGGTATTAATCGTTGAACTTCCCTAGCTATTTTACTGACAATATCATACCTCTCAGAAGCGATCACAACTGGGCAGGGGTCTCCGTGGATCTGCTCAATTTCTTCTGCATACTTCTGAGCAATTTGAATGATTTGCGGATCAACTGCTTCTACGAGTTTAATTATTTCTTCATCGCCCTCCAGCAACTTAATTGCCACCCATCTCGGGGGATACTGTATTTTGAGTTTTGATGTTAATGCATTGATTTTCTCTATCCTCTCTTCGACTTCCTTTCCATATTTCATCCTAACCGGCTTTATCGCTTTCTGCTCAACTGTTTCAATTGCCTTTTTAATTAAACTCTCGATTCCAATACCCTTTATGGCAACAGTGGGTATAACTGGTACTCTTAAGAGCGCTTCCATTTTTTTATAATCGGTAATTATGCCTTTCTTCTCAGCTAAATCGATTTGATTAAGAGCTATTATAACTGGAGTTTCAAGTTCAAGAAGTTGAAGTGTGAAAAAAAGATTTCTCTCCAAGGTTGTAGCATCTATCACATTTATCACAAGGTCTGGTTTCTCTTTCGCAATGTACTCGCGTGATACGAGTTCTTCTAGGGAAAAGGTTGTGAGAGAGTAAATCCCAGGGAGATCGAGAATGTGTATGGTATATCCCTTGTAGTGCAGCGTACCTTCAGCTCTTTCGACAGTTTTACCAGGCCAGTTTCCAATAATTTGATTCAAACCCGTAAGCTGATTGAAGATAGCGCTTTTACCAACATTTGCATTGCCAGCCAGTGCGATAGTAAGATCTTTTTCCATAAAAGATTAAATAGCTTCAACGAAAACTTTTGCTGCAATCCCCCTTCCAAGCGCCAAATTGCTTCCGCGTACGTTTATCTCGAGAGGCCCTGTAAGTGGTGCGGTTCTGAGAACTTCGACCTCGGTATTCGGGCACAAACCCATATCAACTAAGCGCTGAACGACACCTCTCCCGCCTCTTATAAATGCCACTATTCCCTTTTGACCTGCTTTCAAGCTGGAGAGGGGAACGAGTTCTTTCTTTCTTTTTTCAAAGGTTCCTTCAGCTTGCACACATTCCAAGCAGCTTGTGATATCCTTATCGCAAAGAGGTATGGTTTTTTCATCATCAGGACACGTGTCTGGAAATCTAAGCGCTTTGCAGAGTACTTCTTCAACTTCATCTGAAAGGGAATGCTCCATTTTGCAGGCATGCTCGTGCACATCTTCTTTCTTAATTTTGAGCACATCGCTTAAAAATCGCTCCAGAAGGCGATGCTTCCGCTTTATCTTCTTCGCAACTTCAAGTCCATTCTTTGTGAGGGTGACACCGCGGTACGGCTGATAGTCGATGTAGCCTTCGCTTGAGAGCTTCTTCAGCATCTCGGTAACACTTGAGGGTGCTATTTTTAAATGCTCTGCAACCTCGCTTGTTTTAGCTCTTTCCCCCTTTTCGGTAAGCGTATAAATTGCTTCTAGATATTCTTCCACATTTTCAGTTACCATATATTAAAAATTAGGATGGCCTAATATATATTTTTTGGCATGCCTAATTTTAAATTTATGCTCAACCAGCAGGCAAAATGTTTTTATTCCACCATATAATATTAATATTAAAAACTGGAGGGAATTGGAAGTTAAGCGCATTGCAATTGTAACTGAAAATTTTGCATTCTACCAAACATTGGTTGCTGAAATGCGCTCTCGAGGGTTGAATTTCACTGTTCTTTCTCCTAAGGAAGTAATCCCTTCAAGTGTAAGCGTTGTCATTACAACTGAAGATGAAGCAGATAAGATAGATTTCGATGAGGACAAAATTGTAGCTGCAAAGAAACCTCGCGTGGCAATTGACAGAACTCTGCAATTACTACGCGGAAAGCGAAAGTACAGCCAAATCATAATTGGAATAGACCCAGGCAAGCGACCTGGGATAGCAGTGCTGGGCGATAGCATGGTAATTGCAGTTCATCAAACTTCTTCAAACGAAGTTTGCGAAGCAGTTAAGCAAATTGTTAATGAATACTGCGCAGACCAATTTATAATAAGAGTTGGTCACGGGGCTAGGCTAATTCGCAATCAAATTATCAATTCACTCCTGGATTTAGGGCTTCGCATAGAATTGGTGGATGAAAATGGTACTACCCCTTGCCTTGGCAGAGGGGTGCACGGGTCTCAAATCTCTGATATTGTAGCAGCAATAAATATCGCCAAGCTAAAGGGAGAAATCGTTGGCAGGCAAAATATAGAGCCAACAATTGGCGAGGTAAAAGAAATTCAAGCAATGAGCAGAGAGCTATCTAACGGTAGAGCTACAATACCAATGCAGCTAGCCAGAAAAGTGGCTAGAGGAGAACTGACGATTTACGAAGCAATCGAAAGGCACAATAAAAAACTCTAGCCGAGCTGCCTTCGAGCAGTTTCCTCAATTTTTTTCAATACCTCTCTAACCGGTATCCCTAGAGTTCGCGAGACATTTTTTGCATCCTCAAACTCTGCAGCAACATTCAATATCCTACCACTCAAATCCCTTGCAATTTTAACCCCAAGTTCCCGCTTCACAATTCCAAAGTCAACTTCAATCTTAGTAATTTCTCTGCTTGCAATTAATCTATGACGCACTGGCGTGAATCTTATACCCAGCGACCCGGTTTCTTCAATGACTTTCCTAGCAAGTCTCGGGCTATCACTCGGCTTTGCGATCACCTGTATGATGTGTCCGCTCCTCCCCTTCTTCATCATCGCAGGCATAATAGCTACATCGAGAGCACCAGCTGACAGCAATTCCTCGATGAGGTTTCCTAAAATTTGACCAGTGGTATCATCCACGTTTGTCTCAAGCACTTCAACTTCATCTTTGATCAAAGCTTCATCTATCTCCCCGATTGCAATTCTCAGCACATTTGGCACTTCGAGATCAGCGTAGGCTGCGCCATATCCAACTTTTTCAGCCTTAAACTGCGGATAGAATTCCTCACATAAATCAATGAAATATGCTAGAATAGCAGCGCCGGTTGGCGTTAAAAGCTCAGCTTCAACCGGTCCACCTTTGAAAAGTAAATTATACTCTCGCAGAATATCAAGTGCAGCAGGCGCCGGTACCGGAAGCATGCCTTGAGCTGTTTTTACAAATCCCCCACCAACTGAAATTGGCAAGCAGTATACCCTGCATTTATATAGCTCGAGATCACGATAAGCTGTGCAAGCCCCAATTACATCTGCTATTGCATCAGCAGCGCCAATTTCATGAAAATGCAAATCTTTTTTTGCAACATTATGAATTTTAGATTCAGCACTTGCAAGGATATCGAAGATCGCCAAAGCATCGGAGATTATAGCTTTATCCAGCGGAGAATTTTTTATCTCCTCAACCATCTCAGAATATTTTATAATCTTTCTCTCGCTCAAAACTGATACCTGAGTTGCCGAGATTCCGCGTTTCTCAACTTTCTTGAATTCAACACTTACCCCAGCTATGCTTTCCATCGCATTCCTGACCTTCTCAGAATCTGCACCTAAGTCTAACAGGGCAGCTACTATCATGTCTCCTGAGGCACCGCAAAATGGCTCAAATACAGCTGCTTTCATTCGCTACACCCCTTGATAGCAACTCTTAATATTAAGGCGAACTTAATATTTTAAATCATGTATAGGAAGGGATGCAATTGACCGAGGTTGTCCTGCTGAAGGTTGCCAAAGCCTATCCAAATGACTCTGGTAGAGGAATTGCAAGGCTTGATCCTACCACCCTTATCCTTTTAAAGCTCTCTCCTGGCGATATAATCGAACTCGAGGGCAAGAAGAAAACTGCTGCAAAAGTGTGGAGAGCAGATAAGCAAGACTGGGGACAGGAGTTGATTCGAATCGATGGCTATACAAGACAAAATGCTGGCGTGGGGATAGGTGACAGAGTCAAAGTTAAAAAAGCAGAACCTGTGGAGGCAGCGAAGGTTGTGCTAGCGCCACCTGAAGGGACTTCTGTGCAATTTGGAGGCGCTGCTGAGGATATGATCAAGCATCAAATTTTGAAAAGACCAATTGTTCAGGGAGACATAGTCCCTGTTTTCAGCTCAATGGCAAATCCATTCATGGGCAGAATGCTCACAGGCCAGCCTATACCGCTTGTAGCTGTGAACACTCATCCAAGTGGAGTAGTAATTGTGACGGAGCAAACCGAGGTTGAAATAAGGGAAAAACCAGTTCGCGGGTATGAGTCGATTAAGGCAACTGGCATAACCTATGAGGATGTCGGAGGGTTAAAAAACGAGGTGCAGAGAGTGCGCGAGATGATCGAGCTGCCGATGAAACATCCAGAGATATTCCAGAAACTCGGAATAGAGCCACCTAAAGGAGTACTATTACACGGGCCGCCTGGCACCGGCAAAACACTTTTAGCAAAGGCAGTAGCAAATGAATCAGGAGCGAATTTTTATGCAATTGCTGGTCCTGAGATAATGTCAAAATACTATGGCGAGAGTGAACAGCGCTTGCGCGAAGTCTTTGAAGAGGCAAGGGAAAATGCCCCCTCAATAATATTTATAGATGAGCTTGACTCAATCGCGCCCAAGCGAGAAGAGGTCACGGGGGAAGTGGAGAGAAGAGTAGTAGCGCAGCTCCTGACAAATATGGATGGATTAGAAGAGCGAGGTCAGGTAATTGTAATTGGAGCAACGAATCGGCTGAATGCCATAGACCCAGCGCTTCGCAGACCCGGGAGATTTGATCGCGAAATTGAAATAGGCGTGCCAGATTGCAATGCTAGATTTGAGATCCTGCAGATCCATACACGAGGAATGCCACTTGCTGAGGATGTCAATCTCTACGACCTAGCAGCACGCACCCATGGCTTTGTAGGCGCAGACATAAATGCACTCTGCAAAGAAGCAGCGATGAAAGCGCTGAGGAGGTATATCCCGGAGATCGACCTTGAAGAAGAGGTTATCCCTCAGGAGATACTGGATAAAATGCGTGTTACAGCCGAGGATTTCAATGCAGCCCTCAAAGAGATCGAGCCAAGCGCTATGCGGGAAGTACTGGTCGAGGTAAGTGATGTGAAGTGGAGCGATGTTGGTGGATTAGATAAGGCTAAGCAGGAAATCATAGAGGCTGTTGAGTGGCCGCTGAAGTATCCGGAGAGATTCAAGGCAATGGGAATAAAGCCGCCTAAAGGCATATTGCTATTTGGACCTCCTGGTACCGGCAAGACTTTGATCGGTAAGGCAATTGCGAATGAATGTGAAGCCAATTTCATTCACGTGCGCGGCCCAGAATTGCTCTCGAAGTGGGTTGGAGAAAGCGAGAAGGCAGTGAGAGAAATCTTCAGAAAGGCAAGACAAGTGGCACCAGCTATAATATTCTTCGATGAACTGGATGCAATTGCGCCAGTTAGAGGAGCCGATGAAGGTCATAGAGTCGCAGAAAGGGTTGTGAATCAATTATTGACTGAGATGGACGGACTGGAAGAGCTTCAAAACATTGTAGTGATAGGCGCAACCAATCGCCCTGATATTCTAGATCCTGCACTGCTGAGAGCAGGGCGCTTTGACAGACTTGTGCTAGTGAGAGCACCTACCAAGCAGGGGAGAGTTGAGATCTTCAAGATCCATACTCGCAACATGCCATTAGGCGAGGATGTGAATCTGGAAGAGCTCGCTGATTTAACTGAAGGATATGTGGGCGCTGATATCACAGCGCTATGCCGCGAAGCAGCTATGCTTGCACTGCGTGAAAATCCAAATGCAAAATCGGTGGACATGAGACATTTCCGCGACGCACTTAAGAAAGTCAAGCCAACCATAGATGAGCATATAATGAGCTACTACGAGCGCATTGAAGAAAGATTCAAACCGGGTGCGCCAAAGGAAACGAAGAGCTATGTGGAATATCGCTGAGCTCTAAAAGGCTCTTTTTTATTTCTTGAAAAAGAGCCAGTTATTTTCACCGCTCTTGGGATATCTCAATAGCACATATTTGCCATTCAAAATTCTGCCGTGGAGCGCTACTTCTATTTTGTCAAGCTCTCTTTTTATCAATTCAAACTCGCCTCTGTCCCAGATCTCCACCTTGCCAGCGCCATAAAGTCCTTCAGGAATTACACCTTCGAAGTCTGCATAATCTAGGGGGTGGTCTTCGACTTGGATTGCCAAGCGCTTCACACCCTTTTCAACAGGCGGCTCTTTAGGTATAGCCCAGCTCTTCAGCACGCCATCCAAGCTAAGGCGGAAATCCCAATGGAGACGTCTAGCAGCATGCTTCTGCACCACAAAAATTCTTGAAGAATTTAGCTCGGGTGCCTCAGCGAAGTCAAAGGGCATATGGTATTCTATTTCTCTCGCAATAGATAGCTCTTCGCTTTAAATCCTCACAACCTTGATAGCTTTTTCATTAACGAAATCGATGAAGCCATTTGCGGTTACCTCCAACTTCAAATAGCCCTCATTTTGATTTTCCTCGAGTACAGGTACCTGAATCCATTCCGAAGCATCGCTGAATATTACAGTACCATAGCTGCTTGTTTTACCAGAAGCAGCAGCACCTAGGCCGGAGATCGTCACACTAGCACCATCCACTGGCTTGCCATTGGCATCGATGACCTTAATCTTCGTATCGCCAGTGATATTCGCAGCCTTGCGATTTCCACCACCTGCGTCAATGACAATTAGATTACCATTATACCCATTTGCTTTCTCAACAGTAGCAGAGAGCACTCTAGGTGGTTTAAACTGCCCCATTGCAGTTATCATTGCAGCGAGACCAACAATTCCAATTACCAGCATAACGATTAGCATAACAGGCAAACCTTCAACGCTTCCACGCTCGCTGGGAATAAATTTTTTCATTTTTTTTCACCTCAATGCAATTTTCTTTATTGCAAAAGAATGTTAAAAATATAAATGTTTCGCTTACTGCTTTATTCCATCTGTGTATATCAAAGCCGCAGATCTATCAACAAAAACAATCCAGAAGGGTGATATAATACCGGAGATGATCCAGCCCAAGATTGGTATGCTGCCTACAGCTCCTACAACCAAAGCAGTGGTGAAAATTATTAGCACCCAGAGGAGATATTTTCCAGCGCCTATTTTGCCTATGATCGCCCAGATTTCTCCAAAGGCAAAGGCTTTTGCAAGACTATTATTTTTAATCATATGCACCACACCCATAGCCATGATGATGGCTATTAACAAGAGCAGTATCACTCCTATCGAAATCGCCAGCACTCCAACTCCAGTTACTGGACGTGAAGGTAAAAATATAAAGCCCATTCCACTGAGAATTATTGCAATTGGAATTATGAGGTATATAAAGGCAACCACCCCAATTTTCAACCCTTGGATCCAGAGCTTAACATAGTTACCTAGAACTGGTAGTTTTCCCTCCTCTGGGGAAATGCGAATCACCTCCCAGCCATAGCCAAGCACAATGAAGTTAACAATTGGGATGATGCTGAGCACGATGAGCATCAAAAGATTGCCAGCATTTTCCAGCAATTGCTTGGCATACTCTATGGAATTATTAAAATTCTCATTCAACTCCATAACTATCCTAAATTATTTTAAACTTATTTATCGTTTTCTCTGATAAAAAAATTTAAACGCCAGTGGACAAGCGTGGAGATATGATATTTCAGATTTCAGCTAGAGATATGATATTTCTTTTTCTCTTAGCAAGTTAAATATCTTTTTATTTCTATTTCATCTTATTTTTTAATCCGCAGCCAGTGTCAAGGGAAATATTTAATTATCCTTCCAAGCGTTCCTTTTCTTACGCAAAAGAAGGTGCATTATACCTTCAAATGCCTACAGCATCATCCTCGCATCGCCCACAGCTATTCCCTTTCCCTTTTCAAAAGCAAATACCGGATTAAGGTCGATCTCCTTTATCTCTGGTTTTTCAACCGCGAGTTTTGAGAGCTTGAGGATTGCATCAACCACTGCTTCTATATCTCTCGGCTTCTCCCCTCTGATGCCTTTGAGAATCATGCTGGTTTTGGTTTCCTCAATCATCTCAATTGCATCCCTACTGCTCACCGGAGCCAGTCTGAAGGACACATCCTTGAATACTTCAATATATTTCCCTCCAAATCCAAATGCAAGCACTGGACCAAATTGCTCATCTTGAATCACGCCGAGGAAGAGTTCAATTCCAGATACCATAGGCGATATAAGCACGCCATCTTTACTTCTGGGTATCTCATCGAAAGCTCTAATTACATCTTCGCTATTTCTTAAGTTCAATATCACTCCACCTACATCGCTTTTATGTAGAGCTTCAGCTGTAATTATTTTCATAACAACCGGAAACCCCAGTTCCTGTGCAGCATTTACAGCTTCATTTGATGTTTTCGCAACTTTATATGGAAGCACAGGAATGCCATACTTTTTCAACAGCTCTCTCGCTTCAGGCTCAGTTAAAGCTCTTCTGCTCTCTTTTTTAACTCTCTCGATGATCTCATTCATTATTTTCACCTCAATGCTTTTAAAGCTGAAACAGCTCTCTCAGGCGTTGGAAAAACAGGTATCCCTCTGCTCTGCATTCTTCTAGACTCGATCTTCTCGACCTCTCCACCTCCGAGATAGCAGACCACAACCGGCTTCTCGGTTTTCTTCCTTATTCTATCTATTACCTCACATGCTCCAACTATTGGATCTCCAAATATCACTAGCAGTGCATCTATAACTGATTCGGAGATCGCTGCTTCAAGCACTTTTTCATACATCTCTGCATTTGCATCACCTGTTAGATCCACTGGATTATTAACAATGCAATGCGCTGGAAGCATGGCTCTGAGTTTTGCTTTAAACTCGGTACCTAGCTCTACAACTTTGAAGCCATAGCTCTCAAGGATATCTGTGGCTAGAATTCCAGAACCACCTGAGCTGGTTACGATAAGTACATTCATCCCTCCCGGTTTCTTTAGAAATGCAAGGGCTTTGGAGAAGTCATATAGCTCGATCAAACTATCAGCTCTCTTCACACCAGCTTGCCTGCAAGCTGCATTGAAAATTTCATCTCTGCCAGTAACTGCCTTTGTATGGGACTGTATTGCAATTTTTGCCCTCTCAGTTTTACCTGGTTTTAAAATTACAACTGGTTTGCCAGCATTTTTGGCTACTTCTAGGAATTTCCTTCCATTCCTCACTCCCTCCACATATAAAGCAATTACCTTTGTATTTTCATCCCGCGCGAAGAAGTCAATGAGATCAGACTCGTCTATATCTGCTTTATTACCGAGGCTGACGAATGCAGAGAAACCAATTTCTTCCTCAACTGCCCAGCCCTCAATCGCTGCACCAACTGTACCGCTTTGAGAAATGATTGCTATCGGTCCTTTTCTTGCCAGCAGCGGCCAAGAAGCACAGAGATTGTTGTAAGTATAATTCACTCCCTGACAGTTAGGTCCTAAAACGCGAATACCGTATTTCCTCGCAACCTCAAGTACTTGGTTCTCCAAAGCCTCGCCTTCCTCTCCAGTCTCTCTAAAGCCTCCTGATATTATAATCGCGCTTTTGATTCCCTTTCTCCCAGCATCCTCCATCACTTGCACAACTGCCCTTGCTGGTACAATTATAACCGCGAGATCTATCTCTCCCTCGATGCTTAATAGCGATGGATATGCTTTTAATCCTAAAATTTCATCCAGCTTTGGGTTGACCGGATAGATCTTACCGTGAAAGCCGCCATCTATTATGTTTTTTAAAATCGTATAGCCGAGTTTCTTCGGATCTTTGGAGGCACCAACAACTGCAATTGAACTGGCATAAAACATTGAATTGAGCGACATATTTCTTGATCTACGCTTGCAAGATTTATAGATTTCTAAGCCATTAATCCTTGGCGCTAAAGATTTAAAATAAGTCTTACCTAGGAAAAATAGATAAAGAAGTAGGCTAATTTTGTGGAGAGGATGGGAATGGTTATTGGAGTAACTATGATTAAAGTTGTGCTAGGTCAGGAGAAAAAAGTATATCAAGAGCTTCGCAAGGTAGAAGGGGTGAAGGATATCTTCCATATATTCGGCAAATACGATTTTGTGGCGATAATAGAGGTTGAGGGATTAAGCAAGCTTAATAGCATTGTGGATAAAATCAGAGAAATCCAGGGCGTGACATCCACGCAGACAATTATAGGAGCGGAGATATAAACGGTAAATGTGGAGGATAAGAATCATCTGGCCTGGCAGAACGAGAGAGCCATTTATAAGGGAGGGAATAGAAAGATATTTGAAGCTTCTGCAGCCCTATGCTAAGGTGGAAGTTTTTGAAGTGAGAGAAGGCAGAGGTAGAGGAATAGCTGCTGTGGATTTTGAATCAGAGAATCTACTTAAAGCTATTAAGGGTGATTTTATCCTGCTTGACGTGAGAGGGATTAATATTACCTCTGAAGAATTTGCAAAATTGCTTCAAAGCAATCAGACCATCGAGTTCGCTGTTGGCGGTGCATTTGGAGTAAACGATACAGTGAGGAAGAGAGCAAAAATGATTTTATCGCTCTCCAAGATGACATTTACTCATGAGCTGACTAGGCTGATTTTACTGGAGCAGGTCTATCGAGCCATGACCATAATTCACGGCAGAGAATATCACCATTGATCAGAAAAGCTTTATTCACCGCGCTCTCCATAAGACGAAATAACTGGTGATGGAATTGGAGGCAAGGGTCAAAAAACTGCAAAGTAAAATGATGGAGAAAGAAATAGATGCAGCGATTTTAATGTATTCAAGAGATGTACTTTATTATGCCAATACCGCGCGTCCCTGCAACTTGCTAATTACACAGAACGACTCCACTCTTTTTGTTCGACGCGCCTATGAGTTTGTGGAGAAAGAAACTTGGATATCAAAGGAAAACCTGAGGAAGGGCGGAGATTTTGCAATGATAAAGCAGGAGCTTGAGAATTTAGGGATTAAAAGCGGTACCATTGCCTTGGAACTTGACATTATACCCGCGAAGTTCTATTTGAATTTGAAGAAAACACTACCGGATTTTAATTTTGTAGATATATCGCCATTGATTTTAGAGCAGCGGATGATAAAAGATGAAAAGGAAATTAAATATCTCAAGAAATCCTGCGAGCAAGTTGAAAAAGCACAGGCTAGGGCTAGAGAAGCGATCAGAAAAGGTATGACTGAACTGGAACTTGCAACTGAAGTTGAAGCAGAACTGCGCAGGAATGGTCACGAGGGGCATATTTACTATAGAAGATTTGATGCATTTTTGCACTATGGCACGCTCTCCTCAGGTAGAAATCTTTATAAGATAACTGGCTTTGCCTTCGTTGTAACAGGCGTTGGCTTGAGCAATGCTTTTCCCCACGGTGCCTCCAAACGCATCATTCGAGAGGGCGATCTCATAGTTATCGACTTAGGTGGATTTCACCACGGATATTATTCAGACCACGCCAGAACATATGTGGTTCGCAAGGCAAATAGGAAGCAGCTTCAAGTTTTTAACGAGCTTAAGGAAATACGCGAGGAAATTTTGAGCAATCTTCGCGAAGGCATCGGTGCTGAAGAGCTTTATAGAATTGCACTCAAAAAAGCCCTTAAAACTAATTATGGCGAGTACTTCCAAGGCTATGGAGAAAATAAAGGCAAGTTCATAGGCCATGGACTTGGACTTGAAATGGATGAACCACCGGTTATTGGATCAAAGGAAAAAACTGAATTGAGGGCGAACATGGCAATTACAGTTGAACTCAACACCATAATTCCAAAGTGGGGTGCAGTTAAACTCGAGGATACCCTGCTGGTTAAAAAAGATGGCTATGAATTGCTGACTAAAACCGAGCCTGAGTTATTCATAGCAGGTTGAGCTATGGAGAGATTCTGCTTATACTGCGGCAGCGAGGCTGTTGAGGAGATAATTGAAAATGATAGAGTGCTTTATAAATGTAAAAGCTGCGGCACGAGGGATGGAAGAGTACTTGAAAAAGATGAAAAAGCTATTGAAAAGCATTTTGAAAACGGCAGAGTCATGCACATTTCAATAGGCGCTGTGATAGCGAGGAAAGATAGATATTTGCTCCTTGATAGAAGGCGGTATCCTTTTTGCTATGCGATAATAGCCGGCCACCTGCATAGAAATGAAACACCTGAAATGGGAATTGTTCGAGAAGTGAAAGAAGAAGCTAATCTTGCGGTTAAAAGATTGAAGCTCATATTCCACGGTATAATTGAGGGCGATAAATGCAGAAGAGGTGCAGATGTACACGAGTGGTTCCTGTTTGAATGTGAATGCGATGGAGAGCCGCGTGAGAATAGCGAGGCAAAGAAGATTGAATGGGTGGCTAAAGCAAAATTGGGAGAAATAAATCTGTGCTCCACCACACAATATCTATTCAAGCAAATTGGCATACTGTAGCCAGCGCCATTTACTCTTCTGCTCGCGTGATTGTCTAGTGGCAGGGCTTGCAGGTTAAATCCGGTAGTTGAAGTGCTGATTTATTAGTTAAATTTTATCACAACAAGCGAGCGCTCATTCCAGCTGTTTTCCTGCTGAGTGGCATATGGGAGGTGGCGGTGGATGCAGTTACGTAGTATTTTGCACAGGCACCAAGCTTAGCACGCAGAGCTTTCACTTCAGATCCAACATAAGTCGCAGCCGCATCATTGAGATGCAAGTAGGGTTAAAATCGCTAAAATCTTATTTATCTATAAACTCGGATAATAGATGCTGATATGGCTGAAAAACGCGCATTTGCAAAAGGCGAGCAGCCACTATGCTTGCACTCTTTATAAAGTTTTTATAATGTTTGCTGAACTTATAGGCGGAATTTTAAGCAACAGCCTCGCTCTGATCAGCGACGCCGGTCATATGTTCACCGATGCACTTGCTCTCTCCATACCTTATTCGCATTGAAGCTGTCTCATAAACCCGCAATTCCAACGAAAACATATGGATTATCTCAGAATGGAAATACTGGCAGCGATGATAAATGGCGCAATGCTCATTTTCATATCCCTCTATATTTTCTATGAAGCATATAATAGATTTCTCAGCCCCCACTGTTAACAGCTCTCTAATGCTAACCATAGCAGTTATTGGATTATTCGCTAATCTCTTAGGAATATTCTTCCTGTGGAAAGTCAGCGAGGAGAGTGTGAGCATCGGAAGTGCATTTCTTCATATAGCAGGGGATGCCCTCTCCAGCGTTGGAGTGATCTTCGCTGGTGCTGTTATCTTATACACTGGTTGGTTCATCATCGATCCGCTGACAAGCGTGTTAATTGGAATCATAATTTTAATCAGCGCACTGAGACTAGTTGGTGAATCAACTGACATCCTCCCCGAGGGTGTGCCCAAGCACATTGATATAAATTTGCTTGTGGAAAAGGTTAAGAAAAGCGGGGAGTTCGCGACTTCCACGATGTGCATATCTGGACGACCATCACCTGTATATGCATTAAGAGGGCGTGTGCTGATCGATGATCAAATGATCAGCGAGGGCAGCGAGATTTTGAATGCTGGAATGATCTGTTATATCGAAAGTTTGGAATTGGTCATACCACTCTTCAGCTTGAATGCGAAAAATGCAAAGCTGCCATTTGCGACCTTCAAGGGCTTGCCGCTCTCGCTGCATCGATTCTGCCGTGGCCAGAGAAAACATCTATACCTGGGGACATTATATCCCACGTTGTATTCTGCAATTTAGATTGAATATCTTTAGGTGGCACGCCAGCTTTGAGCATCAATGCCACTGTTCCTGTTACATGCGGCGCTGCCATGCTCGTGCCACTCATAGTTGCATAGGAGCTACCCTTATAAGTGGAGTATATACCAACGCCAGGCGCGGCCACGTCAAGTGCTTTGCCATCGCTGCTCCAGCTTGGCACGTTATCACTTGAATCGGTTGCTGCTACTGCAATAACTGAGTCATACTTCGCTGGATATAGCACGTTATCCGTCTTTGGATCACCATCCCCCGAATTGCCTGCTGCTGCAACTAATACAATGCCTTTATCCTTAGCCTTGTCACAAGCCTCATGAAGAGCTTGGGAATCACTCGTACCTCCGAGACTCATACTTATGATCTGCATTTCATTTTCAATTGACCATTCTATGCCCTGCACAATGTCGCTGTAGTACCCATAACCAGCGTCATTCAAGACCTTAACCGCATATAAATGAGCTTCAGGCGCAACCCCTACCACACCAATGTCATTGTCAGCAGCTGCCACTATTCCCGCGACGTGCGTGCCATGTCCATTTTTATCCGTCCAGTATTTTGGATTAGTATTACCATCTCTAACCCGGCCGGCGAAATTCACTCCGCCCTTTATATTCGCCTTCAAATCAGGATGATTATACTGTATACCTGTGTCTAGAATTGCAACCTTTATCCCGGTTCCTTTATTGGTATTCCAAACTTGAGTTGCATTTATCTTCGCAACACCCCAAGGCGTTGTTTGACCGAGTGCATACGCAACGCTGTCGAGCTCGACATAGCTAATTTTTGCATGAGTTCTTAATTTTTCAATCGCTTTCACAGGCAGCTTCGCTGCTATCGCATTTATTATGGTATACTGATGGATTACTTCCCCGCCGTGTGCTCTTACAAGCGCTGCGTCTGGTTTCTCTCTGAAGCCAATGATCACCGATGCCTTCTCCTCCGGTGCTACTGCTCCCGCAAGTGAAGTTAGCATTATTGATATTATCAGTATTGATATTATCAATGTAGCTATCTGGATTTTCATATTCTGGATTTTCATATTCTGGATTTTCATATATCTCCTCTTTAGATATCCCATCTTTCTTTTTATATTTTTTCTTTCTTTTTATATCTTTTTTTATATCTTTTTGTAGTATAATCATCATAATGAGGTTAAATTAATTTTTTATTCTTAGAATTTAGAAAATTTGTTAGACCAAATTATGATTGAATTAAAAATCGTTTCCACTGTTTTGCTGAGGGAAGACCTTGAGAAGCTGAAGATGAAAACCGGCACGCGCAAGGTTAAAAAGGCACTGCAGATAGCTATTGAGCACTACATAAAATCCCGCGTGCTGTAAGCTATCCAAACATTCCTGGCGGGATTTCCACTCTTTCTCTTGCTTTCCTCTGCACTTTTTCAATTGCCTTTAGGAAATCCTCTTCAGTGACAGTTTTACCGCGTCTTCTAATTGCAAACATACCAGCTTCCATCGTGATAGCGCGAATATCTGCACCTGTCATGCCCTCCGTCAGCTCCGCCAGCTTGCTTAGCTTTACACTTCTACTTAGGCTCATATTTCTAGTATGAATTTTGAAAATTTCCTCGCGGCCCTTGAAATCCGGTAGAGGGATCTCTATCATTCGATCAAATCTACCTGGGCGAAGCAATGCTGGGTCTAGCATGTCAATTCGATTTGTGGCAGCCATTATTCTAACATTCCCGCGCTCGCTAAAGCCATCCAGCTCTGCTAGAAGCTGAGTCATGGTGCGATTTACCTCTGCACTCCCGCTGGTACCATCGTAGGTTCTCCTGCTTCCAACTGCGTCGATTTCATCGATGAATACTATGCTTGGTGCTTTCTTGCGCGCAAGCTGGAATAAATCACGTACAAGCTGAGCCCCCTCGCCTATGAATTTATGCACGAGCTCTGAGCCTGACATTTTTATGAATGTTGCCTTAGCACGATTGGCAACAGCTTTAGCTAGGAGTGTTTTCCCGGTGCCAGGCGGCCCGTAAAGCAATACCCCCTTGGGCGGCTCTATTCCAACTGTTTTGAATAACTCTGGGTCGGTAAGCGGCAGCTCAACTGCTTCAATTAGCTCCTGAATCTGCTCGCTAAGTCCACCTATGGAGCTGTAATCCACATTTGGCGCCTCGATTACCTCCATCACTTGAGCTCTGGGATCAACGGTTTTTCCAATTATTTTCACAATTGCGAGGCTGCTGTTGAGCGCCACTCTTGTATTTAACTCAAGCTTGTTATATAGCTCAGGAGCTACTTTGACGAGGTATTCCTGATTGCTTCCATGCTGCTTGACTAGAACGGTGTTATCTTCGTATATATCAATCACGCTGGCTATGAAAAGAGGGGGTCTTCGAAGCTGAATATTTTCCTGCTGCAGGCGAATGATCTCTTCTCGGGCATTTGCTACTGCTATATTTGCCTCAAGCAATTTTGCCTTCAATTCCTCTATCGAAGTCTTCAGCTGCTTAATCTCGCTTTGAAGCTGCTGCTTTTCAATCTCGAGGGCTTTAATTCTCTCGTTCGCGTGATACGCTGCTGAATTTATCTGAGCTGGGGTCATAGGCTTCCTAATTTGTATGCTATTTTTATAATGTTTTCTATTTTAAGTCGATTTATTTATATCTACAAATCCAGAATATTTATACTTATAATTATAAATCCCAGAATTTCTTTGTTTTTATATACTGTCTCTCAGCTTTTAAAATTTCTCGATAAAAATCCTCCTCATCCACTGGCAGCTTTCTAAGGATTCGCGAGGCAATTTCTGGACCTAAGCCGCGAGCTGCAAGTGCGATCACTGCTTGCTTCCCGTGGGAGAGCACCAGATTTGCATTTTTGAAAACTCGCTTAACTCGGTTTTTCTCCCCCTCAGTTTTCAAATGCTCCGGTTTTTTCAAAAGCTTGATCTCCCCCTCTTCCCAAGGCTTGAGGGCTGCGATTAACCCTGACCCGCAGAGTGCACACCTAGGCTGCTCCTCCACCTGTATTACTCTCCGCTTGGACCTCCATTGCTTGCAGTTGAGGCAGATGAGTATCACGCGGTCGCTGAGAATGCGGTTCTTCAATGCCAGTACTATGGATTGATCGATCTTCTCCGGGAATAAAAGCTCATAGCCAGCGGTATATCCAGAGAGACCTATCGGGCTGAGATTTGAAATTATAATGGATATTTTGCCATTGGCTATGGAGTTGAAGATTTCCCTTGCCCTATATATATCCAGTTTATCGTGATAGATCTCGCGGGTTGCTTCTTCATAAAGCGGGGTATCAATGTATATTGAGATCAATTTATCCATCCCGAGTTTTTCATAATCCACATCCCTTCGCACAGCACCAAATCTTCTCGCCACGTGCAGGAGCTTCCATTTCAAAAGGGAAGATTGCCTGAGCGTGATTTCTATTATAGGCTCTAGGTATTCTGCTTTTATGCTTTTGATAAGCTCAGCGATTTGCTCGGGAGATGTTTTCTTGGGAAGCTCAAGTTTAATTCTATATGGATCTATCTCGAGAGCAACGCTGCCTCCAAATCTAGCTGCGAGGAGGGAGCTTATTGCTCTGCCAATTGT
>JBBIOZ010000011.1:22437-27080 GCA_037443105.1 Methanocellales archaeon
TACTCTATGCCCGAAGCAGGCGTTTATGATAACTGTTTTCCCGCTGCTTTCTATCGTTATCTTATTATGAGTTGGTACCTCGCAGCCCTCTTTTATCTGCGCTTTCACCTGCTGAATGACTTTTTTAAAAGTACTTACATCCGCAGGGTATCCTTGCTTTAGAATCAGCTTGGCGATTTCATCATCGCTTAAATGCACCAGCTTCGAGATCTCAGCTCTCAGCATTCCCACTTCCTGAGCCACCTCAAACGGCACTGGAATTTCCTCGCCACTCCACCTTGGTATCTCTCCCTCAGGGTGCTCGACTGGTTCAACCTTGATTTTATCTTCAGCTATATCTATGACTCGCCACATTTCTCCCTTCGCTATGAAGATTGCTCCAGTTTGAGCGAAGTTCACTGCAAATGCTTCATCCAAACTTGCTATACTTCTCCCCCTTACTATATCGTAGACTTCGTAGCGCTTCTCATCAGGTATCATTGAGAGGTTTTCATAGAAATATTGCCATGTCTTTCGGCTTCTTCTCACCACTCCATCTCTCTCAAAAATCAAACGCTGCTGTTTCAGCTGATTCAGAATTTGCTTGAATTTCTCCAAAGAGAGCTCTTTGAATGGATAAGCTCTTTTAATGAGCTCAAATGCCTTGCTGATGTTAAGCTCGCGGTGCTCAAGCGCCATGGCGCAGATTTGATTGGCAATTACATCCGCTGGTTCTCTATGTATATTAAGCTGCTCTATTTCGCCATCCTTTGCTCTCCTTGCAATTACACAAGCTTCTGAGATATCGTCTGGATGGCATGCAATAATTGTCCCACTTGATATATCACCCACTTTATGCCCTGATCTGCCAACGCGCTGGAGCAACCTAGTAACTTCGCGGGGTGAATGATACTGCACCACGTGATCGATCAAGCCTATGTCTATTCCAAGTTCCATTGAAGAAGTGCAAACCAGTGCTTTTAATTTGCCTTTTTTAAATGCATCTTCTGCCTCTATTCTTGCCTCTTTCGATAGCGAGCTGTGGTGCACTTCAGCTTTAATTCCAAGCATCTTAAGCCTAGCGCCAAGTGCTTCAGCAGCTTGCCTTGTGTTTACAAATATAAGCACTGATTGCTTCTGCTCCAGAACTTCTTTGATGTATCTTATCTCTGCGGCGTTTTCAACTTCAGTAACCAGCTTCCTAGAAAGTTCTTCATCCTCCGCTGTTAATGCAGGACTTCGAACTTGAAAGTCAAGCTGCTTGGCGATTGAAATCTCCACTGCTACGACTTCTCTAAATCCACCTAGGAATTTCATAACTTCATTTATCCCGCCAATGGTCGCTGATAAACCAATCCGCTGAAACTCTGATAGATCTGACAGTCTCTCAAGTGCAATTGCAAGCTGCGAGCCTCTTTTTGAGTCAGCTAACTCGTGAATTTCATCTATTATTACATAGCGAGTATTCTTCAAATGAGCTCTAAGCTTTGGAGCAATCAACAGGATTTGAAATGTCTCAGGCGTGGTGATCAATAAATCAGGCGGAGAAGCAACCTGCCTCCGTCTCTCCCTTTCAGATGTATCACCGTGTCTAACCTGCACCTTGATCCCAAGCTCTCGACTCAGTACTTCAAGGCGCTTAAGCATATCTCGATTCAAAGCGCGGAGAGGAGTTATGTATATCGCGGAGATTCCATTTCTTGCCTTTTGATTCAAAATTTTATGAAACACAGGCAGGATCGCTGCCTCAGTTTTACCAGTGCCGGTTGGTGCAGTAATTAAAACATTTTTTCCCTCTAAAATTAAAGGTATGGCGCGCTCCTGCGGCTCGGTGGGAATTCTCAAGCCAATTTTTTCCAATGCATTTTTTATCATAGGATCAAGGAGTTCGAATGCACTCACAATAAATGAATAGGACGCAAAATCTATTAGCCTTTATGTCGAATTATTATGAGAAATATGGGTTGGATATTTGCTAGACCAGATGCAGAAACAGTTTGGCAGAATGCAGAAGTGAGGCGAAGGCTTAGCTGGTACTACGCGGTTATGCTGGATAAAATGCCCTCCAAGTTTTTAATCTGCAAGAGAATACCAGCGAATTATAAGCAGAGTGATTCCCTGGAGGAGCTCTGGATAGAACATAGCAACCTTGCCTCAATCTTTAGAGAAACGCTGGATAAAATCGCAAGCGAGAGTATGAAGCTTGAGGATCTAGAAGTAAAGCACCCTAGTTTCTTGGATTTGAAGATTGAAATCGTGAATCGCATGCTTGAAAGCTGTATATTTTGCGAGCGGCGATGCAGGGCAAATAGAAAAGAGGGCGCAAAAGGCTTTTGCGAGCTTGACAGTGCTACCAGAGTTTCATCGTGCTTCCACCACTATGGCGAAGAAGCCCCGCTTGTGCCAAGTGGCACCATTTTCTTCGCATCGTGCAATTTTCGATGTCAATTCTGCCAGAACTGGGATATCTCCACAGATCCTTACAATGGAGTTGAAGTGGATGCAAAAAAGCTTGCTTCACTCGCTAGAGCTCTTCGCAGAGAGGGATGCAGAAATATAAATTATGTGGGCGGCGATCCCACTCCTAATTTGCATACCATAGTGGAATCGCTACGCTATTTAGAGATAAATGTGCCGCTGCTCTGGAATAGTAATCTCTACTGCAGCGAGGAAACAATGAAAATTCTGGCTGAGCTGATCGATATATGGCTCCCAGATTTCAAATACTACAGTGATGCGTGTGCTGAGAGGCTGTCTAAAGTTAAGAACTACTTCGCAGTTGTATCTAGGAACCATAAGATAGCCCACGACAGTGGCGATATTATCATACGTCACTTGGTTTTGCCTAATCACTTGGATTGCGATACCAAGCCATTGCTTGAGTGGATAGCTTCAAATTTGCCTAGGGCAATGGTAAATATAATGGGACAGTACCGCCCTGAGCACGCGGTTGCGGCATCGCCCCATTTATTCAAAGATATAGCTAGGAGACCAAGTTTTGAAGAAATGGATAAAGCGATGAAGATCGCTAGGAAGCTTGGAATTGTATATGAACCGGTTTCCTAAATGCGCAGCTTTTCAATTTCACCAAGATAGGTGCCATCTAGTAAATAGCAGATTGCTTTATTCAACTTAACTGCATTTGAGGTGAAAATAGGTCCCAATAGCTCAGCATATCCTGCTTCATTGAAAGGTATCCCCCCTGCGAGTTCATTGAAAGCTGGCATTACAGTGAGACGCGGATTCCTGAAGCATATTTCTTTATAGCGCTTTTTAATAGCAGTGCGATTAAACCTAGCTTTTATCCAAGCTGGCTGAACGTGCTTTTTACCAAGCGCATCAGTGAATGCTATAACAGGGTGGTTATGCCCCATTACCATTTCTTTAGCTTGGAAAAGCTCAGGAGCAGGCCAAGCGTGACCGTGGAAATAAGCAATGCCATCAATTATTGCTCCCTCAGCGCTATGTAAAACGATTTTTGATTTACTTGGCAGTAGCTTCTTCATTCCCCCATCGTGGTTCCCTGGTATTATCTCGATTGAAGCGTGCTTCTCCAGCTCTCCTAGGAAATATGGTATCTCCTTTTTCTCTTGGAATGAAAGATGTGGAACATTGTGCTTCACATCTCCGAGGAGAACTATTTTTTCAGGCTTCACCTCATTTACATATTTCAAAATTCTGTTAAGTCTTTTCTCAGTCTGACTCGGTATATTAAAGCCGCTGAAGTATAAATCCCATTCTATGCCTAGGTGAATATCAGCTATCACAAGTGTCTTGATTTTCTGCTCCACAACTAAAACCGGTGAATTTATCAATGGCTGGAGTTTGGACATATTTAAAATTGCTCTCCCTACTCTTCTGAAACTGCATACATCACCGAACTCCGCCTGCTGCAGTAGCCTGTGAACTTGCATTTATTCTGCTGCTTCACATAATATTTGCATTTTCCGCATATAATTTCTATTAAATTTTTTCGAGTAGGTAAAACCATGGTATCCCCAAGTAGAATGGCAAAAAATATATCATTTTGTTATATAAAGGTTGTGCAAGGAAAGAAATTTAAGTTTGATTTACGATCAATAACAGCTGTGAAGTTTGATACAGGCTACAGGTTCAAAAGTGGCAGGGAAACTTATAAATTCCTGCTCGAAATCTACGACCGCATACCTGTGGAGGGAATTAATTTTTTCATAGATGAATCAAAAGATCCAAAGGGGATTGTTATCCTGAGGTTTGAGGGAAGCGTTAACCTAGGGCTTCTCGATGCGATTGCTTCTAAATTTGGTGGAGAACGCATGTATCTACCTAGCGACTGGCGAATTAGATATGCAAATTATGAATTTAAGTCGATTGAGAGTTGGACTTGAATTATAAATAACCACTCTGCCGTCTTGCTTGATGTTTTTTATCCTCTATTAAATTCACAAACTCACTTGCATCTTCAATTTTTTTTAGTTCATCTTTATGCAGAAGCACTGTATCGCCTATCTGCGTGGATTTACCAATTTTTTCAACGATGTATATGGATTGAGCCCTAGCCACCCTTGAGATGCTGCTCATTAGCCGAGCTTTTTTCATTGATATTACTCTATGCTCGCTGATCCCTGTGAGAATGGTTGTGGATTTATCCTTTGAGAGAGCATCGAATGGGGAGCGCACCGTGG
>JBBIOZ010000012.1:0-26804 GCA_037443105.1 Methanocellales archaeon
CTATGCGTAAGACATCGCCGTGAAGGATGTTTAGGAGAATTGTTTGTGTTTCATCATCTAATGTGTGGGCTGTTGCAATTTTATTCGCTTTTATAATCTATAAAGTTATTCAGGTTAAAATGCGCAAGCCAGCGATGAAGGCAATTCCAGATCTGGGAATAGCTATCGAGGATATACCGCAAGGCGGGACTGGTTTTATAATGTTCCAGGGGGAGCGTTGGCAGGCTAAGAGTAAAAAGGAGGTTAAAAAAGGACAGAAATTGAGGGTGCTTGGAAAGGAAGAGTTTTATTTAATTGTAGAACCTGAGAGCTGAATGTAGGGGAATAAACTTGGAACTATGGAAATTGCTTAAGGCAGGTGCTGGCTTTTTTACCACGATTCCAGCTTGCACCGGCTTGGAGGAGTTTGAAGCTCTTTCGCGGCATATATATATCTTTCCATTTTTTGGATTTATATTGGGAGTAGTATTGGGTGGTTTTAGCTATTTGCTATCTACTGCTGCTTTTCAGCCTCAGCTTATCGCTATATTGCTCATCTGCTTGCTCTATCTAATAACAGGGGTAAATCACCTTGATGGTCTGGCAGACTTTGGAGATGGCATAGCTGCACAGGGTACCTGGGAGGAGAAAATAGCGGTCGTGCGAGACCCGAGGCTTGGCGCAGGGGGAGTGCTTTTATGTGTTGTGAATATTTTAGCTTTATTTTCTGCGCTCTGGGCAATTGCTGACCTGAGAATGCCCATTCTGCTGTTGAAATTAATGGTGATAGCTGAAACTGCAGCGAAGCTGAGTATGGTGCTCATAATAGTCTTGGGAAGAAGCACACACAAGGGTTTTGGTTCACTTATGATTGAACATTCCAGCAAGCGTGATTTCTCAGCTGCTTTAGTTTTCTCAGCTATCACTGCCTATATCGCTCTTGATATCTATGGAATTACTATTTTGTTCTCAAGCGTTATTTCAGCATTATTCCTTCTGGGGATCGCGAATCGAAATTTTGGGGGTGTAAGTGGCGATGTGATGGGTGCCTCCAATGAAATTGGCAGACTGGCTGCGCTGCTTGCAGGTGCAGTTTTATGCGTGCGATATTAATGGCAGGGGGAGCTGCTTCAAGACTGGGCTTGAATATTGAGAAGCCATTGCTTGAGATAAAGGGCAAAAAAATGATCGATTACGTGCTCGAAGCTCTTCTATCTACTTCCATTGAGGAAATTTATGCTGTTGTTTCTCCCAGCACGCTCAAGACCCGTGAATATCTTGAAAAGAATTATCCGGATATTAAAGTCATTGAAGCTCCTGGCAGGGGTTATATAGCGGATTATATTTATGCGGTGGAAAAAATTGGATTGAGGGAGCCATTTTTGCTCGTAGCAGGGGATCTGCCTTTAATAACAGGTGAAATTATTGAGGAAATCATTGGAATTTACCGGAGTGTGAACAAACCAGCGCTCGCAGTTTATGTGCCGCTCTCTCTTTTTGAAGAACTTGGATTAAGACCCACTATTGTTCTTGAAAAGTTTAAAGTGCAAGTGGTGCCAAGCGGGGTTAATATTTTGAATGGTGCTATTATTCTCAAGGAACAGGAGGAATATGTTTATATCTCAAAAAGAATAGAGCTTGCGGTTAATGTGAATACATTCGATGATTTGAAATTTGCAGAAAAGTGCTTCTCGCTGAGAGCAAGGTAGGAATGTAAATGTCGGAGGTAAGTGATCTCATCACTTTTTTCCGCAGAGCTGCCAAGCTGAAATCAACTGTTAGAGAGGGCTGGGTTAGAGTTGGTGTTGAAGAGCCTGAGAGTGTGGCTGAGCATAGCTACTGCCTTGCACTTCTGGCTATGGTTCTTGGCAAGAGATTCGGGCTGAATAGCGATAAGCTGGTGAAAATGGCCCTTGTCCACGATCTAGGTGAAATAGAAGCTGGGGATATAACGCCCTATGACGATAAAGCTGAGGAAAAACGCGAGCGGGAGCGAAGATCCGCTGAGGCCATGCTTTCTTTGCTAGGCGATCTTGAGTTTTTTGAACTGTGGCTGGAATATCAAAACTCAGCTTCTGAGGAGGCTTGGTTTTTGAAGCAGCTTGATAAGCTTGAGATGGCATTTCAAGCGCTCGATTACGAGGATAAATATCCAGATTTGAACTTTGAATCTTTCTGGGATACAGCAAAAGCAGAAATCAAAATTTCTCAGCTTGCCGATCTGCTTAAAACTATTGAGGTGAAGAGGCGATTGCGAAGATGAAGTGCCTAGTATATTTCTCACCTTTGAATGTTTTTTCAATCTTTCTATCCTCAAGTTTTATGATCTCAAAGGGTTGCAGAAGTTCTCTTAGCTCCTGCGAAGAGAAGTAGTGGCAGAGTATGCCGCTTTTTCTTTGAAAGGTGTCTTTTTCAATTTCCTCGCCTTTGCCGTATCTCATATCTTCTCTGCCTAGGACTTCGAGAAATAACTTTGCACCTGGTCTCATCACTCTCCGCATTTCACCAACAGCTAGCTTTCTTCTCCTTTCTAAAAGATGCTGCAGCACGCCATAGCAAAGCACAGCTTGGAATATGCTGGTTTTAAATGGCAGCTTGGAAATCTCGCATGCTGCTATCTCCAGACCTCTTGGCTTCAGCTCTCTCAGGGCTGAAAGTGCGAAGTCGCATCCAATCACTTTATACCCCCTTCTCGCTAGGGGGAGGAGATACCTGCCTTTTCCGCAGCCAGCATCCAATATATATTTATCGCGGTCGAGATATTTTAAAATAGATTGAATGGAGAATGGGCCTCTCCAGTTTGATTTTATATGTTCTTGTTCCCAAGCAAGTTTTTGATCTATATCCATAATTAGAATTATATTTTTTTAAATTTCATTTTATGTAAATTGCTGGTCTCAAGGGAAAAGCAAGTCTGCGTTTGTTCTCAGGATCGAAGGTGGGATTGACCTCAATTTTAAGCTGAGTTTCCCTCGCAATGAATTCCTTCGCCTCAAGCAATATTTGCTCCTCAGGGATCTCTTCAATAGCGGCTTTCTCACCTGCGATCTTTTGAATAAACTTCGCAACTTCCCTGCCAAGCTTACGCATTTCCTCGTGCTGCATGATCTCCTTCATAGCTTCCTCGAGGTTTTTTCCAGAGGCAATTTTTAAAGCCTTCCATTTCCATTCCTCTGCAGTATAAATATATGCCACTTTTGGATTCTCGATCTTAGCGACCTTCAAAATCTCGTGGATATCAGCGATCAAGCCCTTTAGGAACTCCTCTGCTTTTTCCACACTCTCATTTATCTTCGATGCATCATATTCAGGATAGGCCGCGAGAGATATGAATTCCTTCTTGCCTATTTTCTCCCAGATTTCCTCGCAAATATGCGGCACAAATGGCGCCAAAATTAAAGTTTGAATCTCAATAAAACTCGATATACACTCAGCGTTATACTCTTGAGTTCGGCGAGCATACCAGCGAAGATGATTCTGCATATCAAAGTAGCCTTTCTGCAAAGCAGTCCTGAACTCAGTTCTCTCCATTGCCTCCTTCACCTCTTTCAATGTGCGATGGACCTTTGAATCAAACCAGTTGTCTATTTTTTCTCTCTCCTTCCTGCCTTTTCCATAGTTCTCAATTGCAAAGCTATACCACTGCTCGAGTTTGGCACCAGCTGCTTTTGCAAATTCCGTCTCCCAGTTGGGATCGTCAAGTCCCTCCCCCGCATACATGAGCGTGAATCTCGTGACATCGGCACCAAATCTCTCATAAATTTGCCTAAGTGTGAAGAAATTGCCCTTGGACTTGCTCATTTTCTCACCGTCAACCTGAACCCAGCCGTTTACACCAAAAGCGCGCGGCCAGTATTTCTCCGGGAATATTGCAGCGTGGTTGAAGATGCAAAAAGCAAGATGATTCTGCACAAGATCTTTACCTGAGTTCCTAAAATCAAATGGATACCAGTATTCAAATTCATGCTTAATGGCATCAAGCAATTTTGCATCTATGCCTGCTCGCTTCGCCACTTCATCGCGCTCTCCTCTACCCAAAAAGATGTAGTCGAAGAATGCATCATCGATATTCTCCGCCTTAATCCCATATTTCGAGTCCTCCAAGTACTTTGCAATGGTATAATATGCCATATAAATCGTTGAATCCGATAGCGACTCAATCACCCATTTATCATCCCAAGGTAAAGTTGTGCCTAGGCCAAGTTCGCGGGTGCACGCCCAAGCTTTAAGCCAGTCTATAACATATTCAAACTGCACCCTTGCCTTTTCAGGGTAGAAAGTCATTTTATTCAACACTTCGCGTGCCTTTGCCTTCCAATTTTTATCCTCATAGTTCAAAAACCACTGGTTCGAAACTATCTTTACGATGCACTCGGTTAGGCATCTGCATACAACTTTCTCAGGCAATTCGTAGAAAATCGCAGCCTTATTCTCAGCTATGAAGTCCTTAACTATTTCAGCTTTAGCTTCAAAAACTTTTTTGCCTGCATATTTCCCTGTATTGGCCTTTAGCACGCCACTGTGGAACTCCTTTCTGTAGATCTCCCTCGTGGCTTCCTTCAATCTATCATCTCTTTGGCTTTCAATTCCCATTGCCTCAACCACTTCAATCGCTGGATGCTCGCCAAATCCTTCTACTTCAATTAGTGAAATGGGCTTTATCTCCTCAATCAGCTCTCGGCTCACTCCAAATTTTTGAGGATTGGACTTTATCTCTTTAAGCGCTGCGTAATCGTAGGGCGCATGTGAGGGGACTGACATCACAATTCCAGTACCTGCTTTTAGCTCAACGAAGGTTGCAGGTAAAATTGGTACTTCAACATTGGTTACTCTATTCAAACACCGCTTGCCAGCGAGCTCGCGGCCCTTCAAACTTCTAGTAATCTCAACTCGATGTTTTTGCTCCCTGAGCTTTTCAAGTGCTTCTCGTGAAGCTATCCAGATCTCCTCGTCTACTTTTGCCTCAAAGTATTCTGCATCGCTCAATATCCAGAGATTTGTCACGCCATAAGCAGTTTCAGGTCTATAGGTTGCTGTTGGTAAAATTTTGCCCTCGAATTCAAATTTTATGAGATAGATCTCATCAGGTGTAACTCCCTCGCCTTCAAGCCTCGCGTGATCGCCCACTGGATTTTTGCATTTAGGGCACCAGACCACTGGATGCTCGCCAATGGAAATGAATCCACCCTCTCTGAGCTTGTTAAATTGCCATTTTATAAACTTATCATAGAATGGATTGAGCGAAGTTGTGATGAAGCTTCTTCTCCAGTCGATACTCATCCCCATAGCTTTCAAATCCCGGATGGTTTCTCTTGGGAAAAATTCGCACCAGTACACTGGATTTGCGAATTTAAGGATCTCGCTCTCAGCTATGCCCATTCCCCTCATTATTTCTATCTGCTTCTCCTCATTCTCCGCGATCCTCTGGGCAGCTGCTACTATCGGCGTGCCTGTGCAGTGAAAGGCAAAGGGAAACAGCACGTTATAGCCCTGCATGCGCTTGTACCGCGCATAGACCTCGACCCTCATCAAGCTGAAAGCGTGCCCTAGATGGAGGTAGCCATTCATATATGGATAGGGAAAGTTAACAAAGCACTTCGGTTTATTGCTCGGGTCTGCTTCAAAAATCTTCGCCTCTTCCCACTTCCACTGCCATTTCGCTTCGATTTCTCTTGCGTTAAACAAGAACCATCCTCCTCTGAGCGATATATATAACTGAGTATTGTGGTTTATTTGATGATAAGGATTTTGTTGATTGAGATTGCACCTGCGAAATATTTATATTCCAATTTGTACATTTGCTTTGCAAGCGTTGAGTTGAGATGCGTAAATTCAATTTAACAGGCATAAAATTTCCAATCTCTAAAGTGGAGCTTCTGGAGAAGTATGGAAGCATGCCTATCGTGGATGAAGGAGAAAGGGTTATTCTGCTTAAAGAACTGGTTGAATTAGAGATGGTGGAAAACTTTGAATCTGAGCTTGAACTGCAATTTTTCCTTGCGAAAGCTTATCATAAATTTCAAAAGCAGCAGTTATTTATACTTGCAGTTGCTAGCCAAGAATTGCTATCTCACTTGATTTCTTTACTTCAAAACGTCCAAGGATTTATCTAAGCTAGCCCTACATTTATCTAAGCCCTCGCTGGCCTTACTATTCTGTACATTCTCACTTTGGAAATCTTGGGTCCCTCGATCGCAACTGCGCTGACCGGACAAACCTTTGCGCATAATCCACAGCCATTACACTCCTCAAGCCCCAGATTTACTGAGACTCCATTTACCACTTCATAGGTTTGCTTCTCAAGCTTGTTCAAGGGACAAACTGTTGCGCAGTCGCCGCATCCAACGCAGGCATCTTCTGCTATATTTATCGTTCGAACCAGTGAAACCTTTTCCTTCTGCACTCTCTCAAGAGCCTTATTCCAAGGTCCCGGGACCCCGAGTACTGGCTTCTTCTTAAGCGTTATGGCATTGTTCGGGCAAACGGTGGTGCAGGTGCCGCAGAAGACACAGTATTTGCTCTCAATTTTTATATTCTCCGGAATTTCAAAGGGCTTTGTCACCTCTGGATGGGTAATAATTTTATACGGGCATGACCTCACGCAGTTACCGCAGCCATCGCACTTCTCAAGGTCTATAGCTATTTCGCCATCAGTTGCTTTATAGAGCTTTATGATTTTTTCAGGGCACGCGTCCCTGCAGATACCGCAATAGCCGCAGAGCTTTTCATCGACCACTAGCTTTCCATTTACCATCTTCAATGCCTCTCTCGGACACACTTCTATGCATTTGATGCAGTCCTTTGGGCACTTCGTGGTTTCGATTTGAAGCAGGCCTTTAATAGTCGAAGCAGTTGGCAGTGCATTTATTGAAATCTCCAGAGCATTATAAGGGCAAATTGAGGAGCACGTTTTACAGAAAACGCATTTATTTAAATCTATAGACATTGCTTCCCTTGCACCTATGGGACCATAGAGCATTGCATCATGGGGGCACACTCTTGAGCACTCTCCACACTTTGTACATTTATCTGGATAAAAAGTTAGCTCTCGAGAGTCGAAAATTGAATCACGCCTGTAAACTATTCTTTCATCGAATTTTGAAACATTTACCTCTATCCTCATTCAGCTTCCCCTGTTTTTAGGCTATGTTTTAATTCTATCTTAATATCTCTTTCGAAATTAATCAGCCTTTTGTCACACCAAGAGGTACGAGCTTCGCAACCTTCCTCGAGATACCTACTCTATGAACCACGTCCACAACTTCATCAACTGATTTATAAACCTCTGGTGCTTCTTCAGCGATGGACTCATAGCTGGGTGCCATTACGATTATACCCTGCTCAGCCAGTCGCTTCTTCACCTCAGCTCCCCGGAATTCCTTCAAACCAGAGGTTCTGCTCATTGTGCGTCCAGCTCCGTGGCAAGTGCTGCCAAAGGTCAGCTTCATTGCTTCTTCAGTACCATGAAGCACGTAAGAAGAAGTACCCATGCTCCCGGGAATTAAAACAGGCTGGCCTACTGAGCGATATTTCGCTGGAACATCCTCGTGCTTTGGTCCAAATGCACGGGTTGCGCCCTTTCTATGCACATAGACCTTTTTTCTTTCGCCATTAACGATGTGCTCCTCGAGCTTGGCCACATTATGCGCTACGTCGTAAAGAAGTGGCATTTCATCCTCACTTATGCCAAATAGCTTCTTGAAAACCCCCCGCACCCAGTGAGTCATCATTTGGCGATTTGCCCAAGCATAATTTGCCGCCGCTGCCATGGCAGCGAGATAATCTCTGCCCTCTTGAGAATTTATTGGTGCGCAGGCAAGCTGCTTGTCAGGCAGTTTGATGCCATATTTCACCGTTGCTCTTTCAAGTATCCTAAGATAATCTGTGCAAATTTGATGACCAGCCCCTCGAGAGCCAGAATGGATTTTCACAGTGATCTGATCTTTCTCCAGCCCGAAAACTTTTGCCACTTCCGGGTTGTAGATTTCTTTCACAACCTGCACTTCCAGAAAATGGTTGCCACTTCCCAGCGTGCCAAGCTGTGGGGTGCCCCGCTGCTTTGCCTTATCGCTCACTTTAGCTGGATCAGCACCCTTCATCGCACCGTGTTCCTCGCAGTGCTCCAAGTCAGCCTTTGACCCATAGCCTTTCTCCACAGCCCACTCAGCGCCCTTTACAAAAACCTCGTCAAGCTCTTTGCCATAAATTCTAAGCTCGCTCTTAGAACCAACACCGCATGGCACAGCGTTATATAAAGCTGCAATTAACTCTTGGATCCTGCCCTTGATGTCTTTGATTTTTAAATTTGTGGTTAGCAGTCTAACTCCGCAGTTAATATCATATCCCACTCCTCCTGGTGAAACAATGCCTTCATTTAAATCAAATGCTGCCACGCCCCCGATTGGGAAGCCATAGCCAACGTGTGCCTCTGGCATTGCTATGGAGTATTTTTGAATGCCTGGTAAAGTGGCAACATTTATGGCTTGAATAACCGCTTCTCTCTCTATCTCATTAATCAGCTTCTCTGACATAAATATGCGAGTAGGCACTCGCATTCCAGGCTTATAGTTGGAAGGAACCTCCCAGATTAAATCTCTAATTCTACGAAGGCCCTCGATTGCCATTTTCTCTAACCTCCTTTATGTATCCAGTAAAACCTGAATCATCCAGCGATTATTGCTTCTTTTGATCTCCATACCGTGAAAGGTAACTGCCTTCACCTGCAGATGAAATTTATGTCTCTCTAGATCAATCTGCTCTCCAAATACTCTTGCTTCTATTAAAAATTTACCATCTCTTTCAGCGATTTTATCAACTTCAAATTTTCCAAATATTAGATAATTGGCGTCGAACTGATACAGCAGTTCAGAAAGCCAGTCATAAAGCAGACCCTCCAAACTCTCTGCCTCGAGATTGATTGAAATTGCATGCTTGAATGAAACTGCACTGAGATCGATCATTGCACTGAACATGGCCTCAGCTGCACTAGCAAAGGCCTCTTCAAGGCTGTTGCCATATGCCTTGAATTTCACATCAGCGGTATGCTCCAGATACTCAAATTTTTTGTCCTTCATACAATCCTAGCCGAACCCAGTATAGCATTGAAGCATCTATTCTTCTTAATATTTTAAATTGCACTTCAGAGACATAAAGCGTATTCTCACCTATTTTGATCTCATAATCTGATTGCTTCGGCGGCTTAATTTCCACAGGCAAAATTACTGCGCCATCGCAAGCAGTGCAAACTCTATAGTCACGCTTCCTAGCCTTAATGTACTCATATACCTCTGGATCTATCTCCAGCGATTTCACATCGCATGTTAGATTTAACTCAATGTCTTATTAATATTTGTTAATATTTGTTAATATTTGTTAATATTTGTAAAGCTCCTTTTTTTGCGTAAATCCTAAATAGTTGGAAACAAATTTTATAAAATTAAGTGGGATGGAGGAATAAATGGAAAGAGATGTGAATTATGCTCTGCTGATTATAATTTTGGGCTTGCTTGTCGCGATAGTTGGGATGAGCATATATTATCAAAATACCTATAAAGGCTTATCAAACACTTATCACGCGACTTTGAAGCAGCTGCAGGATAGAATAAATGAGCTTGCTGAGAAAGAGCAGCAGCTAGCTCAAACAGAAGAGCAGCTAAATAAAACTGGAAAGGATTACGAGGTGCTCAGAGTTAAATATGCCAGCCTAGAAAAAGAAAAGGCTGAGGTGGATAAACAGCTCTTAGAGGTAAAAGGGCAGCGCGATGCGCTGAATCAAACTCTGGCAAGCTATAGAGCGAAAAAAGCTGAACTTTATAATGCCACCTTGAGCTTGCGCAGCGCAATAGATGAGCTGAGAAATAAAATTAATGCCAATGAAACGGTCAGGAGTTTGCTTGAGGATGATATTGACTTGGTAGATGAGAGAATGGATATAGTTGAGCAGCAAATCGTGGAAATGCAAGCCTTGCCGTAGGAGGATATAGATGAGCGAAACCCTAGATGAAATTTATCTGAAGATCAAGCGGCTGAGGAGAGCCTTTAAAGGTTTCAAGGCCTATGAAGCAGCACTGGATGCTTTATTAATATTTATGATCATATACGTAATATTCTTATTCTTGAAAATCGATGCTCGCTTTGCTTTGCTCTTTGCAATTGGATTCTTCACTTACAGATTAATAAAATACTTCAAATTCGATATTATCTCAGAAGTGGTTCGCAGATATCCAAAGCTCAATGAACGCCTTCAAACTGCTTATGATAATATAGGTGTGAAAAGCTTAATCGCTAGAGATTTAAGCCAGCACGTTTCCAAGGATATGGATGAAATAATAAAATATTCATCCTTCTTCCCAGCTAGAGGTATATCGAAGAAGGTGCTTGCAATAGTATGCATGGCTTTTATAATGATTTCTCTTACCTTTGCCAATGTGGATCAATATATGGAGGAATCAATTAGCAAGATTTTACCGCCCTCTCCCAGCGATGGGTCTCAGGTAAATCAAGCTGATAAGCAGATAAATAAAAGCCGCGTGAATAGAACGCGCATCGCTGTTCCCGGCGAGGATGCTGGTGAGTCAAATATCTGGGGGGAAGTATCGATTGCAAAGATCGAGGGCGAGAATATAGATTTCAAAATTTATCGCGGAGTTAGCAGTGAACTCGGAATGCGCAGAGCTGAAACCAAGCTGCCTGAGTATGGTACGTCAGAGCAATTTCCAGTGAACGCGATAGCGAGCTCTGGGTATGAGGAAAATTTACCCAAGGTGCACGAAGAGGTAATAAAGAATTATTTCACGAATTTATCCCAGCTAGGAGTGTGGTAAAATAGATCAGCTATTGGAAACATATAGAGAAGCAGGAAGGATTATTAAGTCGATATTTGATGAAGTGGAGAAAGTAATAGTTGGCCAGAGAACAGTGCTTGAGCAAATCTTGATAGCCATGCTTTGCAACGGCCATGCTTTGATTGAGAGCTACCCTGGTCTTGGTAAGACTTTAACGGTAAGTACACTTTCAAAGGTTACGGATTTGAAGTTCAGCAGAATCCAGTGCACTCCAGATCTCATGCCCTCTGACATCACTGGCACCTATATTGTTGAGGAGCACGATGGCAAGAAAGTATTCAGATTTGAAAAAGGGCCGATTTTTGCAAATATAGTTCTAGCGGATGAAATCAATCGAGCTTCACCTAAAACTCAAAGCGCACTGCTTGAATGCATGCAGGAGCGTCAGGTTACTGTAGGCAATGAGACTCATATACTCGATAAACCTTTCTTTGTACTTGCAACTCAAAATCCAATTGAAATGGAAGGCACATATCCCCTTCCAGAGGCGCAGCTTGATCGCTTCCTGATGAAAATCCTCATCGACTACCCTGCGCCAAGCGATGAAAAGGCAATTATAGATCGATATACTGGCAATGTACTTCCAGCTGTAAAGCCCGTGATAAAAAAAGAAACATTAATCGCTCTGCAGCAGTTAACAAGAGAAGTGCCGATCTCAGAGGAAATCAAGCAATATGTCATAAATATTGTAACTGCCACGCGAAATGCCAAACAGCATCACATCGAATACGGCGCCTCTCCAAGAGCTTCAATTGGCTTGATACTGGCTGCAAAAGCAAGGGCACTCATACACGGCCGCAACTATGTCAGTAGAGAGGATATACAAGCGATGGCATATCCCGTGCTAAGGCATAGAATAATTCTCACCTTCGAAGCAGAGCGCAGGGGTGTAACTAAAGATCAAGTGATAGCAGAAATTCTAAAACAAGCTAGGTGATCGGCTTTTGATTGAAACTGATTTCTTCGAAGAGTTAGATAGATTCAGTTTCCTGATGCGCAAGCGAGTTTCAACAGTTTACGCTGGCGCTAGAAGATCCATACGCTATGGCAAGGGTATTGGAATCGTTGGATATCGCGAGTACATGCCTGGCGATGATATTAAAACCATTGACTGGCGGCTGTATGCGAGAACCGAGAAGCTCTATATAAGGCAGTATGAGGAGGAGAAAAACCTAACTGCTCATATTCTGCTTGATGCAAGCAAGAGTATGGAATTCAAAAGTGGCAATCTCTCAAAATTCGACTACGCTGCAATGCTCGCCACGGGATTCGCATATATTGTAACCAAAGAAAACGAGAAATTTGGGATATCAACGTTCTCGGAAGATGTAAATATAATGCCAACCAAGCGAGGTACTGCCCACTTGATGGGAATGATAGACTATCTCAATAATCTAAAGCTTGCTGGAAAAACAAATCTAGCGAGATGCATAGAGGAATACATTAAAGTAATTACCTCTAAATCGCTGGTGATAGTGATCTCTGATTTCCTCGATAAAATTGAGTCAATAAATTCCGCTATCTATCGCCTCGCAAGCCATGATCTGATTCTTGTGCAAGTGTTGGACAAGCAGGAGTGGGATGTAGAACTGGAGGGAGATGTTAAGCTTTATGATTTGGAGACAGCGAAAAACATCAAAACCTACATCAGTCCTAGGTTTAAGGAGGAATACCTTCAGAGACTTCGAGAGCACATCCACGCTGTAGCTGCAACTTGCGATAGAGTTGGAGCTGAATTTTACACTTTCCGCACCGACAAACCAATATTCGATGCTTTCTTCGAAGTAATGGTGGCGAGGTAAATGCAATTCGAGAACTCTCTATTGCTCATTGCACTTGCAAGTTTAATCCCGGTTATAATTCTATATCTAATGAAGCCCAAGCCGAAAGAGGTTAAGATTCCATCGCTTATGTTCATAATGTATACTGAGAAAAAAGAGAAGAGATATCATTCTATTTTAAAAAAGCTCATCGCTGAGCCACTTCTTTTAATTCAGCTACTCGCCCTTGCAGCACTCAGTATTGCACTCTCTGGACCATACATCTTCGCTGCTGCAGCAGATTTTGATCATACAGTGATTGTGCTAGACGCCAGTGCAAGCATGCAGGCGAGAGATGTGGCGCCAAATAGATTTTCTCAAGCAGTTAGCCTAGCAAAGCAATATACACAGGGAAGAGTTAGCATAATTATGGCAATGAATGCACCTGTTCTGGTATTCGAAAGAGGGGGAGCAAGAGATGCAAATCTAGTTTTAGATCAACTCCACCCAAGTGCTACTTCAGCAAATCTTGGTGATGCAATTTTACTAGCCAGAGGATTAATTGGAAAAGAAAGAGGCAGAATTGTTGTGATCTCAGACTTTGCCGGGTGGGAGGGCTTATCTCCTTTGATTGCTGAGAAAATCATTGCCAGCAAGAACATAGAAGTAGAATATGTGCAGGTAGCGAGGAATAGCAGTACTAAGAATATTGGTATCATAAGCACAAAGTTCAAAGATGATGAGTTCTCATTTGTGGTGAAAAACTTCATGGCAGAGAAGCAGAGGGTAACAGTAAATGTTTACTTAAACGACCACTTTCAAAGCAGTGATACAAGAACCATTCCAGCTTTTACCAGTGACTTCTTCACTCTAACGAATATAACTCAAAGGGAGGGAATTTTGAAAATTACTCTGCAGCCTGAGGATGACTTCCCCCTTGATAATACAATTTACATCAGCTTGCCTAAGGTTAAAGCTCGAAGCGTGCTTGTTATAAGCGAGAATAAGACCTCTCCTTTGCACGTGGCAATGGAAGTTATGCCCAATACAAAGCTTTATAGCGCCACGCCACCTATACTTCCCAAATTCGACCAAGACCTCGTGGTGCTTTCCAATATCAAGCAAAATTCTCTTTTACCAGGCACAGTCGCTGACTTAAAGACTTATGTGGAAAGCGGAGGTAATCTAGTGGTTCTAGCCTCGCAAGATTTGCCAAAAATTGGAATTAGCGAGCTTTTACCAGTTGAAATCACAGGGTTAAGCAATAATTCTTCCAAGATTGTGGTGGACTTGGAAAATGAATTCAGCCGCGGCATTGACTTCGGCTGGGTTAGCAATTATTTCAATGCAAGAGCAAAGAATAATTCAATTGTTATAGCAAGTGCTGTGAGAGATGGCACGCCTATAGTTGCATACTGGGTTAAGGGACTTGGAAAGGTAATCTATATTGGAACCAATAACGCACTTGGAGATGCAATCTCAGGTGATTTCTACGTAAAAGCTAGTTATCCGATTTTCTGGCTCCAGCTGATTGACTGGGTTAGTGCTACTTATAATTTAATGGACTTTAATTTTAAAACAGGTGAAATTCTGTCATTCCCAACCGAACAAGTTGTGACCTTTGAATCTCAAGCTGGTGCTAAAACCATAGAGACCAAGAATTTGCTTTTAAATGAGGTGGGAATTTATTCAATTGGCGATCGAAAGATCTCTGCCAATTTACTTGATGAACGCGAATCCAATCTTTCACCTTCTGAATTAAGCAGCGAAGCCGCTGCTTTGCTGAAAAAACCAGAGCTAGCGGGCGAAAGAAAAATTGAGAAGCTCAGTCTTGAGCCCTATCTATTAAGCCTTGCTTTAGCTCTAATTGGACTGGAGCTTGTTTATCTAAAGCGCAGAGGTGAACTCTAGTGGAAATTCAAATTCCCTTTTTTAATTTAAGTATAGACCTAGGCTACTTATTTGACCTAGATTACTTATATTTGAAGTTCAAGGATCTGCTGAGTTATATAAATAGCGTGTTAGGGAGCGAGAGGTCTCTGCTGTTTTCAATAGCCTTTGACTATCCAGTTGTTTTCTCTCTACTCATACCAATTGTGCTTTTGCTCGCCGTCTTTAGCAAGAAAAGGAAATTCCTATTCACAGCTTCAAGGGTAACTGTAATTAGTCTGCTGCTTGCCTCCATCGCCTCGCCATTTGTGATAACTGAGCGCGTATATGTGAATGATAAACCAGAGATAATAATCATTGAAGATCAAACTGAAAGCATGGCAGTTATGGATAGAACGCGTGTATCAACGGTTTCAGAGGCGCTTCAGCAAAAAACGATTGTTACTCAGAGATATATTGCTGGTACGAAATCTGCAATTGGCGATGCAATAGTGCAAAATGCCAAAAGCGATGCAGGTATTCTGCTGATAAGCGATGGCAATAATAATTACGGTAGAAGTCTGGATGAAGCAATTTCAATTGCAAATACGCTTGGAACAAGTGTTTATGCTTTAAAGTTGAATCCCAGTCAAAATGATTTTTCAGTTACCATCGCTGGTTCGAAGAGGGTAATCGCAGGCAGTGAAGCTGCCTTTGATGTAATGGTGCAGAAAGTTGGAAATGACGAGATAAAGGGCAATCTCACTGTATGGATAGATGATAAACTAAAGCTCAATAAAATTGTTAATAAAAGTGAAAAAATCACCATCACCCACAGGTTCACAAGCACCGGTTCTCATACAATGAAAGTCGAGGTGAAGCCTTATTCCAGCGATTTTTTTGCTGAGAATAATGTTTTTTACAAAGCTATAAATGTGGTGGAGAAGCCGCGAGTATTGCTGGTAAGCAATGCCGCCGATAGCCCTCTTTCCCAAGTACTTCGAGACCTCTACAGAGTAGATGTACTCAGCGAGTTAAAATATCCTGAGCTGTACTCAGCCGTGGTGCTTGATAATATACATGCAGCTAAACTGCGCTCCGCTGAAGTTGAAGCTCTAGCTAAGTATATAAGCGATGGCGGAGGACTGGTGGTGGCAGGCGGGGATCAAGCGTTTGATCGCGGTAGTTATGAGAACTTCCCAGCGTTTCAAGCATTGCTCCCAGTTTATCCATGGCTCAGCGAGAAGCCAGCTGAGGAAATAGGCATACTATTTCTGATGGATATCTCCGGGAGCACTAGTTTTCCATATGGCGATGGGATTGTACTGGATTATATAAAGGGATATGTGGCTGAAGTGCTGGATCAGCTGCCTTTGAATAGTTCCATCGGAGTGATTGCCTTTGAGCGGTATCAATACATCGTGGTGCCACTGGATCAATATCCAAATAGAACTTGGATAAAAGACACAATTTCTAAGCTTCAGCCGGTCATAAATCCTTCGAATACTTATATTCTTCCAGCTCTTAAAAATGCCACTGAAACGCTTGAAACATTCCAAGGCAAGCGCATTGTAATAATGCTCACAGATGGTTATCCAAGCGATGGCGGTGCTAGGCTAGCTGAGGAGGCTGTGAAAATGGCGCGCAAAGGAATCTCGCTATATATAATTGGCGTAAACGTCGCCCCTGGAGATGATATCTTGATGGCTGAACTAGCTACTAAGGGCAATGGAGCTTTCTACAACTTAGAGGAGGCTCCGCCGATTAACCTGCTCTTCGAGGAAAAGAAGAAAGAGGAAACACAGAAAACTGAATTCAGCTTAGGGGTAGCTGATCCAAATCATTTCATAGCTCAAAATCTCAGGGGCACGAGGTTCAATGCAACAATAACAGGCTTTAATCACGCCACGCCTAAATTCAGCGCAAGATCTATAATCGTCACCGAGGATGGAAATCCCATAGTAACAGTCTGGCAATTTGGCTTGGGCAGAGTGGTTGCATTCACCACGGATAATGGAAATAAATGGGCCTCTCAGGTTTATCATGGCAATAATTCAAAGCTGATATCCGCGATGGTTAACTATGCAATTGGAGACCCTGAAAAAGGAATCGATCCAAAGATTGATGCCAGCGATGCTCGCCTAGGGGATGAAGTATACATCGAGGTGACCTCGAAGAATATACCTATACTATCCTTGGACGGCGAACCTTTGACTTTCTCCAGAATAGGCGAGGATAGCTATCAAGCTTCATTCCGCGCTGCTAAAACCGGCTTTTACAACCTCTCAGGCTACTTAATAGCGGTCAACTATCCAGTCGAATATGAAAAACTCGGCTTCAATAGCGACCTCGCGGAGATCATCGCAGCCAGCGGGGGTAAAGTGTACAGCGATGAAGCCAGCGCTAGGGAAAAACTGGTGGAAGATGTTAAGGCAAAGGGAATGAAGGTGGTGAAGGAGAAAAAAGACGTAAGTATGTATTTCATCGCTGCAGCTCTCGCTCTCTTCACAGCTGATGTATGTATTAGGAGAATTAAGGAGATAAAACGCATCAAATAGCGCTCTTTTAGCAATTGATGATCGTGCCTACCTTCTTTTTTAACAAAATTGCATCCAAGAGATTCTTGGGATTCTCGCCATTTAAAATGATGGTTCGAATGCCTGAGCGTTCAATTATCTTTGCACTCAATGGATCGATTGGCGATCTAGAGCCAGCTTTCATCTCAAGCTTCATAACTATATCTACAAGTTCGCTTGGGCTTAATTTATCGAATTTTCTAGCGCTTGGATCAAGTTTTGGATCCGAGCTATATACACCATCTACTGAGGTGGCATTAACTAGGAGGTCTGCTTTGAGATATTCAGCGAGGATTGCAGCAACCGCATCGGTCGTTTGACCTGGAGCAACCCCGCCCATTACCACGATTTTGCCTGAGTTAAGAGCAGATTTAGCCTCTTTATAATTCAAAGCCGGCTCAGGATAGGCATCCGGGTGAAGAGCTGAAATGAGCAGTCTAGCATTCAGTCTGGTAACTTCTATGCCGATTAAGTCGCAGCTTGCTTCATCAGCGCCCAGCTTTCTAGCGGCATCTATATAATTCCGTGCGATAGCTCCACCGCCTGTTACCACCGCGACCTCGTGCTTCCCTGCAATTTTCTTTATTACTTTTGCATATTCAGCAAATTTCTCTGCATTTATCTGCTGAGCGATTATCGACCCGCCGATTGAAATCACAATTTTCAAATCAATCCCGTCCTTAAAGAGGAACCCATATATACGTGGTGCTATACATACTAAGTCGTTTCGCTGAAAAGGTGAAAGAAGATAAATGGTTAAAGTAACCCCTCACAAGCACTGTCTTGTCTGCGGCAAAGCAGTTGATGAGGAGCTGCTTTACTGCAGCGAGAAATGTGAAAGAGAGTTTAGCAAATCGCAGAGGAGGCAGAAAATATTTTTCGTGGGCTTTTTACTTCTCTTAGCGCTGCTCATGCTCTGGTCTTTGATAACAGCAAAGTAATACCACAAAATTGATAAAAAGCTCGATTAGAAGTAAATTAAATGCCCCAGAAGATAGCGATAGCGTTAATCTTAATATGCCTATTAAGCAGCACTGCCCTCGCTTCAAATGGCGCTAATTTTTTATCGCTGAAGAAGGTCACCATCAAAAGCAGCGGATCAGATCTATATATCTACTTGGAGTATGAGCTAAGCATCTTTGCTAAGTTCTATCTATGGCTGCTTGGAGGTAAAGCAATTGAACCTGAACTTGTAAATTCTCTGCACGGCTTCAACGACTTAACTGTTCTGGAAATCAGCGGGGATGGAGCATTGATTATTTCGAGGAATTCAGTTAAAGAGGCAGGCAACTACTATCTCTTCTACGGTGGCGCAATAGATCAGCCAGTGAATCTTAGGATAGAAGTGCCTCATAGCACCGCTAAGCAGTATGAGAATACCAAAGAAATTCCACCCTTCTGGATCTCAAAATAGCTCTTTTTTCGCTTCTCGCAAAAAATTGATAAGGCATTGAATTGTATTAACTATTGATAGACCTGCGCAGAGGTTTAAAATGATTGAAAAAAGTGAAAAAACACCGCTTAGAAGAAGCCGCCACATCCCAGTGAGTCAGATCATGACCAAGAAAGTTGTAACCATCGATATAAATGGAAGTGCATTAGATGCCGCGAAGGAGATGATAAAACACGACGTTGGTAGCGTGATTGTGATGAAAAAAGACGAGCCTGTTGGTATAGTAACCGAGCGCGACATGGTTAGGGAGATTATTGCCACGAATATGAAGCCAAGTGAGATGAAAATAGCCAAACTTATGAAGTCGCCCTTGATCACAATCTCGCCGGATTCAAGCTTAATCGAGGTGGCGAGGAAGATGGTTAAAATGAATATTCGAAGGCTGCCTGTAGTTGAGAGAGGCAAACTCCTTGGTATTGTCACAGACACAGATGTAATTGCGGCATCTGCGGAGTTGAATGAAACTTTACTGGAATTGATGGAGATAAATAGAGAACCTCTTTCAGAAGGTAAAATCTCCGGGAGTTTTGTTCAAGGTATTTGCGAGAGATGTGCTGCGATCTCTGAGTCGCTGGAATCAATAGATGGAATTCTTGTTTGTGAGAGCTGCAAGGATGAATTAAAAGAATGAACTGTAAAATGGGGAGCTCTCGATGAAGATAAAAGAAGTGATGTCTCAGAGACCGGTATTCATTAAAGAAGATGAATTTCTGACAAAAGCTAGGCAGCTCATGCGCGACCATCGCTTTCGGACTCTACCGGTTGTGGATGAGAAAAATCGAGTGAAGGGTATTATAACCATTCAAGATGTACTAAAAGTGACAAGCACCAAGTCAAATGTAACGGTCAAGGGCTTCACTCAGCCTTCGCCTGTGATAACGCCCGAAATGGATTTAGAAGCAGCCGCGAAGGTGATGATCGAGAGTGAGATTACACGCATACCAGTAGTTGAGTCGCCTCACAACCCAGTGCTTCTGGGAATGCTAAGCATCGTTGACATTTTTAAAGCGATCGATCTCAATAAACTTGCAAATCTACAGGTGAAAGCTATAATGACAACGAATGTTAAAGTTTGCAGCCCAAATGACCCAATTAGCAAGATCTGGGCGAATGTGATTGAATTCGGTATTTCAGGGTTCCCTGTTGTCAGGAAAAATAAATTGATAGGTATCATCACTAGGTCGGATATTGTGAAATCAGGCTATGTTAGAATTGGAAAGGAAGATGAGCGGAAGAAATTGAACTTCACCCCCAAGGTTGAGAAGGTTATGAGGACTCCAGTTTACACGGTGTCGCCTGAGAGCAGTGTAAAAGCAGCTGCTGAATTGATGTTTAAATATGATATAGGGAGGATTCCGGTGGTTAGAAATAGCAAGCTAGCTGGAATCATCGACCGGTACGATATCATAAGGGCATATATGAGTGTGGTTAAATGTTAAGGAAAAAAGATGCTAAAAAAACTGGGAGCACAGCTCCTCCTAGGAAAGGCGCGGAAATGTTTGGGAGAGGCACCAAGGACTACGGTCCAGTGGATTTTAAGTCAAGGATTCCTGAGCGCAATGGCGAGGTTATGAAAATAGCAAATAGAGAGGTTATAACTGTGCCTCCCACAATGACGGTAATGGGTGCTATAAAAACCATGACTCAATATGGATATCTAAGAATTCCAGTCGCAGATGCAGGTACAAATAGGCTTGTTGGAATAGTAACTGCACTGGATATAATGGACTTCCTGGGAGGAGGGGAGCGGCACAGGATTGTGCAGAATCGATACTCAGGCAATTTGCTGGCAGCTATCAATGAAGAAGTTCGCGAAATCATGGAGAAAAATGTAATAACCATCGAGCGAAGCGGCTCGCTCAAGGAAGCACTTGCGCTTATGATCGCTCATAAAAAAGGAGGGCTGCCGGTTGTTGATAAGGAAAATAGAATCGTGGGGATTATCTCGGAGAGAGACGTGCTATTCATAGTTTCACCTACCATGAGCAGCAAGACTGTGGAAGCCTATATGAGCAAAAACTTAGTTACAGCTCCGCCAAGTCTCGCAATTGAAAGAGCAATAAAGCTCATGGTTAGCGAGGGTTTTAGAAGGCTGCCAATAGTTAGCAATGGTGTATTGCTTGGAATGGTAACCACAAGCGATATCTTAAAATACTTCGCAAGCGGAGAGGTATTCAGCAAGCTTGTGACCGGGCATATTCAGGAAGCGCTTGAGATGCCTGTGAAGATATTGATGTCCAGAGATTTAACCACAATCGCCCCTGAGGATACCCTTGCCAGCGCTGCTGAAGTTTTAAAGCAGAAGGACATCGGCGCATTGCCAGTCATCAAAGATGGAGTGCTACTCGGGATAATTACCGAGAGAGATTTCCTGCGTGCCGTCTTTGAAATGGGAGAAGAGCAAGAGGGTGAAAAATATAAATAAAATAAATAAAATAATATCGATAGATAAAATAATGTCCGCTCCTGTTTACACTATATCCCCAAGCGATACAATAGCTAGGGCGAGAAACCTCATGCTTAAGCGAAAGGTCTCGAGACTTGCAGTTACAGAGGGGGAGAAACTAGTTGGAATGGTAACAAAGGTAGATTTAACTCAACGGCTGCTTCAAGCTGAGCCCAGCTGGAGGAGGAGACCTATTGATCGAATTCCAGTGAAACTTGTAATGACCGAAAAACCAATAACCATTTATCCATCTGCAACGCCTCAGCAGGCAGCTGAGCTTATGATTGAGAATAACATTAGGGGTTTGCCAGTTGTAGAAAATGAAAGGCTTATTGGCATGCTCGCAGCGTTAGACCTGGTCAAGTGGTTCTCTAATTCTAAATCTGAGGTTAAAGTGAGAGATATCATGTCTTCAACGATCGTAACCGTGCATAGATATCACTCGGTCAATCACGTGATCGATCAAATGAATGAAAATGGGGTGGACCGGGTAATAGTGGTCGATGGAAAGGGCACCCCTTCAGGTATAATTACTCTTTCAGACCTTGCATTTGTAGAGTTAAATCCAGAGCGTGGCGCTGGACTTCCAGAGAGGGAATTAAAACTCACTCGCAAATCCTCACCTGCCGGTATTAGGGAATATCGCTATGTTAAAAAAGTAATGCTGCTGGCTGAGGATATCATGTCCTCCCCTCTCTTCACAATTGAATCTCAAGCACTCGCCACAACTGCGGCGAAAATGATCATTGAAGAAGATGTTGATGCGATAACAGTGAAAAATGAAGAGCTCCTCGGGATGATCTCTAAGACTGATATTGTAGCTGCAATTGCAAGGGGGGTGATTTAATGCTTGCGCGTGATATAATGGAAGAGCCGGTTACGATAGATAAGAATGAAGCTCTTTCAAATGCGCTTGATTTAATGGAGAAAAAAAAGAGGAGAGCGCTGCTTGTACTGAGCGATGGTGAGCTGGCTGGTATTATTACTCTGAGGGAAATCGTTAGAGCACTGGGTTCGAGGCGGAAGGGAAGCATTCCAGCGACTCAGCTACATGTTTCAACTGCTGTGAGCAATAAATACAGCAAGATATTACCTGATGCAGACCTGAGCGCTGTACTAGCACTTTTGAAAAATGCTGAAGCGCTCGCTGTTTATCAAGGCAAACTTGCAGGCTGGATCACTCCGAAGGAGGTGCTCAAAGTAATTCATCTCGATGGCTACGTTTCTGAGATAATGAGCGAGCCAATAAACGCTGCTAGGAGCGATAGAGTTGTTCACGTTAGAAGGCTAATGCTTAATAGAGATGTGGGCAGACTGCCAGTGGTTGAGGGAAGCAAACTTATAGGTATTATTACTGAAACCGACATCGCAAAAGCCTTCAAATCATTTCGAGATTTAGTTCCAGGGATACATCAAGGCAGCAGAGTGAAAAAGCTGCTAGTTGAGGATATCATGACCATGGATGTAAAATATGTGAGAACAAACACTTTGATTGAAGATGCAAAGAAGCTCATGCTTAAGGAGGATATAGGCGGCCTGCCAGTGCTCAACTTGAATGATGAAATTGTAGGTATAGTTACCAGAAGGGATATCATCAATGCATTGAACACGCGCGGCTGAGAGTTAATGCTCTGCAGGACAGTAATTTATATGAAATGACATGCGGCAAAGTGCTCTTTGCCTACTTTTATCATCTCAGGCTCTTCCTCCATGCATATTCGCTCTCGCACCGGGCAGCGGGTGTGAAATCTGCAGCCAAGTGGTGGATTTACTGCACTCGGCGGCTCTCCATGCAGCAGTATCCATTCCCCCTTCGCGCTTGCAGATTCGAGCAGAGCAATTGTATATGGATGCGCTGGCCTGGCGAATAGCGATTCACAGCTTGCAGTTTCCAAGATTTTACCGAGGTACATAACTGCAACGCGGTCAGCTATATATCTTACTGCTTTTAAATCATGCGCCACGAAGAGATAGCTCAGGTTTTGTTTCTCTTTTAAATCCTTGAGCAGATTTAAAATTTGCATCTGTATTGCTGCATCGAGATGCGAAACCGGTTCGTCTGCAACTAAAAACTTGGGTTTTAAAATCAAAGCCCTAGCGATTCCAACGCGCTGTTTTTGACCAGCGCTGAGCTGATGCGGATATTTATCCAGAAAACTAGGGCTTATTTTTGTATCCCTCATTATTTCTTTCAGTCGCTCTTTCCTCTCTTTCTCGCTTAATCCGGATATTTCAAGGGGCTCGCTTATTATCTCCTCTATTTTCATCCTTGGATTGAATGCAGTTGATACATCCTGAAAGACCATTTGCATCTGCGGTCGAAGCTGCTTCAGCTCAGTCCTCCCAAGCTTTGTAATTTCAATACCATCGAATATTACACTGCCTGCATCTGGCTCTAATAAGCGTAAAAGTAGCTTGCAGGTAGTGGTCTTCCCACATCCGCTCTCCCCTACCAAGCCTAAAGTTTCACCTCTTTTGATGGCTAAGTTTATCCCATCTACTGCGCGTATGGCTTTCCTCCTTCCTATTCCAGTTAACCCTTCCTTGATCTCAAAGTATTTACGCAGCTCATTTGCCTCCACAATATTCATATTTTATATCCAGCTCCTTATGTGGCAGCTTAAAAAATGCTCTGGCTCTACTTCTTGGAATTCAGGTTCATCAACATAGCAAACTGGCCTAGCGTATTTACATTGCTTTTGGAAGAAGCAACCGCGTGAGAGAGGAGAAGCCTCTTCGGTCTCGAAACTCGAAGATATACCCAAGAGGAAGCGAGTATAAGGATGGAATGGCTCTGCATTTGCCTGATATAGCTCTATGAGTTTCCCTGCGTACATAACTGCTATCCTATCGCATATTTGCGTTAATATATTCAAATCGTGGGATATGAATAGCATTGCAAGTTCAAGTTCTTTCCTAAGATGCTTCAGCAAATTTAAAATCTGCAGCTGAATCGTGGCATCAAGCATTGCTGTTGGCTCGTCAGCTATCACGAGTTTTGGCTTGCTTGCAATTGCCAGCGCGATCATTACTCTCTGTCTCATCCCGCTGCTCAGCTGATGGGGATAGCAGTTTAGCAGAATTTTTGGCTCTGGAAGCTCAACCAAGCTAAGGAGTTCCTCGGGATGCATAGAGCTTTTATGCACCTCTATCACCTCGCGAATTTGTTCCCCAATTTTTAGCACTGGATTTAAACCTGTTGATTCCTGAAATATCATGGAGATCTCCCTACCGCGAATTAAGCGAAGTTCCTTCTCAGTTTTTCTCAATAAATCCACCCCATTGAAAAGCACCTCGCCCTCGATGATTGCATTTGTCAGCAGCTTGAGGATAGCAAGTGCAGTTGTAGTTTTGCCGCATCCACTTTCACCTGTAAGCCCTAAAGTTTCACCTTTCTTTACCTCAAAGCTCACGCCATCAACGGCTTTTACTATGCTGTCCCTCGTAAGATATCTCACTCTCAGGTTTTTAACGCTGAGTAAAACTTCATTCATATCTCCACCTCGGGTCAAGGATATCCCTGAGGCCATCGCTTAATAGATTTGCGCCTAGCACTGCGATGAAAATAGCAAAGCCAGGCAGCGTGGAATACCACCAAGCTGAGAGTAAATAAACCCTTCCATCAGTTACCAGCCTGCCCCACTCTGGCGCTGGGGGCTGTGCTCCAAATCCAATGAATCCAAGAGCAGTTACAGCAAGAAGGATATTGCCTATATCCATGGCAGCGCTTATTATAATTGGCGAGATTGAATTTGGGAGAATGTGCCGAAGCAATATATGGCTTGCACCGCCTCCCATTGCCTGTGAAGCGAGTACATATTGATTTTGCTTCACCGCGAGCACCTGTGCGCGCATCAATCGCGCATACATAGGCCACCATGCTATTCCAATTGCTATCATTACATTATGTATACTTGGTCCAAGTGCAGCTGTAATTGCAAGTGCTAAGATTAAACTTGGGATGGAGAGAAAAATATCAGCCATCCTCATCATTATTTCATCGACCCAGCCTCCTAGGTATCCAGCGATCATCCCGGCAATGGTGCCTGAAACAGCTGAGATAAAAAGCGTCATCGCAGCTATTCCAAGTGAAAGTCTCGCGCCATATATAACTCGTATAAATATATCTCTGCCGAATTCATCTGTTCCGAAGATATGCCGAGCACTTGGAGGCTGTAGCTTCTCCTCAAAATTCAACTCATAAGGATCGCCGGGCAGGAGAATTGGTCCAAATATAGCGACGAGGATGAGGCAAAGAAGAATCCCTATCCCTATTGCTGCTGAACTTTTCCGCCTTGCAAGCTCAATTGCTAGTTTGAGATTCACCGCCATGGCTTCAATATCCTATCCTCGGGTCAAGTAATACATAGATGATATCCACAGTGAAATTCACTATCACGTAGATAACAGCTGCAAGCAGGGTAACTCCCATTATCGCTGGAAAGTCAAGGCTTAACATAGAGCCAACTGCATAGCGTCCTATGCCGGGCCATGCAAATACAGTTTCAGTAACAACTGCACCTCCGAGAAGCAGACTGAAGAGAAAGCCCCCCATCGTAGCTGTTGGTATTAAAGCATTTTTAAGCGCATGCTTGAATAGCACTTTGCGCTCAGGCAGCCCTCGGGCTCTAGCTGCAGTTATATAATCTTGGCTCAAAATTTCAAGCATGCTTGCCCTTGTATGTCTCAGAATTATTCCCATTAAACCAAAGCCAAGGGTAAACGAGGGCAGTGCGAGGCACCACATGCTATTGAGCAGTGCCTCAAGATTAAGAGTGAGCAGGCTATCCAGAATATAAAGTCCAGTTATATGCATTGGAGGTGGCACTCCCGAAATTCGCCCTCCGTAGGGAAAGAGGCCGAGCTGGTAATAGAAGATAAGCTGCAGTACAAGGCCAAGCCAGAATATTGGCATTGAAATCCCGAGGGCTGCCACCCCTTTTACTATTTTATCGAGTGCTTTATTTTTTTGAAATGCTGCGAGCACGCCTAGGAAAACTCCGAAGATGATAATAATAAACATGCTGCAAATCGCAAGTTCGAGTGTTGCTGGGAAATATTCCGCTAGGTCTTGAGCAACTGGTCTATTTGTGGTGGGTGAAATTCCCAAATTGAAGTGCAGCAAATCACTGAGATAATAAAAATACTGCAGGTGAATGGGCTCATAAAGGTGATATTGTGCCGCTATTATATCTATCTGCTCAGCAGTGGCACGCGCACCTGCCCATACCCTGACAGGATCTGCGGGTATCAAATGGGATATTGCAAAGGTAATGAAACTCACGCCAAGCAGAACCGGGAATAGAGAAAGCATCCTTCTGATTAAATATGCCTTGAGATTCATATGAGATTACTTCACAGATACCTAAATAAGAATAACCCTTCAGAGCATTAAATAAGAATAACTTGAGAGCATTAAATAAGAATAACTTGAGAGCATTAAATAAGAATAACTCAGAGCAACTTTAAATTACCAGTTAAAGCATCCAGCTTCTCTGCCTTCTCAGGTCCTATTCCAAGTGCAGTTATAGTTCCAGGGGGTACTTCTGTTAAGCCTGCGTCTGCGATCAATGCACAAGTAAAGCCTAGGCTTTCTGCCCTCGCCTTTAGATCAAGCAATTCGCTTAATGAGCCTACTTTAAGCACCACTTTTTTCTGGCCTTCACTCCTCCAAGCTTTCTTTATTTTCTCCTCTGCTCTTTCATAGGCTTCAATGGCAGCATGGGCAACTTGAACAGCTATCTTGCCCTTTGAGAGCTTCAAATCCCCCCTCACAACAATTGCTTGCTTGTATTCAAAATTGCTCATTCGATTCACCGTGCTTGAAATGCATGATACATTTGAATGCCAAAGGCTATTATCAAAATTATTATAATC
>JBBIOZ010000013.1:0-16229 GCA_037443105.1 Methanocellales archaeon
CGCTGGAGGGCGCTGATTACGACCCTGAGCAATTCCCAGGCTTGGTGTATCGCATCGATGAACCAAAAGTAGTGGTGCTGCTTTTCGGTTCAGGAAAGCTTGTGGTAACTGGTGGGAAAAAACCCCAGGATGCAGGAGCGGCAGTTGAGAGAATTGTTAAAGAACTTGAGAGTCTTGCATTGCTATAGATGATAATTCCAGAGAACGAGCGATCAAAAGAGCCCCTAGTGGGCGAGAGAGTGATAACCCATCCCGATATCGTTAGAGCAAATGAATGGATTTTAACTCAATATAAGCCCCCGAAGAGAGAGCTCTGTATCTTTGTGCCCTGCGCCAAGGTCAAGCCCTATCACGCCAGCCCGTCTCACAAGACCTACGATAAGGTGATCTTCAGCCTGCTCCCGCAGGAAAAAGTTCACATCGTGGCATTTGGCACCTGCGGGGTGACACCGCGAGAGCTTGATACCGAATATCCCTTCATGCACTATAACTTCATGCTTGGCAAGTGCAATGTGGCTGAGGTTAAAAAACAATTCATTGAAATCGAAAGCCAGAGGCTCAGCAGATATCTAGAGAAAACTATAAATATAGAATAGCCTACTGCATTGGAGACTTCCGCAAAGCAATGCTCAAAGCCATCGAGCTCAGCAGAATAAGCGTGATTGTAGTGCCCAAGGAGGAAACGCTTGAGCGGAATAAACTTGAGAACAAGCCATTTATATACGGCAGCTTGAGTAGAAAAGAATACCTCCAAGACCTAGCGGATGCCATTACAGAACTATATGGAATGAAGAGATGGATTGTGGATACAGCCACTGCATCTCGCGATAACTACGACTGGTACCTTCTATGATATCTTTTTACTCTCCAAAGCTGGAACTGTATATTCATATCGAGATCGAGGATAGCATTATCAAAAGGCTTACATTGAGCAAACTGCCTAAGGGGGTAGCGAAAGGCGGAGGCAGAATTGCCGAGGATTTAAAGAGATATTTAGATGGAGAGGCGGTTGATTTTTCAAAGTATACCATTTCTCTTTCAACTCTCACAAGCTTTGAAAGAGCAGTGCTGAATGAAACTAGGAAAATACCATTCGGAGTGGCTATAAGCTACTCTGAGCTTGCACATCGAACAGGCACAAATGCAATTCGAGCAGTTGGCAATGCTCTGGCTAAAAATCCTGTTCCCATAATCATTCCATGCCATCGAGTAATACGTAAAAATGGTTCAATTGGAGGCTATGTGGCTGGGGTTGATGTAAAGCGAAAATTGCTGAAGATTGAAGGAATTACAGGGAATAGAAATTTAAGCCCTTGACCTCCCCGCGGATTCCCCATAGGTCATCGCAGTTGCAATTAAATGCGCCACTCGCAATGGCTCAGGTACCCGACTGTGAGTTGATGCTAGCTTTACAATCTTCTGTGCATCCTCATAATCGATACCAGTGCACTGCATATAAACTGGCAGTCCTCTTCGCTGGGTTTTAACCTCATAGATCTCACCGGCGCGCTTTATCATCGCAAGCCTTATCTTAGGCTTGCTTAGATTTTGAAGGGCTGCTTCAATTGCTTTGAAATCTGGCTTTGAGCGCATTACTATGATGACCGGGATTTTAACTTCTTTGAAAACTTTTTTGATATCAACTACATTAAAACCAGCTAAGGTAACGCCATTCAGCATCATCACTCTCAGCTGCCTATAATGCCTTGAGTTTTTAACCATTTCTATTATCTGCCTCGTGGCATCCAAGCCATCTCGCTCAACTTCAGTTTTAAGCACTCCATCCAACCACTTGCCTCCTCTGAAGATAGTTCCAATTAGCAGAACCTTTTTTGAAATAAGCGGGGAGTCGTCTATGCCTAGAATGCGTATCTCCGGCTTGATATGCATACAATGGATAAGATAATGGCTAGATTTAAAAGCATATGCATCGGTAAAATATAAATATCAATGTATAAAGTAAGACAGAAAGGTCTTTGAAAATGAGAATCTGGAAAGTGCACTGTATATATTTCGTGGAAGCGGAGTCAGAAAAAGAAGCTTGGCTGAAAGCTAGAGAGTTCGCGGACAAGGTATCCTCCTTGGGAGAGTTGATTAAAATAGAAGAGATTGAAGCAGGTGGAGTTGCCACTGCATAGCTGAAGCATAGCCGAAGGATAGCTGAAGCATAGCTGAAGCATAGCCGAAGCATAGCTGAAGTTATGCCCTGCTAGCTGCGCTTAAAAATTTCTTTTTAAATTCATCGCATTGCTTGCTTATCTGCGATGCAGCGTCTCTTAAAACTTCAAAGGGATCTGAGCCATCTGTTCTTAGATATAATATTGGATCACTTATCAAAGGATGTTCTATATCATAGGTCGCTGCTTCCACGCGTTTATCCTGAAGCAATGCTGATTTCATTAGATTTAAAAAAGTGTGTCCCTCGCCACAAATTTCGATTTCAATTTCTCTCTCAGATTTGGATAAAACTTTTATTTCCATTTTCAATCTCTCCTCAAATAATTCCCAAGCCGTAATCTTCAGAGATTTTCCTAGTCTCAATGCGCTCGCATCTCGGGCAAATGAGAGCATAGGAATTGTTTTTTCGCTTTAGCGAAGCTCTGCATCTTGTGCAATATGCCTTGAGTACGCCTAAATGTTTATCGGCTGTGCTTAGCCTCATTGTCCGCGTGTCGATTACTTTGGCTTTCACTATATCATTAATTGCAAATTCCTTACTAAGTTCATTCACATAGGAACTTTTAACATTTGAAATGTGAATCGCGCCCGGTCCAATACTGGGTATTTCTCTATCCTCTTTGCCCTTAATGCGTGCTACCTCAACAAGCGCTACAGAGTTTTTTAAATCAACAATTCTACCAACAACCACATCGCCAGCTTTAGGAAGAGGGGGTGCATTTGTGCTTGGGAGCACGCTAACCACTCTTTCCCTGCGATTTATTTTAACATAGCCTGCTATGCTGGCAAATATACTTCCTTTTTCTTCATAGGTACCAGGTCCTGCGATGAATTCCTCAGAAGTACCTATGAAGTCGCCAGGGATTACGAATTTGTTATCCATATCATCGCCTCTCGAGTCTATACAGCTCAACTTCTATGCGCTCAATGTCTCTTCTATGAAATTTAAACGTTCGTTTCACTGGGAAAAGCATTCGCTTGAAATGGGTTATTCTGGCTTTATCTCGAATAAATTCTTCGATGAATTGCCTGCTGCCAGCGTTATGAATCGAATACACCACCTTAGCAATTTCCAGTGCTTTATTTAAGAATGGACGGTCGCCTCCCTTTTTCTGAGCGCCAAATGGAGGATTCATCACAACTGTATCTGCGCTCCCTCTTACTTGGGAGACATCGCAAGCGATGAATTCCACTTCTACATCAAGCTGCTTTGCATTTTCTCTTGCTATCCTAAGCGCATTTATATCGCTGTCTATGCCTATAACTTTTTCTGCCCCTAACAATTTCGCTCCTATTGCTAGGATTCCTGTACCGCATCCAAGATCATAGATCACTCCTTTTAAATCCCCTCGCATGTATGCAAAATGCAAAAGCTCTGCAGCAATTGAGGCTGGCGTAAAATACTGCTCCATTTCAACTTTGGCATTTGAAAAGCCCTTTACTTTCTCCAGCAGTATTTCGAGCTGCTTGCGCTTCATTATTGCTCCATTATTATATGAAAAGGGACTATTTGTCTATTTCTTCCTAGCCAAGTTGCAGTAGTATTTCACCATAGAGCTATGCTCAATCATCGAGGTAAAGACAAAGGCTTCTTCGAGGGTCTTGCCAGCTGCAAAAGTACCGTGCCCTTTGACTATAACACCTTTATGTTCCTTCAGTGCAAGACCCACGCCCCTTGCTAATTCCGTTGAGCCCATCGCTCCGGAAATGATTGGTATTCTATGAAGGAAGTACTGCCCCTCAGTATCAGCTGGGTCTAAGTATTTTTTCCTCAGCAATAGAGATTCAATGACTGCAAATGGAGAGTGAGCGTGTATAATTGCAAGTGCAGATGTTTGCTTGTATATCTCGCGATGCACAATTGTTTCGGTAGATGCTATCAAGTCAAAGCTCGTTGGCTTTTCAATCTCCACCTCAACGATTGAATTTTCATCAAGTTCATCAAGTTTGGCACCGGTTCTGGTTATTAATATTTTATTTCCTGCTCGAATGCTTATATTGCCAAAGTGGCCGCTTACCAGCCCTCTTTCCACCAATATTTTTCCATATTTTGCTATTTCTTTTGCCATTTCACGCCACATTTCTCAGCCTCGCTCTGCAGTCCAAGTGCTTCAAGCTTGTCCAGAGCTGGCACTCCTTCGCCATTCCACCCTCGAACTTGGTAGTATTCTTTCAATGCAAGTTCAAATTCTTTTCTACTCAACCCATCATTTGAGAAAAATCTCTCAGGCAAGCTATCATCTTTAGATGTGAAACCCTCTCGAATATTAAAAAGCCGCTCCAAGTTCCAAATTCTCTCTCCAATCAGGATTAAATCTTGAGAGGTTATTTCTTCCCCGAGTGCAGCGCTCAAAAGATCAGCATATTCCTTTTCGCTCAGTGCGAGAGATGAAAATCTGCAGAGTATCAGTGAATCAACTGCGGCTGATAAATTCTGGAGCAGAGCAACAAGCGCTGGCTTTCCAGTGAAGGTGAAGCGATCGATGAGCTTCGGCTTGCCGAGAATTTCCATAGCAACCATGTATGCTCGAAGATGGCAGGCTCCGCGGTTAGAAGTTGCATATGCAAGTGCCTGTCCACATAGACCTCGAGGGTCGTAGGCAGGTATTTCAAGTGCTTTAACAGTCATGCTTGCCTCAGATCTCTCTTTTGCTCTGCAGTAAGCAAGCGACCCCTCACTCAACGCCTCGCCCACTCCTATTTTTTCAGCTACTATTTTTACCAATTCACTGGGATTGCTAATCTCAAGGTTATTGAGCTCTGCATAGCTTGCTATTGTTGCTCCAGTTGAAATAGTATCGATGCCATAGTCATTGCAAAGATCATTCACTTTTATAATTTCTCTTATATCGTGATTGCTGAGATTCGCACCGAAAGCCCATATTGTTTCATACTCAGGTATCGATAGCTCTGAGTCTCTTATAATTCTTTTACAGGCAATTGTACACTTAGCACAAGATTTTCTCTTCAGTTTGAAGTTTTCTTTGATATATTCAGCTGATATCTCCTCCGCGCGTGCAAATCCCCTTTCACGGAAGTTATTTGCAGGTAGAACTCGCAGGTGGTTCATTAAATTCACAAGTGCAGGCGTGCCATATTCAGCTAAACCTTTGGATAATGCTTGACTCGCTTTAATCAAGCGCATCGCGCGAGTCTCTGCAAGGCGGTATTTCTTTTCATTCACAGGTTTTAAATTCAAAAAGCCATTTACAACTACTGCTTTAAGCTTTTTCGAGCCCATAACAGCACCTAGACCACCTCTACCGCAAGCATGATTTCCATCGCTGATTATATTAGCAAGCTTGCTCAACTTCTCCCCTGCTCTGCCAATGCAGGCAACTCGCCCTTTTTTTGATAAAATCTTAACTGTATCCTTAACATTTAGCCCCCAGAGCTTGAGTCCATTCTTTATATCTATCTCTTCACCGTGAATCTCTATATAAACCGGTGAATCTGCCTTCCCCTTGATTATTAGCGCGGCATAGCCGCAGCGCTTTAATTCCACTCCAAAGAGACCGCCTGCACTGGAATCAAAAATTGTATTGGTAAGCGGGGACTTTGAAACCACTGCATGTCTCCCTGACATAGGTGCTATGCCTGTTAGTGGGCCCACTGCAAAGATGATCGCATTTTCAGGTGAAAGTGGATCTATAGATGTTGCTACGGAGTCGAATAATAGCTTCACTCCAAGTCCACGCCCGCCAAGGTAGCTCTTGACGAGCTTTTTATCAAGATATTCCACTTTGATTTTTCCACTGCTTAAATCGATGTATGCAATTTTAGCTTTCAGCATTGATCACAACATGTGCAATCCCCCTTTTAATGTTTTCACAATTTTAAACGATGCAAATTTAACCATAAAAAATAAGTATTTTAAGAGTATATTAGTGAATGCAAATTATTTCTTTGAAATCTTCTAAAATTTATTCTTATTTAGAAAGATTTAAATAGAAAAAGAGTATAATATATATTCACTGCATTCACTGAAAAAACGAGCATCTAGGGGATGGATGTGCAGTTCACCAGTGACGGCATATGGGGATGGATGATTGTGCGTGGAGAGAGCTGAGATGAAGATCCAACTCCAGATCGAGGATGAAAGCGGTGAAAAAACCAAAGTAATAACCTCCAGCAGTAAAATAGCCAAGAGAATCATTGAAGCACTTGAAGCATTGGAAACTGGGTCTTCATCAAAACCACTCTCCAAACCCGCTCCAATTTTTTCTAAAAAACGCATAACGCCTGAAATCAGAGAACTTTCAAAAGCAACTCTCACCATAAAAGAGCGCTTGCGAGGATTCATCAAATATGAATATCCCAGAGTGTGGTTTAAATCTCTGGATCTGAAAAAGAGCTTCGAGGAGACCTTCGATACTCAGATAAATCTAAGTACAATTTCAGAATACCTCGCAAGAATGCATCGAGAAGGCTTGCTGGAGAGAAGAGGCAATCGAACGCAGTGGGAGTATAAACTCGTGGAAAAAAATCAAGAGGCCAGCATTACACAAGCAACACTGTGAATAGTGAAGAAGTGAATCTATTTTCACGCATTCATCGATATATTTAAAATCAGGCAAACATAGTATTAGAGAGCAATGCCTGAAACTATTTTTGTCCTCGATACAGAGGCATACTTCGAGGATGCATTGAACTTCCTCTATGAATATTATCTGCTACCTCATCGAAATTTCTTCATAAATTTGAAAAGAAATGCCAAGCAAATTTCATTCAAAACCTCAGGAAAATGGGAAGTGGAGGTTGAAATAAAGGCCGATAAACCAATTCAAGTTAAAATGAAGCATAGCGAGGCTGTGCCTGAAGAAGCACTTAAGGAATTAATGGAAAATTTATTGATCACCGTGCAGCTTTATGAAGAAAAAATTAGAGGTCAAACGATCTACTTCGCCTGGGTCAAAGGCGAGCATATGCTTCCTGAAGCAGTGCCATCTGCGAAGAAGCGCGCTACTGATAAAATTTTCAGCGATAGCATGATCTTCTTTTATATCTTTATGATAAGCGCAAGCATTATTCTCTTCAGCTTCTTCGGATACTTTGCTGCTTTGATTGTAATTGCCATTCAATTTCTAGCAATGATATATGCCGATAAAATAATGCTGAAGCTAGGTAGCTGGAGGGTGGATGAAAAGAATCCAACGGTATATTTACTGCAATATCAATTGCCAGCGGAGGAATATGCTAAGTTTCAGCAATATGGAATGGATGCAATTCTCAAAATGAAAAGGGAAATCTATGATAATTCCTTTGCCATTGGAAAAGAGCCAAGCTGCGAAGTTGGAGCGGAGATATTCAGAAAATATGGCATTGAATGCACGCCAGAGCGAATGAAAGCGAAGAAGATAGATTTATTTGAACTTGTGAGAAAAGCTGCGGAGAAATTTAACTTGCCTATTCCAAAAATTACCATATCAAACAGCTTGATTCCCAATGCTGCTGCCTCCGGTATATCTCCAAGTCGTGGAACAATCTTGATTACAACTGGCTTGCTGGTGCAGCTTGAAGAAGATGAAATTTATAGTGTTATCGGACACGAACTGGCGCATCTGATGGGGAGAGATTCCCTCATACTATTCACTCTAACTGCCTCCGAATACCTCCTTCGAATCTATGTTTTTCTACCCTTCTTCCTTTTCTCGCCATTCATATACTTCACGCTTGCATTAGGCATCATTTACTTCATAGCCAAGTTCTTCGAGGCAAGAGCTGATTTAGAGTCAGCCTTGAAAATAGGCCAGCCTAAAGCCCTTGCAAGTGCTCTTCGCAAAATTGGTTTTCTAAAACTGCAGTATGAAAGAATACCCAGCTATCGCCTGCAAGGCTGGCTGAGCTGGGACCCTCATCCTCCAATGTACTTTAGAATAGCTAGACTTGAGCGCCTCAAGCAAGGTGAAATAAAGCATACATTGATACAGTCAGCGAAAGATGTTTTTAATGGATTGAGAGGCGCAATGTAGACAACATATTCGCGAAAAAAGTTATACCCTCGCTGGTATTAAAGGTTAAAATATGAAAGAGGCATTGCTTTATGAAAAACTGGAAGATGGAAGGGTTAAATGCCATTTATGCAATCATTACTGCACAATCTCGCCAGGGAAGCGCGGCATATGCGCGGTCAGGGAGAATATAGATGGCACGCTATACACGCTTGTCTACGGCAAGGTTATAGCTGCACATATAGATCCCATTGAAAAAAAGCCTCTCTTCCACTTCTATCCAGGTTCAAAGTCTTATTCCATTGCCACCGTTGGCTGCAACTTCAAATGCGATCACTGCCAGAATTATGAAATATCTCAATATTCCAAAGAATACTACCCAGACATCCCCGGGATTGAGATGACGCCTGAGCAGATCGTGAAAGAGGCAAAGCAAGCTCGCTGCGAGAGCATATCCTATACTTACACCGAGCCAACGATTTTCTTTGAATTTGCATATGACTGCGCTAGGCTTGCGCGTGAAAATGGAATTAAAAATGTCTTCGTCAGCAATGGATATACAAGTCCAGAGGCAGTTAAGCTCATTGCGCCTTACTTAGATGCAAATAATATTGATTTAAAGGGCGATGAAAATTTCTATAGAAAGGTTTCAGGTGCAAGGCTTCAGCCTGTGCTTGATACCATTAAATTGATGAAGGAACTTGGAGTGTGGGTTGAGGTAACCACACTTATAATTCCAACCTACAATGACTCTGAAAATTTTCTGCGATGGTGTGCAGAGTTTATTAAATCCATAGACCCTGCGATTGCTTGGCACGTGACTCAATTTTATCCAACATATAAACTGCTAAATCAGCCGAGAACGCCGATTAGCACGCTTAGAAAAGCTAGAGAAATTGGTTTGAAAGCGGGATTGAAGTATGTCTATGAAGGCAATGTTCCTGGAGAAGGTGGGGAAAATACCTACTGCCCTGAATGCGGTGAATTGCTCATAGAGCGATTCGGATATACCTTGACAAAGATAAAGATGAAGCATTCAAAATGCTTCAAATGTGGTGCAAGAATCGAAGGCGTAGGAATGCCTTAGCTATTTTATTACAGCCTATTTTAGCCACGATGACTTTCTCGAGCTCAAAATCTAAAAGTGGCACTCCCAAGCTGGGCAGCCACCTGAGTATTCCGATGCAGCGCTCACGTGTTCCTCGCCTGCTAGTTCTCTGCTTAAAATTGAACCTATGTATAGCACCTGCGATTTTTTACTTCCATATCTATACACAGTTATTCCCTTGCATCGCAGTTTATAAGCCAGCATGAAAACATTGAATACATCTTCAATGGTTGCATCTGGGCGTAGATTCACAGTCTTAGCCACAGCGTTATCAACATATTTTTGAAATGCAGCTTGCATTCTAACGTGCCACTCAGGAGCTATATCTAGCGCTGTAACGAATAGCCTGCGCACATCCCACGGGATGCTTTCGATCTGCTGAATGCTTCCTCTTCTGGCAACTTCAAGCATTAATTCTTCACTGTAGAAACCTCTTTTCACCGCTATTTCCTCAAAAAATGGATTAATTTCAAGCAGGCGAGTGCCCTCCATTACATCGCGTATATATGAAACTGCAAATAAAGGCTCGATTCCACTGCTTACACCTGCGATTATCGAAATTGTACCTGTGGGTGCGATGGTTGTCAGCGTTGCATTTCTAATTGCACTATATCCCCTTTTTTCCCAGATGCTGCCCTTGAAATTTGGAAAAGAACCCCTCTCCTCAGCCATTTCAATGGATTTTTTAATTGCCTCTTCGCTTATGAATTTCATAACTTTCTCAGCTGCTTCAAGAGCTTCATTTGAATCATATGGCACTTTGAGTTGAATCAGCATATCAGCGAATCCCATTACCCCTAAGCCGATCTTTCTATTTGCCTTGGTGATCTGCTCGACCTCAGGCATTGGAAATTTATTGGCATCTATCACATTATCCAAAAAGTGCACCCCTAGTCTAACTGTTCTGCGCAGTTTCTCCCAGTCTACCTCGCCATTTTTCACCATTCTAGCAAGATTAATGGAGCCTAAATTGCAGGATTCATATGGCAGCAGAGGCAGCTCGCCGCATGGATTGGTGCTTTCAATTTCACCCAGCTGTGGAGTTGGATTATGGCGATTGATCTCATCAAGGAATATAATACCTGGATCGCCAGTGCGCCACGCCATAGTGACGATTAAATCAAAAACATTTTTTGCACTCAGCTTTTTAACCCTCTGCTTGTTCCTAGGGTTTATCAATTCATATTCCTCGCCATTTTCAACTGCTTGCATAAAGCCATCGGTTATTCCCACTGAGATGTTGAAGTTGCTAAGTGCCTTTTCATCCTGCTTCGCAGCTATGAACTCCAGGATATCTGGGTGGTCAACCCGCAGCACGCCCATATTTGCCCCTCTTCTCCTCCCGCCTTGCTTTACAACCTCGGTTGCTATATCAAAAACTCGCATGAATGAAACTGGTCCAGATGCAACTCCCATGGTGGAGCCAACTATATCTCCTTTTGGACGTAGCTTGGAGAATGAGAAACCAGTGCCTCCGCCGGATTTATGGATGAGTGCCATGTATTTAATTGCATCGAATATAGCACTCAGCGAGTCTTCCACTGGCAGTACAAAGCAAGCTGAAAGCTGCCCGATTTGCGTACCAGCGTTCATAAGCGTTGGGGAGTTGGGGAGAAATTCAAGGTTTACCATTGCACGGTAAAATTGCTCTTTAGTTTCTTCAACTTCGTGTCTACTTCTGTATTTTAAATCAACTTCAGCGATCGCTTTAGCCACTCTTTCAAACATTCCACTGGTGCTCTCTATTACTTTTCCAGTTTCATCCTTCAATAGATAGCGCTGCTTCAGTACCTTAACTGCATTTACAGACAGTTTAAGCTCATCAACCACGCCTAGAAATTGCTTTAACCTTCGAATTTCAGCTCTTTTTTTGCGGTAGAGTATGTAGGCCTTGGCTGCATCTGCATATCCATGTTTTATCAATGTTTTTTCCACTATGTCTTGTATATCCTCAACACTGGGTATAGTCTCTGGAAACAGCGCATCCAAGGTCAAAACAACTTCGTTTGCGAGGTGCTTTGCCGCGGCGAGGTCAGGCTTATTTATAGCTAAAGTTGCTTTATAGATTGCATTAACAATTTTCTCTATTTCAAAAGCAACTATTTTACCATCGCGCTTCCGAATTTTGGCTGGCATTTTACTAATTTAATCACTTACCGGCGAGATATATTTTTCTGCGCCCGCATTTATTTCCCCATATTGAATACGATGGTTTTTATTGTGGTCATTTCATCTATGCTATAACCTAGGCCTTCTCTTCCAACTCCAGATTCTTTTATCCCCCCGAAGGGGAAGTTGCCAACTCCATGCGCAGGCGCATCATTTATGGCTATTTCTCCAACTTGCAGATATTTAGCAGCCTTCCAAGCGTGGAATAGATTGGTGGTGAAGATCGCTGAATCTAGGCCATATTTCGATTGATTTGCTATTTCAATTGCTTCATCTAAGTTTTTGACTCTTATGATGGTGAGCACAGGCCCGAATGTTTCCTCCCAAGCTATATCAGCATTTAATGGCACGTGGTCGAGAACTGTTGGATAGTAATAGCATTTCTCAAATTTTCCGCCTGCTAGGAGAGTAGCTCCTTTGGCTATTGCATCTTTAACCAAGCGATCCACTTTTTTCACTGCAGCTTCATTCGTCAGCGGGCCTATTCTTATCTCTTTATCTCTGGGATCGCCTATCTTCCATTCCTCAACTTCTTTTAAAGCTTTAGCTACAAAAAGATCTGCTATCTTCTCGCATACCAAGATTCTGCTTATGGCATCGCATCTCTGTCCTGAGTTTTTAAGTGCGCCTTCAACGCATTTCTTCACCGCTAGATCCAAATCTGCATCTTCTAAAACAATCGCTGCTGCTTTGCCTCCAAGCTCGAGATGGCGTTTCTTCATTCCAGCTAAGCTTGCAATTCTCTTCCCGACTTCAGTGCTGCCTGTGAATGAGATCATGCTGATTTTTTCATCGGTGATTAGCAAATCGCCTACTTCTCTCCCGCCTCCAATTACAACGTTCAAGCATCCAGCTGAAACTCCCGCGCTTTCTAGTATTCGAGCGAATAATAGCAGAGTAAGAGGTGTATCCGTGGAGGGCTTGGCAACCACTGTATTACCGCTAGCCAAAGCTGGAATGATCTTTGCAGCTGCTATATAAAGTGGATAGTTAAATGGCGCTATAGCTGCCACCACTCCAAGTGGTTCTCTTATCACGATTGCGAATTTGCCTATGGTATCTTTAACAAATTCTCCAGGTATATACTCCCCTGCGATTTTCCTTACCTCTTCCATCGCTAGTTCTAATCGCTCAGCAGTAGCAATCACCTCGCTTTCAGCTGCCTTCAATGGCTTGCCCAGTTCGACAACTATGGTTGATGCAACATCAGTTTTATGTTTTAACAATAGTTCCCGAGCTTTTTGAAAGATTTCAAGTTTTTCTATCACCGGTATATCTCTGCTGTGCTTTCTCTTTTCATAAGCTGCATCTATCGCCGCTTCTATTTCTCTTCCACCTGCTTTTGCCACTCTTGCAACTATGCTGTTATCAATTGGAGTGTCTACATCGATGGCTTCGCCTGTGAAAATCCAATTCCCATCGATGTACATTTTAAACTTTGGAAGGCCATCTTCATCTATCTCATATATAGGTTTGAAGAAGTCTCCAAGTTCTATTTTAGGCTTCACTCCTAGCATCCTTTTTCCTCACCCATTTGGGTCAAGTTTCTATGCATTGTTCAAGCAATCCACTTGGCTTTAGTCTTGCAAGCATCTGCTCATATTTCTTTTTATCCCCGAGCATGTCGTTCAAAAGCTTTTCTTGAGCATGAGTGCCTTTTTTAACTCTAACTTCAACTTCTCTACCTAGCTTTTTCTCTAACGCATATTTTATGACAACGCCAATTAAGCCACCCATTGGACAGAAAGGCGAAGTTGGCTTGAACTCAATTCTAGCTTTATCGCCCTCGGTAGAGATATCATCATCCTCAACGATTTTCAGATCGAGAACCGATATAGGGTGCTCTGGATCGTAGACTTTTTTCAGAATATCGAGAATTTCCTTTTTATCTATATTCATATTTAAACCCCTCATTTACTTCTCCTTAGGCTGAATATATAATTTATATATAGTTATATATAGCTGTTCTAATTGCTAGTTCTAATTTGTTCGTAATTTATCGAACATTCGATAACTATCGAATAATTTTATATATCTTTTCTCTTTATATTTTTTCTATATGGAAATATTCGCTACCAAAAAGGGCATAGTAGCGGTTAAAAACCCTGTTCGAATTCAAATCTTAGAAGCGCTTCAAAAATCCGAGTGCAGCTTCGAGGAGCTTGTGGAGCGCGTTCAAAAGGCTAAGTCCACGGTTTCAGTGCATCTGGAAAAAATGCAGAAAGATGGATTGATAAGCTCCTGCGTGGATAAGAAAGATAGGCGCAAGAAGATATATCGCTGCAGTGCAACATATATCGGCACAACAACTGCAGGTAAATATGAACTCGCTGAACAGATAAAAGAAGACATACGCTTGAATGTAAGCGAGGTAGACCGCTTTTTAAATGCAATCAAGGAATTGAAAGCTGGAGATCATATCTGCCTGCTCTATGAAACTGAGAAGGAGCGATATAGAGCGCTTGCGATGTATTTCAAAGAAGCGCTGAATAGAAATGAGCTATGCCTTTACATCACCTGTGAAGATGCATCCAAAGTGGAGAGAGCTCTTGAGGCAAGCGGTTTAAAGGAAGCATCAAAGCAGCTTAACATGATAGCTAGGAGTTTCGACCCAGAAAGTATGCTAGCTTTTATAAAGAAGAATGCAGAGCTGGCTCTTAGCCAAGGATACACAGGACTTAGGATAGCCATAGAGAGAGCTGAAAATGAAGAACATTTAAATACACTCGAATATGAATCCAAGCTCAACCTCCAACTCTTAAATTTAAGAGCACTAGCAGTTTGCCAGTATAGGAGAAATAAAATCCCTCCTCAAGTATTGCTGGATATCATCAAGACCCATCCACTGGTTATTACAAGCGGTACTCTATGCCGGAACTTCTATTATATACCTCCTCAGATATATTTAAAGAGAGATAAAGAGGAAGAACTCAAGCACTGCCTTTTAAACTTGTTGGAACGCGAGAAACTAGAAAATCAAAAGCCATTCAACCTCATGCGCTCTCTATTCCGAGCCATGCGGTATATAACCCAAGCCATAGGTCTAGATATAAAGCCAGCGCTTCAATTAACCGGGCGTGAAATAGGCAGAGAATTTGCAAAGCTAATGCGCACAACGGAGCCTATTGCATTAATAAAGGAAATTGCCAGTTTCTGGGAGGTAAACAGAATGGGGAAAATCTCAATCGTCAAAGCACAGCCTCCTTTTGAAATCATCATTGAAAATTGCTATGAATGCGATGGAATGCCCAACATTGGCACCACGCTTTGCGCACTAGACCAAGGACTTATCGGCGCAATTCTAGATGAAAAATTAGGTGTTAAAAGCACTGTAAAGGAAAAAGAATGCTGGGGATCAGGCTACAATCATTGCCGCTTTACAATTGAGTGGTAAAGAAAATTATTTTGCCATCTAAAATGAAATAAAAGATAGCATGCAGCCTGAAACACTCAAGGTAATCATAGTACTAGGCTTTCTATTTGCAGTTCTCACTGTCTCACTGCTGAAGATGGAGGCCTTGGTCAGGGCTATCCTCAAGCGCTTTTAATTCGGCTTGCAGATCAAAAAAGCTAAGTTTATAATATAAAAAGCAAAATTTTCTGCGGTGAAAATTCATGGAGCAGGATAAAACATCTGCAACCTTAAAAATCCTAGAAATTGTGGAAGTAATCGCGGTTATTGGATATATCTACTATGTACTCACCGGAAGATATGCATTAGCACTCATTGCACCCAAGACCGCTATATTTCAAGCTTTTCTAGCTCTATTTTTCATCATACTCATCATCGGGATGGTTAATTTACTATATAGATGGACGCTGCCACTCCACGGAAGTGGCTTTGTAAAAATTCTAGCCAGTTTTCTAAGCTGGATCAAAAATACTGTATTAAGCTGGAAGATTTTTTTAATACTCGAGGCACTCGTGGTTCAAGGTTTTCTGCAGAGCAGAATATTCAAGCAGAGCAAGCTACGCTGGGTAATGCATATGACACTGGCGTGGGGCTGCTTGATATTCCTAGTGCTCTATATAATTGATATTGAGGAGATCATTGAAAAACTGCCTCTTGGCAGTTTGTTAACCTCTGCAATTGATATCACGATTTTATTCATCGCTGCAATCACAGCCATTGGTATATTAACCGCGATTGTAAGAAACTGGGATAAGCGGCCTGAAATCATTGCTATATTAATAATAGCTGGGGTAATGCTGTGGTATGCAGTTTCCCTAGGAAGCCCTGCTTTTGATTTTCTATACAACACTGGTCTATTCATCTATGAAAAGCTACTTTACAACCTAGCAGCTATTTTGGTTTTCATTGGATTAACAATAGTATTCATTCGAAGGCGATCAAAAGAAGTCAAGCCTCTTACCGACTTCAAAATAGATGTACCCGCAATAATATTAATCACCATATTATCCGCAACTGGCTTCGCTGGCTTCTACCTTCAGTATATATCTACCCTCGCCCACGAGATAGATCTCCACGTGCACTTCATTACCACCTTCGGTGTCATCGCTTACTTTCCATTCAGCAAATTCCTGCATATACCAACTGCGAAGCTAAGCTATATCTTAAATGCAGCGGAGGTGCATCATTGATGCAAGCTCAAGGCAGAGGTTTCAGACCCAAGAACTTAAGCTTCAAGCAAATGATCGAGGCTGACGCTTGCATGCGCTGCAATGAATGCTTGAAATTTTGTCCAGTTGTCGATCTCTATGGCAATGAAGTCAGCCCGAGAGGTAAAATCCACTACTTCCGAGAACTCATTAAGAGTAATGATTTAATTGCAAAATTGCTTGGCAGAAATCGAAATGTCACC
>JBBIOZ010000013.1:16239-26517 GCA_037443105.1 Methanocellales archaeon
AATCAATAAATACACTCAGAATTTATTCATCTGTACCTCCTGCCTGCAATGCAGAGAAGTTTGCGAAGCAGGTATAAATACCGTGCCAATGTGGGAGGCAATGAGAGCAGATGTAGTGGAGAGAGGCAATGGCCCAATGCCTGCGCATAGAGCAATAAGAGAGAGAGTGGAAAAACTGGGCAATCCCTACAATGAGCCTCCGGAAAAACGCCTTGCTTGGATTCAGCCTGGCATGAAAATTGCTGAGAAAGCGGATTTGCTGTTTTTCGTTGGCTGCACTTCTGCCCTTCGAATGACAATGCTTGCGCAAGCAGTCACCAAGATATTGAATCACTTGGGAATTGAATTCATCTACTTAGGTAAAGCTGAGTTATGCTGCGGGTCACCTCTGCTCAGAACTGGACAGAGAGAGACAGCTTTCAAGGTTATAAGGCAGAATGTAGAATTGATAAAGCAAAAAGGCGTGAAGAAATTAATAGCTGCCTGTGCCGGCTGCGCAAATACCTCTAAAAATGATTGGCCAAAGGTGGTGGGAAAACTGCCCTTTGAAGTGCAGCATATCTCAGAGTTCCTGCTCGATCTAGTGGAAGAAGGAAGAATAAAATTCAACAAAACCCTTGATTTAAAGGTTACCTATCACGATCCATGCCACATAGGCAGGCATATGAGGCTATATGAAGAGCCTAGAAGAGCAATTGAAAGCATTCCCGGTGTTAAAATTGTTGAAATGAAGCGCAATCGAGAAATGGCAATGTGCTGCGGCGCAGGAGGTGGATTTAGGTCTGCTTTTTCCAACGATGCAATAGCAATCGCAGGTAAGAGGGTGAAGCAAGCCCAAGAGGAAACAGGTACAAATATAATAGTTACCTCCTGCCCATTCTGCCGCCTGAATTTAACCGATGGAGCGAAGAGCATAGGCGCAGACCTCAAAGTAATAAATATAGAGGAACTATATGTACGCGCCCTTGAATTACATTAAATCTATTGTAATCCCGGCTTACAGAAACAGAAGCGAAAACTATAAAAGTTGAAATAATATTAAAGAATTCGATGAGAACTTCTCAGGCAAGCAGGAAAACCAATGAAACTCAGGTTAAGGTCAAGCTGAACCTCGATGGAACTGGTGTGGCGAATGTTGAAACAGGAATTCATTTCTTTGATCATTTACTGAGGGTTCTCGCTGCTTCTGCTAAATTCAACCTTGAGGTGGAGGTAAAAGGAGACTTGGAAACTGGCGACCACCATACAGTTGAAGATACAGCTATCGTATTAGCAGAGGCATTTTCAAGCGCAATTGGCAAAAACGCAGTTGAGCAAACAGGCTTCGCCATAGTTCCAGTTGGAGATTCAATTGCAACTGCAGCGATATATATCGATAGACCATACTTTGCATCGAAATTTAAATTCAATGGAGAAAAAATCGAGGATATGCAGACTGAGAATATATCTCACTTCCTTGAAACCTTTGCATACAATGCAAAGCTAACTCTGCATATCAATGCAAAGGGCAAAAGCGATCGCTACACCGCTATAGCGATATTTAAAGCCCTTGGAATGGCACTTAAAGCAGCGTGTAAAGCAACTAGATAGATTTTTATCTCTTCCCATTTCTTTATACTTTGGTGAATCTATGGACTGGAAAAAACATAGCGAAGATTTAGATAAGCATTTGCATTTGAATAGCTATCCCATTGGCATGCGCCTTTATGAGAAAGCCAATGATGTACCGCAGATGGTGAAGATGCAGCCGCAGAAGGTTAACATCTGCCAGCTTGCAACCATAGCTAGGGTATACAACTGGGCAGTTGGAAGCATAAATAAGAATATGATTTGCGCCCTCGGCGCAGCTTGCTTGGGAATGATAACCACGCCCAAGCGCATTGTGGAAGGGGAGATAAACTGCGGTGTCTATCAAAAAGACCTAGCTGCTGCGAAGAAAATGCAGGAGGCACTGCCCAAGCTTGGGAAGAAGCAATATGAAGCAATTATGTTTTCATCCCTGGAGCGCATCCCAGTCGATCCACAGGTAATTGTGATCTACGGCAATCCAGCTCAGATCCTGCGATTAGTTCAAGCTGCGCTTTACCACGAAGGCGGCAAGTTTGATTCAAGCACAGTTGGAGATGCTGGACTTTGCAATACCATTGCAAGAGTGCTGCTCACAAATAAGCCAGCCATGGATCTACCTTGCTATGGAGAGCGCAGATTCGCAGCGGTTCAAGACCATGAAACGCTATTTGCATATCCAAGTGAATTCTGCGAAAGAATAATCGAAGGACTCGAAGGAACCCATAAGGGAGGAGTGCGATACCCCACTCCAGTGCAGCTTGACTGGTCGCCCAAAATGCCAAAGGGATTTATATTGATGGATGAAGATCTAGAGTAATTTTTTTCAAAAAAACTATTTTTTATATGAAGGCAAAGGATGAACTAAAAAGATCGGCTTTAATAGCTGTTACACTTTCATCATTTCTAACGCCATTTGCAGTTTCATCGGTCAATGTTGCCCTTCCAACCATTGGGAAAGAATTTGCAATGGATGCTGTTTCTTTAAACTGGGTTGCAACTGCTTATCTCCTAGCTTCAGCTATTTTTCTAGTTCCACTTGGAAGACTGGCGGATATACGTGGAAGGAAAAAGGTCTTTATCTACGGCACATTTATATTCATCATTACCTCTTTTCTTCTCTCAATTTCAACTTCAGGGGCGATGATAGTATTTTTGCGCGCTGCACAGGGAGTGGGGGGTGCTATGATATTTGGCACTGGGGTGGCGATTCTAACCTCTGTATTCCCGGTCGGGGAGAGGGGCAAGGTGCTTGGAATAAATGTTGCCGCGGTTTACATAGGACTTTCTACAGGGCCATTCCTAGGCGGATTTCTCACTCAGCAGCTTGGGTGGAGAAGCATTTTTTATTCAAATATCCCCATAGGGTTCCTAATAATTGCTTTTAGCAAGTTAAAATTAACTGGAGAGTGGGCTGAAGCTAGAGGGGAGAAATTTGATTTCACTGGCTCGATGATCTATTGCTTTATGCTTCTCTCAATAATGATTGGATTTTCCCTGCTGCCATCGACCTCAGGTGCTTGGCTGATTTTAACAGGCGCACTGGGAATGCTGCTCTTCATCCGATGGGAAATGAGAGTTAAAAACCCAGTTTTGAATATCCATCTCTTTAAAGATAACACGATATTCGCTTTCTCCAATTTAGCTGCATTGATAAACTACAGCGCAACCTTTGCGGTTAGCTTTCTTTTAAGCCTCTATCTGCAGTATATAAAGGGCTTGAATCCGCAGGATGCGGGCGTAATTCTTGTATCCCAGCCAGCTGTGCAGGCTATTTTTTCGCCGCTAGCTGGCAAACTTTCAGATAAAATTGAGCCTAGAATAGTTGCATCACTTGGAATGGCATTAACAGCCACAGGCCTTTTTCTATTCACATCTCTAAGCGAGGAAACAGCTCTAGAGTATATTATAGCAAGCTTGATTTTACTTGGCTTCGGCTTCGCGCTATTCTCAAGTCCAAATACAAATGCAGTTATGAGCTCTGTGGATAAAAAATTTTATGGCATAGCGAGTGCAACCCTCGGCACAATGCGATTAATCGGTCAAATGCTCAGCATGGGAATAGCCATGTTTATCTTCGCAATCTACATTGGAAGAGTGGAAATAAATCCTGCTTATTATCCACATCTATTGAGAAGTACTAAAATTGCATTTGGAATATTCGCTGTGCTATGCTGCGCAGGTATATTTGCATCCCTTGCGAGGGGGAAAATGAGATAAGAAAAACGTTAAAATATAATTTGCCTATCAACTAAATGTGTTTAACATGAAAAATAAACTAGAGCGCATAGGTGTTTCGCTGCCAGCTAATTTGCTCAGCCGCTTCGACGATATAATTGCAAAGCGCGGCTACTCCTCGAGATCCGAGGGTATAAGGAATGCAATTCGCAACTATATCATCGACTATGAATGGATGAGCGAGGAAAAAGGCGAAAAGGTAGGAATCATAACCTTGATATACGACCACCACAAGCGCGGGCTTGTAAATACTCTTTTAGAAATGGAGCATGAATATACCGAGCTCATTGAAAGCTCGCTTCATAAACATCTGGATGAGGAGAACTGCCTCGAAGTGATAGTGGTACGTGGAGATGCAGAGAGGGTGAGAAAGCTAACTGAGAAAATCATGGCGCTGCGTGGAGTCAAGCACGTTAAATTAACCATCACTTCGCCTGGGAAAGAATTATAGTATGAATAGTATGCTTAAAAAGCCAGAATTACTTGCCCCAGCCGGGAACTTTGAAGCCTTAAAGGCTGCAGTTGAGAATGGCGCTGACGCTGTTTACCTCGGGGGGAAGAATTTCAGTGCAAGGCAGTATGCTGAGAATTTTACGGTTGAAGAGCTTGAGAGAGCAGTGGACTATGCTCATCTGCGCGGAGTTAAGGTTTATGTACCGTTAACACTTTGATAAAGAATCAAGAGTTTGAGGAAGTTGCAAATTTTTTGAAAGCAATATATGAAATGGGCGCTGATGCAGTAATCCTGCAAGATCTAGGAGTTGTTTCATTGATAAAGAAAATCAACCTCCCCATCGATTGCCACGCAAGCACTCAAATGACCATTCACAGCGCTGAGGGCGCGAAATTGCTTGAACGGCTTGGATTCAAGCGCGTTATCCTCGCTAGGGAGCTATCGCTTGAGGAAATAAAGCAGATTAGAAGTCAGGTTGATATCGAGCTTGAGTGCTTCGTGCACGGTGCACTTTGCTTTTCATACTCAGGCCAATGCTTGATGAGCAGCTTGATAGGCGGGAGAAGTGCCAATCGAGGGCGATGTGCTCAGCCCTGCCGCAAGTACTATGCACTGCTAAATAGTAGAGGTGAAATTCTATGCTGGAAATATCTTTTGAGCACTAGAGATCTTAAAACTCTTGAGTATATTCAAGATTTGATCAACGCAGGCATAGCTGGCTTTAAAATCGAGGGGAGGATGAGGCGCCCGGAATATGTTGCAATTGTAACTAAAGCTTATCGCAATGCCATCGATCGCCTTTTAACTGAAGAGGAAGAGAGGCGAGTAAGGCGGATCTTCAACCGGGGCTTCACCACTGGCTATTTCTATGGCAGGCTTGGAAGCGAGATGATGAGCTATGACTCCCCTGATAATAGAGGCATCGAGATTGGCAGAGTCTTAAGCTATGATAGGTCTCGAAAGATGGCTGAGGTTTTGCTGAAAGATAGTTTGAGGAGAGGAGATGGCATCGAGGTCGATGGCGCTGGAGGGATCATAACTCATCTCGAAGTGGGGAATAGAAAAGTTGAGATTGCCAGAGCAGGCGAGGTGGCGAGGGTAAAACTGATTGAAGCGGTTAAAAATGGCAGCAGAGTATTCAAAACTCTAGATGTTGAGTTGGTCAAGGAAGCAAGAGCTAGCTATGAGAGACCCAGTAGAAAAGTGCCAGTTGATGTTAAAGCAAGTCTAAAGATAGGCAAACCATTTACTCTACTTCTGGAGGATGAAGCTGGAAATATAGTGGTTGAGACAAGTGATTGCATTGCTGAGAGCGCTGTGAAGCATCCCCTTACCAAGAATGCTTTGATTCAGCAATTAAATCGCTTCAGCACAACTCCTTTTTCAATGCGCAAGCTATCCATCGATTTAGAGGAGGGTGCATTTGTTAGCTTCAGCGCGATGGCGAAGGTGAGGCGTCGTGCGGTTGAAGCACTTAAGCACAAGCGAATAATGCGAGCGAAGAGAAAGTTTATTGAAATTGATAAAATGGTATAGCAAGCTTCAGAGATAAAGGTATAGCAAGCAAGGTAGAGAAACCAGTACTCGCTGTAAATGCTTGTTCTCTGGAGACATTGAAATGCGCTATAGCAGGTGGCGCAGATTTGATCTATCTTCACCATAGCCTTTGCAGGGAAGCACTTGAACTCTGCAGAGAGAGCGGGGTGAAGCTCATCGCACACACCGGTAGAATAACGGAGGATCGCGAATTGAGCGCTGCACTAGAGGGAGTGGATGGAGTCATGGCTGGAAATCTCGGGAGCTTGAAATTTCTGGCTGAGCGCAGCTCTTTACCTCTATATTTAGATTTCTCCATCAATGTATTCAACAGCTATGCTGCAGATTTTTTAAAAACAGAGTTCCCAAGAATTGCTTCCATAACCCTTTCCCCGGAGCTGACTCTGCAGGAAATCAAAGCTATTGCACAGAGTTCAAATTGCAGATTTGAATGCATCGTTCACGGTTTTTTACCGCTCATGATAAGTGAGCATTGCATAGCTGCAAGCGTCCTGAGCGATTCAGGGAGGGAGAAATGCAGCGCTCCCTGCAAGCGCGATCGCTATAGCATTCAAGATGAAGCAGGCTATGTCTTCCCCCTCTATTTTGACTCAAGCTGCAGAACGCATATCTTGAATTCCAGAGAACTCAGCATGCTTGAACATCTTCCAGCACTTATTGAGGCTGGAATTAGCAGTTTGAGGATTGAAACCTTGAATATATCCAGCGATAGAGTTAAGCAAATTGTTTCAATATATCGAAGAAATCTAGATAGCTATTTAAAAAATCCAGCTTGCTATGAATTTGATCCTGAGGACAAAAAGGCACTGGGAAAAACAGCTGGCTTAACCTACGGGCACTACTTCAGAGGGGTGGAGTAGCACTCTCCCAGTCTTTTCTCAACCTCCTCCCAGTTTATTATGTTCCAGAAGGCTTCGATATATTTAGCTCTTTCATTCTTATAATCAAGGTAGTATGCGTGCTCCCAGACGTCGATTACCATTAATATTCTGAACATTGGGTAAACATTGAGGTTATGCTTTTCAATCTGCATTATCATTAACCTCTTGGTTTGCCTGCAAAATGCAAGTGCTGCCCAGCCTGAGCCTTCAACGCTGGCAGCTGCTTGAGTGAATTCTTTTTTGAATCTCTCCACGCTTAAGAACTCAGCCTCTATAGCAGCCTTCAAAGCTCCAGCTGGCTTTCCACTTCTCGAGGCAGGTGTTAAATTGCCCCAGAATAGCGAGTGCAGCAAATGTCCGCCTATGTGGAATGAGAGTTCCTTTAAAGCAGCTTTAACATCTAATTCAATGTCTTCTTTGCGTGCTTTCTCGAGCTTCTCCAAAATTGTATTTGCACCATTCACATAGGCTTGATGATGCTTGCTATGGTGAATCCTCAGCTGCTCCTCAGAGATATATGGCGCGAGATCTCCATATTCATAGCTCAATTTAGGGAGAACATACTTAGCGGCTTCCATATTATTCACTTCCAATTTTTCATACCTCGATCGTAAATAAAATCCTAGTTACATAGAGTTTTGGATGTTACCCCGCTGAATTACATATTATCATATTACCATATTATCATAATTATCATATTATCATATTAACTCCCTAGGCACGCCGTTTGGAGTATATGCTACAATTGGTTTAATTCCTGCTTTTTTCAAACGCTCCACAACCAATGGATATAGAAATACATATTCCTCTTCAACTTCTTCAGCTAGACTTCGGTCTATTGCTTTCAATCGCTCCATCAGTTCTCTCAAATTTGCCCTTGAGCTGAAGGAAAGCATCACCGCTGGGTGGCAGCGAACATTGGCATTTAAAAGATTCTCCAGAGCCTTAAGCTGAAGATCAAAACCCTGCTGAGCTGCATTTGTAAGCTTTGCAAATTCCTCGCCATTTGTGCCCTTCAATGAAACGCGCACGTGGAGGTGTTTGAATCTCGATAGCGCTTTAGCATAACTCGCATCGCTGCCTATTAATATTCCATTTGTCTCCAGAATAAATGTATACCTACCCTTCTGCTCAACCAGCTCCAGAAGTTTGAGGAGATGCTCCCTGCCAATCGTTGGCTCATTCCCGCTTATGCGCAGCTGGGCATAGCCTCTGGCACTTGCGCATCTATCCAGCTTGCTGAATACCTCCTCAGGCGAATAAAATTCCCCGGTTCTATGCGGCTGATCTCTAGGCAAACCACTCCAGCAAAATACGCATTTTAAATTGCAGCCTATGCAATCAGCGGTGGCAATGCCGCCATACCATCTAGCTGCTCTTGCAACTCTATAGTACTTCCTTTCAATTCCTCTTACCACTATTCTCTCAAGCTCTGCAGCATATTTCAAGGGATCGAGCGGCATCTTCCTTATTATTCTTCCTTAGCCAAATTATATTCATCTGAAATATTTGAAATTCACGCTCTGAGAAAAGCAAATTTTTAATGATGAAATAAAAATGAATAAAAATAATTGATTATGCGCTTGCAGATCGCAGTTGAGGATTATAATTTGAATAATACAATGCTGCCTTCATTCGTCTCAAGCTTATATGCAAATCCTTCGCGGAATCGATGGCGCAAGGTAGCTGGTTATCTCAGCGGGAAACTGGAACTAATGCAAAGCAGGAATATGCTAGAGGTGAGATGTACAGCTGAGACCTCAAAAAAATCTTTACTTGAATATATCTCACTGGAAACTGGACTGTGGCACGATCCATTTGAAAAATACCTTTCAAAGCTGCCCTCGAAGGCAAGATCTAAAGCAGAAGCACTCGCAGAGCTTTATCCAGGTGTAAGACTCCCGGTAGCATCGAAGGACTTTGATTACTTATTAATTGCAGTTGCACTTTCAAAGAGAGCTTCCTATTACAGCTTTGTATTGCACTGGTGCAGGAGGATTTTCAATCGCTATGGCGCAGATTTGAATTTAATTGCAAATCTCCCGGAGTTTGAAATGCGTAGAATCGGCAGCAGCTATCAGCTTTTTGAGCTGCAGAAAACACTGCAGAGCTATATTAAACTCATCGATAGTAACGCTATATTCAAGCTCTCGCCAGAGGCTGCGAGAAAGCAATTGATGAACTGCTATGGCCTGGGGCCTAAAACTATTGATTCCCTCATTCTATCAACATTTAAAGCACCGCATTTCATACCCTGCGATGTGCATCTTAAAAATGTGTTCCAAAGACTTAGATTGATCGATTCCAGCAACATAATGCCCCTGAAGCCATTTTGCATTCGCTACACCTGTGAGTCCTGCCCGCGTGCTTGCATTAGAAGCAAGCTATGCTTTTTAGGCGAGCTGGGTGGATGGATGCAGACACTTGCATATCTCCACAGCCAGCGCTATTGCCATACTCGAGCGCCTAAATGCAAACTTTGCCGGATATGCGATTAAACTTCCTTCGCTGGAACTGCTGTTAATGTTTCAATCGTGTAGTCAGTGGCATTGCCTATTTCCATAGCGAATTTCATCGCAGTTTTAACATCATTTGCCTCAAATATAATAGCGCCGTCGAAGCGCCCGAATGTGAAGTAGACTTCTTTTAGCACTATGCCTTCTGGAGCTTTAAGTTCCTTGAGATATCTTATAGCTTCGCTACCCTTGCCCTTTGGCAGCAGCAAGCTTATGAAGAGCATGCAGACCTCCAAGTTATAATTATCTCCAGCACATAAATTCTTCGCAGTCGAAAGCCTTTTATATCTTCAATGCTATCTTCACTGCCATTGCTTGGTGAGACATTTGCTGATAGATGTAATTGAAGATGAATCTGAATACGAATACTATGTATGGGATGATGATTTCTCGCGAATCCTAGCCTATGCTCTAGTTGAGAAGCACAATGGCTGTGTTAAGATTCAAATTATAAATGTGGCGAGTGATTTCCGCAACAATGGCATCGGAAGCAAGTTGCTTGCGAGAATTCTAAAGGACTTCGCTGACTTTGATATCATTGCCTATACATTTGAGGATAGAATAGCTTGGTATCAGCGGCATGGCTTTGAAGTTATAGATAGCGCTGGGCAGTTATTTAAAATGATTCGCCTAGCTAGCTGAATAGCGTAGCAAGTCAATTATTGCTGCTGCAAATTCCTTTGCACTCTCAGGGTCTCTTGCTGTCACGATTTTATCGCTTATTATTATGCCTCTATCGCTATAGATCGCTCCATTGTCTCTCAAGATCTCTATCGCCTCGCTATCCGGATATACAGCTGCATCTCTACCGTTAAGCAAACCTGCTTCTGCGAGCACCACTGGGGAGAGGCAGATTGCAGCTACTACTTTGTTTTTATATTGAAACTGCTTCACTAGCTCCTGCAGACCTTTATCGCTCCATAGATATTGCTTGGAGCCAATCCCCCCTGCGATTACGATCGCTGAGTAATCATTTGGATTCACATTTGCAATGAGCAAGATCTTTTTCATCGGAAAAGATTATCGGCTTTAAGTTAAATATAGATTTACTCGTGGTGAAAGTAAA
>JBBIOZ010000014.1:0-21526 GCA_037443105.1 Methanocellales archaeon
TATGAAGGGGACTCCTGGGAGCGAGATAATAGAGCAATTGAGTCCTGAAGAAGGTGACATCGTGGTGGAAAAGAGATTTTACAGCGGCTTCGCTGGCACCAAGCTGCATGAAATTTTGAAGAACTTAAAAGTTAAGGAACTTATTCTAGTGGGAGTGAGCACGGATATATGCGTGCAGAATAACGCAGCAGAGGCATTTTTCAGAGGCTATGGAATAACTGTGCCTAGAGACTGCACAGCTAGTATAACTAAAGAGGGACACGAAAGAGCTCTTGAATATATGCAAAGGATTTACGGCGCTAAAATAGTAAACTCAAAAGAGGTATTTAAATGAGATTTCACATAGCAAGAGATGAAGAAATTCTAGCTGGCAAAACCACAGACGTTTACTTCTCGAGAACGCAGGAGATTTTAAATAAATATGGCCTTGGCGAGAGGAAAGTTGTTGCTGAATTCACAACTTCTGATCTGCCTAAAAACTGGGAATGGGGAGTTTTCTGCGGACTTGAAGAGGTAATTTACCTTCTTAAGGGAAGAAAGATAGATCTCTATGCTCTTCCAGAGGGAACTATTTTTAAACCTAGAACCTTCGATGGCATAAGAGTTCCAGTGATGGTAATTGAGGGAGCATATTGTGAATTCTGCTTGTATGAAACTCCTGCGCTTGGCTTCATCTGTCAAGCAAGTGGAGTGGCAACTATGGCTGCGAGGTGTAAAAAAGCCGCTGGAGATAAAACGGTGATTGCCTTCGGCATAAGAAGAATGCATCCCGGTATAGCGCCGATGCTTGATCGCTCATCCTTCATAGGCGGGTGTGACGGTGTTTCTTCATTGATCGGTGCAGAGTTAATTGGAGAAAAGCCAACTGGCACCATGCCGCATGCATTGATAATTATTTTTGGAGACCAAGCAAGCGCTTTCAAAGCCTTCAATGAAACAATAGCTCCAGATATACCTAGAATAGCTTTGGTTGATACCTACTATGATGAAAAAATAGAAGCAATAATCGCTTGCGAAAGTGTTAAAAACCTGCACGGCGTGCGCCTAGATACACCCAAGTCAAGAAAAGGCATTTATGCTGATATAGTTCGAGAGGTAAGGTGGGAGATGAATATAAGAGGCTATGATAAAGTGAAGATCTACATCAGCGGTGGCGTGGATGATGAAAATATTCCAGAACTCGCGAAAGCTGGAGTGGATGGCTTTGGAGTTGGAACTTCAATAAGCAATGCCCCAACCATTGACTTTGCAATGGATATAGTTGAAATGGATGGCAAGCCAGTTGCCAAGAGGGGGAAATTTGGAGGTAGAAAAGCGGTATTTCGATGCACGCAGTGCTTTGGATTTAGCGTTTGCCATGGCGCAGCACTGGAAAAAGAAAAAAAGTGCCCAAGCTGTGATGTAAAAATGGAGCCAGCGCTTGAAAAATACATCGAGATGGGAGAGGTGATAAAAAAATTGCCGAAGCCGAGGGAGATAAGAGCTAGAGTGCTGGAGCAGATTAAGAGAGTTGCGTAGTAACATTTTTAATAAACCACGGGCAATTTTATTGTCGATGATTGAAGATTGGACGGGGCAGCTGAGGAGGCAGGGATATCACTTCGTAGGCAGGCACAGCGCTGTCAAACCATGCCTCTGGTTGAGGAAATCCCTCCGAGGGGAGGGCAGCTGCTACAAGCATAAATTTTATGGAATTGCTTCTCACCGCTGCATTCAAATGACACCCACGCTTAAATGCAATCATCGGTGCCTGCATTGCTGGCGTCCGATAGAAATGCAGGTTCCTGAGATGGAATGGGACTCGCCTGAGCTTATTGTTCAAGGCGCTATTGAAATGCAGAGGAGGCTATTAACAGGCTATAAGGGCTCTGAGAAAACAGATCTCGCTAAATTAAAAGAAGCCAGCGAGCCCAAACACGCAGCTATTTCACTGGCTGGGGAGCCAACGCTTTATCCCTATTTGAGCGAACTTGTGGAGGAATTCCATGAGCGTAACTTCACCACCTTCGTGGTGACAAATGGCACAAATCCTGAGATCATAGCTAAGCTGAAGCCTTCCCAGCTTTATGTTTCTATAAATGCACCTGATGAAATAACGTATAAAAAGGTATGCAATCCTGCAGGGGAAACATGGGGTAAAATAAATGAAACCCTTGAACTTCTACCAGAAGTTAGAACTAGAACAACCATTCGCATTACCCTAACACGAGGTTTGAATATGTTCAACCCGCAGGGCTATGCTAAGCTAATCGCTAAAGCAGAGCCTGACTATGTTGAGGTCAAAGCATACATGCACCTTGGCTTCTCTCGCAAGCGACTGGAGCGGAGCGCTATGCCAAGCCATTGCGAGATATTAAACTTCGCAAACAAAGTTGCAGAGGAAATGAATTATAAAATTGCAGATGAGTCTGAGATAAGCAGAGTTGTGGTGCTATCGAGAGATGGAAAATTGGAGAGGTTAATATGAAGCAGCTCACTGAAATAATGAATCAAATAAGGTCAAACTTCGACGGTAAAGATGAAGCTAGGGAGAAAGCAATTGCTGCTGCACGCAAATTGATACGTATCTCTGGAAATGCCATCAAAGCTATCCATAGAGCTGAATATGAAAAAGCGGAGCAGCAGCTTCTTGAATGCAGAAGTATAATTGAAGAGATCGAGATATTGCTGCAAGATTATAGAGATATCTATCACGATGGCTTTGTGAGCGATGCCCTTCAAGAATATGCCGAGGCTAGGATCTTGCTGGATGTATAGCTAAAAAAACTATCCCCCATCCAAATACTTTGGGGGTTGATTACACAAGCTATTTAAATGCACTGGGAGATGCCGTTGGAGAACTACGCCGCTATATCTTAGATCTCATCCGCTTAGATAGAGCAGAGGAAGGAGTAGTGTTCCTTGAACTTATGGAGGATATCTACTTAGAACTCATGTCCTTCAACTATCCTGAGGCAGTAGCGAGAGGCGTGCGGAGGAGAAGCGATACCGCTAGACTTGCTGTGGAAAAAACAAGAGGCGATCTCACCATCGCGATTCGACAGAAAGCACTTGAGCAGAAAATAAAAGCACTTGAGGAAAAAATAGCTAAAATTTACTCAGCAGTTTAAAAATCTTCTCTACCGCTATTAAAGCAATTATTGCAAGATAGGAAAAGAGTATTTCCTGAGTGGGTATTCTTCTAAAGTCGAATAGCTCGCCTTTCATATATACTGGGATTCCTTCCTCGCTGGCTTTCTTCAAATATTTGAAAGCTGCGCGGGTAAATCCTGGAGCAAGCTATAATATGCTGGGAGCTGAGCTTCTATTTCTTTTTTTATATTCGCATAGCTTGTTTTTTCCTCTTTTATTTCCTCCATTAATGGAGCTGCAAGCTTCATTATATGAAAATCCGGGTCTAATTCCAAGCACATGCTTTCAGTTAATATTAAAGCACGCTCGAAAAGTGAAAAAATCCGGGGGAGCTTAATATTGTGCTCCCTCGCTAGGTTTACAAAGCTATCGCTTTGCCTAGTTTGAGGAGCATCTTTAATATGATATTTTGTAATAATGCTATCTAAATCCCACTTGAGTTTTTGAATATCAATTGCTTTATTATATTCCGCGAGGAGGAGGAAGTATTTAGCGGCAAGGTGCCGAAGCCAAGGATCTTTATCAAGAACTTGCGTAGGTCATAAATTATCATTAAGTCTAAATTGATGAGGTCAATTACATTTGGACGCAGGGCTTTAATCGCTACTTTTTCACCATTGATCTTTGCTCTATATACCTGAGCCAGAGAAGCACTTGCAATTGGATTTACATCGAATTCCTCATAAATCGAGAGAATGTCGTTGCAATGATAGCAATAGGGATTGTGCTCTCCAAATTTGGTGCAAATGCACTCGCTTTCAAAGGTCTTGCGCATTTCCTCGGAGGTAGCTGGCGTCTGAAACGTGTTTTCGTGCTTGAAGTTCTTCATAGAAAATGGTAAAGAGCCCGTATTTGAGAAATATATAAAAGATTTGAAGATATCTTCGATATTTAGAAAGCATTTATTTTCTATTTCCCCCTAGTAAGCGCTGCTTCAGCGAATTGTATAGCTTCTTCTGGAGTACTTGCCTTTAAAATACCCTTTATATCCCAAGTTTCAAGTCCGATAACCGGTTTTTTGAGTTTAAGCGCGATTGCAATTTCTGAAAGAGTACCATATTCCCCGCCTATTGCAATTAGCGCTTGCGAGCTTTTCACAATTATGAAGTTCCTAGCATATCCCATGCCTGTAATCACTGGGATCTTAACATATGGATTTGCATCCTCTCCATCGCTTGGAATTATGCCAACTGTTAAGCCACCTCTCTCCAGCGCACCTCTGCATGCTGCTTCCATTACACCGCCTAAGCCGCCGCAGATAAGTATCCAGCCTTTTGCAGCAATAAGCCTGCCTACCTCATAGGCAAGAGCTTCGCAGCGAGGGTCGCTAGCACTTGACCCAATTACACCTATTCTAAAGCTCAAATTTACCCGCATCTATCTTTACTGATGATTGCTATTTCCCTCTCCTCTTTTTTCACAGCACAGCTATGCCTCTCAGGCTGAACGTGTTCAAAGCAATAGATTTTACCGCATTCGGAGCAGAGATAGCCAAAACCGCGAATGACCTTGCGGCATTCCCCGCAAACGCTAATTGAAACAGCATTCACAATCTTAATCTCCTCCAGCTTTCTCCCGGTGATGGCAAAGCTAAGCTGTGAGGCAACTTCCTTAGCTAGAGCATCGCACTGCTCGCCTGAAATTCGATCATCTAAAATCGTTACTTGAATAGCATCATCCAAGGGTTTAACAAATACCTCTCTATATCTATCCCTCTGCTCAAGCGTTAACGCACTTCTCTCAAGCTCTGCCTCGATCACATCTTTAAAAATACTATCAGCTTCTACGTGTGGCTTGGTTCTCTCCCTTTCTATCTCATCGAGTAAATCAGCGAAGTTCATATTGTCGCACTCTCGCTCTCTCAATTCCTGAAAGATCTTGGAAGCTGTCTTTGAAGCTGTATATTGCACGGTGTAGCGCTTCATGCTCATAATATATCTCCAGTGATAATGTTGGTGGCTTTAATATTTAAATTAACTAACTGCATTTATGCTTTGGCGAGCATTTATTGCAAATCATTTTACCGCAAACGGGACACGAAGTAATCCTCTTCGGATCTTTTATACTCGCATTGCATATAGCACATCTGGGCATAGTTTAAACCCCTTTATTCTTTTTTCTGCCTTCTCTTGCTTTGCTGTACATAATAATCCAACATATCAGCTATATACTTTGTTGAACAGGTCTTATCCCAATCCACAGGGAAGAGTGCATCGCCGCTTAATCCAGTTTTATCCACAAGTTCATCCGCTTGCATAGATTTTGCTCCAAATCTTGCTGATGCAGCTAGCGGGCTAATTTCCCCCTTCTCTCCCAAGGGAGGCTTAGCTCTTTTTTTCACCGGCAGAAATCGAAGGTGCTTCAATCTATATTTCGTCCTTGTCAGCAACTTGCGCAGCGAGAACTTGGGTTTGCCTGCCTTTTCAAATTCAATTACCTCAACCGGCACTTCTTGCGGCCATTCTTTATCTAAGCCTAATAATTTATCTAAGCCCAGAAATTTTATTCCCTCTTTTATCTCCTTCAAACTATCGCTGCAGAAAAATATGCCCTGTGAAGTTGCACCCGCATGTCCAACTGCAGGATTCATGATGCAGTTATCCACTCGGCAGTGAGTAAAACCATGCTCCAGGTAATATTCATAGTTCTTTCTAATGGTAAGCGCGTGGCCAAGCAAATGCAGCGCCTTCACCGCTGTTACATAGGTATCCTCTCTTCTTGCGGCAGCAAATATTATGCGCTTGTCATGGGTGAATTCCACGAAGTCTATCGGAACCGGCTCTTTTACCAGCAGCAGACCAATCACGCGCTTGGACTCGCTCATTCCCAGTTGAGCGATGAATCTTTGAAATTCATCGAAAACTTTTGCTCCTAGAACGCCGTTCTCAAAATAAGTGGAGTTAAGAGGGATTTCAACTATACTTGACTTTAATCCCAAGTTTTTTTCAATTTCAGCCTCAAGAGCCTTGAGTTCTTTTATGCTTATTTCACTATTGTTTCTAAAGAGTACAACGCCCATTCCATATTCCTCATTATCTCGTTAAATCTATGATTGGCGTTTCATTGGTAATTTGATCTGCAATTGCAAACATATTTCGCTCTCGCAGTTCGTTTATAATATTTTGTATATTAACCCCATCCACATCTATGTTAACCGTGCGAACACTTCTCTCAGGGGAATAGGTAATTGCTTTATCGCTGTAGTGGAGTTCGATCATTGGCGAGACCACTATGTGCGATATATTATCTCTGTAATTCTGGATTATCATTATTGCATTTAAAAATGCTCTGTGAGTGGTCTCCTTTTTAATATCAATCACGCCAACTGACCGCCCCCAGATCATGATTCTAACATTGCCTCCTTTTGTTTCATAGACATAGCCCATTTCCTAACCCCTGCGCATCTATATATATTATGAGTCTGGCTGAGAATAAAGATTACGAAGAAGTATTTAGCTTTTTACCTGCAGCAGCTCTTAGCGCATTCTTACCTTCTTCCATACACTCATGGATTACCGCTTCAAACTTCGCCCTCGCTGTAAGAGCAGCTGCACCCTCATGCCCTCCGCTGGTTCCACCAAATTTTTCAGCCACTGTTTTCATTATAAGCGCGAGATTCAAGCCTTTTTCCATAACTTCTCTTCTAGCTCGCGAAGAAATCTTGGCTTCACCAGCTTCTTCGCTCCCTACAAATGCAATATCAGCGCCAATTGTTACCAACGCAGCTGCTGCTGCATCTCTATAGGCAGAGACCTGTGAAGCTGCTATGAGATAGTCGTCAACGCGTGCAATAGCTGCTCTCTCCGCCGCTTTCAACATCGCAATTCTCCCGCTTATCTCAGCAGGTAAATTGGCAAAGATGTCTAGAACTTCTCCAAATCTCAAACCGCTTTGCTCCAGCATTTCTGCTACTTTTCTAAAACTAGCTGCGCTGGCATGTTTGAAGTGGCCAGTATCGGTCACTATTCCTGCGATCAATGCAAGGGCTACTTTTTTATCGATGTGCAAGCGATTATATTTAAAAAGATCGTAGACCAACACAGCTGTGGCATCTGCTGCTCTGTGAATGTAGAACTCTGCTTTCTCCATTAACTCTGAAAACTCGTGGTGATCTATCAATGCATATTTTCCCAGCGATAAATTGCCCAGCAGATCCTTAGATGCTGTATCCAATATAACTGTTAACTCAAAATCGCTTGGGTCAGGATTTACATTCACCTTTGCCTCAAGAGCCTCGAGGAGGGCTGCCGCTGCACGGTTGCAAGAATCAATCACAGCAATGGTGCCTCCAAATGCGGCAGCAAGTGCATAAGCACTGCCAATTGCATCGCAATCGGCATTTCGATGGCAGAGGTAGAGAATATTGTGATACTGCTTCAGTTTATTGAAGAATTCAACTTCACTCATGCTTCATCAATTTATCCGCTAGTTTCACGCCCGCAAGGGTTGCTTCTTCCACAATTTCATTAACATCAACCCAGTGCTCAGCATCTAGGAATACTTCTATATTGATAGTCTGGGTTTCAGTTTCAAAACTCACTCTAATATCTAAGTCAAGTATATCCCTAGGTTTAACTTTTTGGAAAATATAGTTTTCAACAGCTTTATAAACCGCTGATGTCAAAGCCTCAGGGTCCATTTCAGCCTGCTTTCATAGCACTTAATGCCTGCCTCAATTGCTCTTGAAGCTGTTTATATCTCGCTTGAATTCTCTCTTCCTGTTTCTCCAGAGTTTTCAATCTTAAAGTGTAGGTTTCCTTCTTCTCTGCTAGATCGCTTTTCACACTATTTTTATCAGTTTTAATCAGAAGCTCGCCAATGCTGCGGTAAATCACCGCATCATCGCTCAGCTTCTCAAGTTCCTCAAGGGCTCGCTCAGTTTCACGCAGTGTTAATTCAATTTGGGATTTCTGGGTTAAGATTGCCTGCACCTGCTGCTGAATCTGCTGCAGCTGGGCGATTTGATGCTGCACCTGTGGGGGTAGCTCTTCCATATTATCACCTTTATCTCTATGGATTCTTATCACTTATGTTTAAACTTTGCCATGTCCCACGCTACTTTGAGCAGGCGAAGCCATGTATTCAATGCTGCTCTAAGCGATGTGAGATCGCTTGCATTTATATTCAGCTTGATTTTGCTATTCTCAAGCGAGATCGATATAGAGGTTCTTTCAGAGACCGCATCCTCGATTTCAGGTAAAAGGGATTTAAAGGCAATTGAAGTTGCTCCGTCTAAGTCAAATTCACATTCAACTTTATATTCAAGGTCTTCACCGTTGAATCCCAAGGATGTTTTTCCCTTCATATTTTATGCTGAAGATTTTTAACCTCAGCAGAAGCTTTTGATCTTCGATTTCACCCTCATAAAAGCTCAATGCTTTTTCTTCGACTAAAAGCATTCGCTTGCCTTCTTTGATTCCATTTAATTCCAGCCCTAAAATCTGGCTGAGGCGCTGCGCTAGCTTTCCCTCTCCAGCGAGGGTCAATTCTCTTGGGAAAAAACGCGCTTTGGTTACCCTGCTAACTGCAATGTGCAGCGAAAGCAAGCAATTCCCCATCGCATCGTAGAAAGCTAAACTGCCTGGAGCACCGTAGAACCCGCCCACTATTAACACGTGCTTATGTCCCTTTTCAACAGCTCGAGCGAAGACCTCACGAGTGCTAGCTTTGCCTCGATTGATATACTCAGCCTGCAGAAGTCTTGCAAGCAATTTGCAAAGAATGCGCGTTCGCTGGCTTGGGTCTCGAGTACTTGTTATAAGCATTTTGCTCCTACTCAATCAACTTAGCAATATTCAATCCCTTGCCTACGCCCAGGGATTCTGCAATTGGAATACATTTTGTCCTCAGCAAATATGCGATGGGCTTGAAATCATATTCCGTCATGGATTCATAGTTAGCCATTCCCTTGCTTATAATCAGCGTAGCCTTTCTCATCGCATTGAGCAGCTCCATTGGAATGGTTTCTATGTCGATGCCCACAGCTCCACTCCCGGTTGTGAGCAGTTCATCAACTTTGCTATCAATACCAGCTTCAAGTGCATCCTCAAGAGTGGCATCGGTTAAAATCGGCTCGCCTCTAACCACAAATGTGATTCTGCTCTCTGGATTTATGCGCTTTATTTGCTCCACCACCAGCGCGTCGAAGTATATTTCCCCGCAGTTATCCGCTAAATAAACCACGCGATCGAGCAATTTGATCATGCGTGGAGTGTCATCCACGCCCAAGCCCTGTCTAAATGCCCCACGCATATAGCTCTCAAAATTTGCATCCTCCACCACTAATCCTTGCACGCCAAAGTCAAAGGAGTTTCCAATTATTGAGAGCAAAACCGCCCTTCTAAACGCCTCCTGCTTATCCTTCGTTGAATTTATGAGCCTTCGAGCAAGAGGAACATTTTTCCTCGCCACTTCATTGCTTATTCGCTTTTTCTCTTTATAGGGATCTGAATCGCCAAGAGCTTCATATACTGCTCTATGCACTTTGGTTGAAAGTTTAACAGCTACAGAGTTTTCATTCAAGCCCTCGCTCAAATACTTTAAAGCAGCTTTCACGGCTTTCAATTGCAACTTAGGGTCTTTGGTGGAGAGCTCAATTTCATAAAAAACTCTTGAAAGCAAGCAGGGTGCACATCTTGGCGATGTTTTCAATGATTCCACCAAGCCAGATATATTGCGTCTTTTATCTATCTATAGATTATGGTATGAAATTACTCGAAATATACTAGAAATACAAAGAGATAAATCAATTGAGGTCTATTAGATATCGATCGCTATGACCGGGAAAAATGAGATGAGCCTCAGGGATTTGAAGGAATATATAGATGATATACAGGAAAAGCTTGAGGAGCTTCATAGGGAGTTAATGGAGGTAAAAGCTCAGATCGCAGAGAAGCGGGAAAAACCAAGGGAAGAAACCTTTGAGGAGAGTTTGAAGAAATTCAAAGAGGGAGCAATTTCACTTGCTGCATTCACCTATAGCATTGCAGATGAGGTTTTGAAAAATATTGAAAAAAAAGCGAAAGAGGGTTTTGAGAAAAGGGGGAAAGAAGCTAGGGAACGATTGGCTGCTGAGCTTGAAGAAATAGCGAAAAAACTCAGAAGGTGAGGAGAAATATTGGAAAGCCTTAAGATTGCAATGTTTAGTTGGGAGAGCCAGCATTCAGTGAAAGTGGGTGGAATCTCGCCGCATGTTACGGAGCTCTCAGAGACTCTCGTAAGAAAAGGCCACGAGGTGCATATCTTCACTAGAATAGGATTTAAAAGCAAGTATGAAGTTATAAATGGAGTTCACTACCAGAGAGTGGAACACGACCAAAGCGGTGGAATAGTTATCCAGATGGATCGAATGTGCAACGCAATGATCCATCGTTTTGAAGCCGTGGAAAGAGAGGTTAGATTTGATGTGTTGCACTGCCACGACTGGCATCCAGTGATGGCTTTGAGTCATTTAAAAAAGCATAAGCGCTATCCCTATGTAATGACCTTTCATAGTACTGAATGGGGGCGAAATGGCAATACCTTTGGCACTTGGTGGGAATCAAGGGAAATAGCCCATAGAGAATGGCTCGGGGGATATGAGTCTTCACAGGTCATTGTTACCTCTCAAAATTTAAAAAAAGAGGTGCAATTTCTCTATCAAATCCCAGATTACAAGTTGAATATAATACCAAATGGAATTGTACCGGGAAGAGTTAGAAGAAATCTAGACCCTGGGCGAGTAAAGGAGAGATATGGTATTCATCCTCTGGCTCCACTTATTTTATTCATCGGCAGAATGCAGCATCAAAAAGGCCCTGACCTCTTGGTGGAGGCCATACCTCACGTTTTGAAGCATAGATGGGACGCAAAATTTATCTTCGTTGGCGAGGGCGATCTCAGGGCTTATTGCGAGCATAGAGCATTTCAACTCGGTGCTCAGCATGCATGCAGATTCACAGGCTACTTAAGCGATGAAGAATGCATTGAGCTACTGAATGCCTGCGATTTGGTTGTTGTACCAAGTCGAAATGAGCCATTTGGCATTGTGGTGCTGGAAGCTTGGGATGCTGGGAAGCCTGTGATCGGCACCGATGTTGTTGAATTGATCGATAACTTCAGGAATGGAATTAAAGCATATATCTCCCCTGAATCCATTGCTTGGTGCATAAACCACGTGATTGATAATCCTGAGTATCTAAGGCGAATGGGAGAAGAGGGGAGGAGGGATGTTGAAAGGCTTTATGACTGGAATACCATCGCTGATGACACCCTAGATGTTTATCGCCATACTTATTTAGAACCGGATGAATCTCATTTTTGAGAATCAAGTATGAGAATTTGAGCGATAAAATAAATTATAGAGCAGTGAAAATTCATTTGGATATGCTTGGGATGGCACTTGCACCTCAAATTAAAAAAAGCTGCCTATATTACAAGGTCTGTCAAAATGCAGCGCAAGAATGCAAGGTTGAGAATCAAACCTATGAATTTCGCCCCTCCTGCTTTGTTCCCAAGAAAACGATGAATCTGCTCAGCGACTTCCATCGCTTTTGAAGTTCAGTAAACTCCGCTGCCCGAGCTCAATGATATGCTCAACATTCACGCCCATTTGCTCAAGCAATTGAGATAGCTGCCAGCGGTGGCACTGCTTAGGTTTCTTTTCAGCGCACATTATAGCTAAATTTTCACCGGTTTCTTGAGCTGCTTTGATTTTTCTGATCAAATTTGAAAATCCTCTTTTAAACGCCTCTCCTCGAAACTGTTGAAATTCGCCCAGCTCAGGCGAGTGAGTATATTTTATTTTATTGGCTCTTAAAATGCGCTCTAAATTGCCTTTATTAAACTGCTCGAATAGCGACTCTGGATAGGATCGAATATCTATGACCTCTGAGATCCTATACTGCGCGAGCAGTGTTAGAAATTGCTCCACGCTTCGATTCCCGTGTCCAATTGTGAAGCAGCGCATCAGTTTTAATAAAGCTATGGAGATATAAATAGTTTAAATGGAGATATTAAATGAGGCAATCAAATGCCATTTTCAAGCAGACAGCTAGAATAAATTCTCCATCAACTAAAATATCCCGAGCAATTTTTCTAACTCTGGGTTCAATTCCTCTAGCTGATTTTGTTAGGAAGGAGATGTAGGTTAAACCAGCTAGCCAACATGTGAATAGAATTATAAATTGTGAGCTGATGAAATATAACATTGCAATCAATATCCAGAGGTGGATGGAGTGATGCAGAATTTGAAGAATATTTTTTGACTTTCTCTCGCCCCAGTGAACTGGCAGAGTTTTGAGTCCAGCGATTGCATCACCTTCAACATCTCTGAAATCATATATAATTGTATTAATAAAACTCTTGACTGTGAAGAAGGTGAAAATTGAAAATAGTGCTAATGCATCTTTTGACCACCGCTGAGCAATAGCAGCAATATTTATCCCCCAAGTCAAAGCCACAACGAGATTTTTAAACCCTAGGTTGCCTTTTAGTTTAAAGCTATAAATTCCCAGCCGCACACCATTGCTGTAGAAGTAGCCAATTAAAAATGGTAAGAAGGCAACAAAGAGCAGGCCAAATTGAGCAAATAAATACGCTCCGGCTAAGAGAGCAAGAATGCTAATTAAAATCGCTATATGTTTATTCGAAGAGCCAAGTTCCCTTCGATTAATTCTATCCTCTTCGCATCCCAAGCTTCGATCCAGAGTATAAGTGGCGTAGATTATCAGAAAACCAGCGAGATATATAGTTAAATTTGACTCTACATTGAGCAGGAGAAAAGATATATGAAGTCTGCACGCTCCTGAAACTGCAACTACGATGGAGGCGCTTAAGAGTCTCAAAGTAGAAATATATTTCAAATTTTTGAAAATTTCATATTTGAAGGCTTGAATATTAGCTTGAGCGGTCTCCATAAAATTCCCATCCACCAACTCCCATTTTTAAAATTACTTTGTTATATTTCAAACTGATAAAAAATTTCAAATACATTGAAATTATAAAATAATACTTTAAATTAAGTAAAATATTTAAAATAAAAAGCTCATTAAAAAATTGCTATGAAGGTTGATTTGCTGAGTTTAATTTCTTATTCGGAGAAGAGGAAGAATCTTTTGATACTGCTTCAAGAAGGGCCTAAGACTTTGAGTGAGATTAAAAGCCGGTTAAGAGTAACAGCGACAGGTATGCTTCCTCAGATAAGAAAGTTGGAGAAAAGAAACCTTGTTAAGCAGGTGAAGAAAGAATATATGCTGACGGAACTTGGGGAAGTAATTACTATGTATTTTACGCCTTTAATTAAAACTTTGAGGGTAATAGAGGATAATGAAGAATTTTGGGCTACCCACGATTTGAGTGCAATTCCGCTCCACTTGCTCAAAAGAATAAGTGAACTGGGAGAATGCAAACTGGTGGAAAGCAGCCTGAAGGACTGGTTCGATGTGCATAAGCCATTTATTGAGAATTTGATGAAGTCGAAGTGGATCGTTGGAATCTCACCAGCATATCACCCTGAATATCCACCATTTTTCCGAAAACTAGGAGAAAGTGGAATTCCTCTTTCCTTGATTTTCACAAAAGTAGTCTTCGAAAGACTCAAAAGGGACTATGGAGGGGAAGAGCTCCAGCAATTCCTGAAACTGGAGAACGTGAAACTATTCGTTTCCAATCAAAACATAAGATTGGCGAGTGCCACCACTGATTGCTTTTTCTCCCTATCGCTTTTCTTCAAAGATGGAGGCTATGACTCAGAAAGAGATCTATACAGCTTTGAACCCTCGGCAGTAAATTGGGGCAGAGAACTTTTCGAGTACTATCTCAAGGGTGCAGAGCAAATAACAAAGCTAATAAAGTAGAATTTAATTGCAATATGAAGGGAAAAAATTGCTATGAAGGTTGATTTGCTGAGTTTAATTTCTTATTCGGAGAAGAGGAAGAATCTTTTGATACTGCTTCAAGAAGGGCCTAAGACTTTGAGTGAGATTAAAAGCCGGTTAAGAGTAACAGCGACAGGTATGCTTCCTCAGATAAGAAAGTTGGAGAAAAGAAACCTTGTTAAGCAGGTGAAGAAAGAATATATGCTGACGGAACTTGGGGAAGTAATTACTATGTATTTTACGCCTTTAATTAAAACTTTGAGGGTAATAGAGGATAATGAAGAATTTTGGGCTACCCACGATTTGAGTGCAATTCCGCTCCACTTGCTCAAAAGAATAAGTGAACTGGGAGAATGCAAACTGGTGGAAAGCAGCCTGAATAGTATTTATGAGCTTCGCGCTGAGTATATGGAAAATATAGCAAAGTCCAATAAAGTTTCAGGGATTTTACCAGTCTATCATCCAATGCACCTTCCCTTCTTCTTAAAAATTGCTGAAAGAGGCGTTGATATCGCTCTCATATATACCCGGGATGTTATTGAACGCATGCAAAATGAAAATCCAGAGCAGTTGAAGAGATATATAGATTTAAAAAACGCGAAGATGTTCATCTCAAGCGAAGAGATCAAACTTGCAAATGTTACAACAGATTGCTTTTTCTCTCTATCGCTTTTTTACAAGAATGGAGATTATGATCATCAGCGAGATCTCTATAGCTATGAGCCCTCTGCCATAAAATGGGGCTCAGAACTCTTTGAATACTATTTAAAAAAAGCCAGCGATTTCACCAGCTTTGAATTCACAACTCAAGCATTATAAAGCCATTAAAATTTTTAATGGATTAAAAATATGTATTCTTTTTTTAAAATATAATTAATTGAAATTTAAAAAGGCAAATCGGGAAATTCAATGAGCAAGAAAAAAATAATGATCATTGAGGATGATGAAGAATTAAGAGAACTCTACACAGCTATGTTGGAGGAGAGCTATTGCGTAATCGCAGCAGACAGCGGTAAGCAATGCTTGGGAAAAATCAGAATTGAAAAACCAGATGTAATTCTACTGGACATTTTAATGCCAGATATGAATGGCTGGCTGATTTTAAAAAGAATAAAGGAAAACCCAGAAACGCGGGATATACAAGTGATCATCCTCTCCGCATTAATGCCTGAAGTGAGTGCACTTGATAATGAGATTGCAGGCTACTTGGTAAAGCCTGTTTCAAAGCAAATGCTTGCACGCGCAATAGAGAGCGCATATAAATTGAGGGCTCTCGTAACAGCTGAAAATCGAACAATTAACGGCATATAGTACTCCAAGGGAATGGTAGGATCCAAGTGAATGAAGGGGGACCCTAGATTATTTATGCCTAATTATTTATATACCCACTGCATTTATAGCCTAGGATGTGAAGATACATCGAATCACAATGGCTCACGGTGCTGGCGGCAGCGAGATGCAGTCATTGATCAAGAAATATATATTGCGATATCTAGGCGGGAGCACAGTGGAGGTTCCTCTTGAAGCACTCGACGATGCTGCGGTTATAAATGATATCGTGCTTAAAAGCGATTCCCACACTGTGAAGCCAATTTTCTTCCCCGGTGGCGATATAGGCAGGCTAGCGATCGCTGGAACTGTAAATGATATAGCAGCTATAGGCGGAGAACCGCTGGCGCTGGCAGCTGGCTTTGTGCTTGAAGAGGGCTTCCCAGTGGAAGATTTCGAGCGCATTCTCGAAAGCATGCGGGTTACCTGCGATGAAGCAGGTGTTTATGTGATAACTGGCGATACCAAGGTTGTGGAAAAAGGCGCAGTTGATAAGTTTATTATCAATACATCTGGCATTGGAAGGAGAAGCCCAGCGCTGGATAGAAATATTGAAGTGGTTAGAAAATATCGCAATTTTAATTCTCGCTGGCTGCTTGATTCAAATTTGAGGGATGGAGATAGAATAATTATTTCAGGTACAGTTGGAGACCATGGAATAGCAGTATTATCCCATCGAGAGGGCTATGGATTCGAGAGTCAAATTACCTCAGATGTTGCGCCTTTGAATAAACTGGTGCAGGAATTACTCCAAGTGGGAGGCATAGTGGCGATGAAAGATCCTACGAGAGGCGGACTTGCCAATGTGCTTAATGAATGGAGTGAGAAATCAAAGATAGGGATTTTAATTGAGGAGGAGAAGATTCCCATACGCGAGGGTGTGAGAGCTGCCTGTGAGATGCTGGGAATAGATCCGCTTGAGATCGGGAATGAAGGCAAATTGGTGATAGGAACTGTACCGGAGATGGCTGAGGAGGTCTTGAATGCATTGAGGCAGACAAAGCACGGTAGAAATGCTGAGATAATTGGAGTAGCAACCCACGAATTCAGAGAAGTTGTGCTTCAAACCAGCATCGGCGGGCGCAGAATACTGCCGCAGCCAGTTGGCGATCCGGTGCCTAGGATTTGCTGAATCGGAATAATGCATTTTTCCTCTCACTTTAGAAAATGTTAAATCAATCTTCGCTTGAATGATATGGCAATGGAGAAGAGAGAACTCTTGGTGTTTATTGCAATTTTAACACTCGCAGCATTCTTGCGTTTCTATCAACTTGACGTTCGCCCTCTCCATCACGATGAAAGCGTCCACGCTTGGTTTTCATATTATTTGAACTTAAATACTTATACCTATGATCCAACTTATCACGGTCCATTTCAATTTTACCTCGCTCGAGCAATTTTTTCTATCGCAGGAGCAAGTGATTTTACTGCTAGATTGCTACCAGCATTTTTCGGAGTATTAGTAGTTGCATTAGCCTTTGCCTTGAGAAAACAGCTTGGGAGAGCTGGCTATTTAACACTGGCTTTCCTCCTTGCGATTTCCCCATCCATGCTCTATTATTCACGGTTTTTCCGCAACGATATATACATAGCAACTTTCTCCCTTGCATTTTTGATCTGCGCTTCGAGGTTTGCTGATACTGAAAGAGCAATCTATTTATACTTAGCGGCAATTGCAGCTGCTCTATCGCTAGCTGCTAAGGAGAATGCATTCATAACTATATTCATATTCCTCTCCTTTGCATTGCTATATTTCCTGAACGCGCGATATAATCTAAAAGCTAAGGCACGTTTGATTTTATTTGAAGAAATCGATAGAACCAAGCCACCTGAACTTCCAAGACTTAAGATTAAAGACATCACGCTTGCATTGCTAATTGCAGCTGCTTTATATTCTCTCTTACTTTCAAACTTCCTTTTTAAAATAGACAATCTCCTCGGCTTTGAATCCGCAGACCCAGTTATGCGATTACCAGCTCCACTGCGAGCGGTGGTAACATGGATATTAACCCATAGCAAGGGCAGAATCTCCGGTCCGCTTTACTACTACCTGCCTTTTCTATTTTTATATGAGCTTCCCATTGCAATATTCGCAATAGCTGGCTCTCTCCACTATTTGAAGAGCAAAAACCTCTTCATGATCTTCACAATCTACTGGGCAATCGCAAGCCTCTTGATATACTCCTATATACAGGAAAAAGTGCCATGGTTAATTCTACATATATTGCTCCCGCAGTGTATAATTGCAGCTAGCTATGTAGGCGAGAAAATCGAAGCATATCCGCGTTCAAATAGAACATTATTCTTTTTTTCGATCCTCATCGCTTTCTTTATCTATTCAAGCATTAATCTGAACTACTTTAATTCCTATAATCCTCAGGAACCGCTGGTTTATGTGCAAACCTCAGGTGATGTTAAGAGGGTTATTTATAAAATTGAAATGCTTTCAAATAATTCGAAGCATGTACCAATTACAATAGCCACAAACGATTACTGGCCATTTCCATGGTACCTCCGAGAATATACGAATGTGAATTATGGGGGTAATTATTATCATTCTCGTTACATAATCTCCTCGGAGCTGGAAGCAAGTGCAATGGAGAAAGAACTGAGTGGAAAAGGCTATAAGAAAGAGGAATTCAATCTTAGAGAATGGCATGTTTTCCGGCCTGAAGATATAACACTAGACTTCCTGCTATTTCGAAGAGTAACGGCGCCAAATGGCGCGCTTAAATTAATACTATTTTACAAGGGGTGAAAAATGGAAAAAACAGTTATAATCGGCGGTGGACTCACAGGGCTTGCAGCTGCCTATGTTCTTAAGGATGCTTTGGTACTTGAAAAAAACTCGGTACTAGGTGGCGCTGTTTCCAGCTATTGCCTTGGAGATTATTATATAGAGCGCTATTATCATCATATTTTCAAAGTAGATAGAGAGGTCATCGCTTTAATTAAAGAGCTTGGGCTTGAGAATAAACTTGAGTGGAGGCGCGCCACGGCTGGCTACTATGTGAAAGGCAAAGCATATGGTTTAAATACTCCTCTTGAAATTTTGAGGTATCCATATCTCTCCTTAAGAGATAAGTTCAAACTCGCGCTATTCACAATCAGAATAAATAAAAACCTAGACCTAGAACGCCTTCGCTGCATTACTGCAAAGGAGTGGATCTTGGAGGAATTAGGGCAGAGCTGCTATCAAAATTTCTTCGAGCCATTGCTCCGGAGTAAATTTGGTGATAACTCAAGCTATGTAAGCGCTGCTTGGCTCGGTGGTAGAGTTAGAATTAGGTCCCAAAGAGCGCTGAGCGGTGAGATCCTTGGCTATTTGCGCGGTGGCTTTCATCAGCTCATCAGCGCTCTCGCAAGAGATATAGAATTTAAATTGAATTGCGAGGTAAGAAAAATAGTTGTAGATAGAGGAGAGGTTAGAGGCGTTGAAACAGCAGATGAATTCATTCCTTGCAAAAATGTCATTTCCACTATAGCACCTGAATTATTAAAGAAATTGCTGGATGTTGAACTCTTGCTTCCTGAGATTAAATATCAAGGTGTTGCGTGCTTGCTTCTCGCTTTGAGACAGCCCCTGACGGATATCTACTGGTTGAATATCAAAGCAGAGGTACCATTTGGAGCGATAATTGAGCATACGAATTTTATTCCTGTTTCAGACTACGGCGAGCACCTTGTGTACATTGCCAGTTATTTTCAAAGCGGGAATGACTTCAGATGGAGGATGAAACCAAAGGAGCTTGTAGAGGTTTATATTAAAAACTTGGAAAAACTATTCCCAGATTTTTCTAGGAAGCAAGTTATCTGGGCAAAGCTCAGTAGAGATCTATATGCTGGGCCGATTTATGATCTGGGCTATGGATATTTGCCATATGCCTCTCAAATCAAAGGCTTATATTTCGCTGGGATGTTCAGCAAGCCAAACTATCCAGAGCGAAGTATGAATGGCTCAATCAAAGCTGGGCTTGAAGTAGCAAGATTGATCTCTTCTTAGGAATCCTTGGAAGCAGTCGAGTTCAGCACAAGCATAAGGCAATATTAAACTGAGTTTTCTGGTAGGAGATTCACAAGCTCGAAAATGGATATCCTGCAACCAAATGGAGTCTGAATATTCATAAACTATATATTTGTGAAGTGCGAAATTTAAGTGGAGTGGATTATTTTGGTTTACAAAATCTATGGTCTGGAGTATTTGGGGAGAAAGGTTCAGAGCAAGAATAAGAATTTAGCAAATAGCGAAGCAAAGCGATTCGTTATATTAAAGGAAACCAATAAGCTACCAACGAAGGAAGAAATAATCGCTGCGGCTAAAGCAAGGCCCAAGGTCAAAAAAGCTTGGGTAATGCAAATGGAAGGCAATAAATGGAGAAAAGTGGTTGACAAGATGAATGTGAATTAAATTTATTTTATTTTATTTTATTTTTATTTATTTTTTATTTTAAATCTATCTCAATCGCTGGAGGCTTTCACCAGTGACTAGCTCAGCTTATACAGACCGCCGCATTTCCGCTTCCTGCTTTGTAACACCAAGTGGTATGGACAGCAAAAATAGCAATCTCAGCCTCAGCTTTTCTCAAGCTTTCACCTGCCTCTGGCTCTTGATCTCGCGATTAGGCGGCAAAAAACTTAGCGAGTCTGACTCTATGATTCGATTTGAAGCGAACAAGCCATATTTTTGGATATTTCGCTCAACCGTTTGCCTTATAGTTTTTTGGTTTCCCTTCTACGAGGGGACAGTATTTGGTAACCGGCTTGCAACTGCAGCAGCGATTATACCATTACCGCCTTACTCTAGGAAATAGCAGTTGAAACCGCTTGCATTCTACCACATCATCTGGGCGAACCTCAAAGAGCTTTTTATCTGCGCATTAACGTTGTACCTAGTGATTTCCATGTGCCCGGGGTATAAAACCTCAACTTCAAGCTCGGTAAGGCGCTTGATGGATTTCACAAGCTTGTCCGGATCGCCCCCTCTTAGATCTGTTCTGCCTATATTGCCCTGGGGGAAAACAGTGTCCCCTGAAAATAGACTCTTAGTTTTCCTTTCATATAAACAGATACTGCCTGGAGTGTGACCAGGAGTATGCAGTACCTCTAAAGCAGTTCCCCCAAGATCTATTTTATCACCATCTTTAAGGTGAAAATCTGCCTTTATCGCTGGACATGCTTCGCCAAAGATATGTGCTCCAACATATGAATCGTTTCCCAAGAGAGCGGCATCTGCCTCGTGAATATAGACCTTAGCACCTGTAGCTGCGACCACTTCATTCGTTGCACCAGTATGATCGTGATGGCAGTGTGTTAAAATTATTCGCTCTAAGTTTTTTACCTTGAATTTCTTAAGCGCGCTTATAACTGGAAGTGCATTCATTCCTACATCGATTAAAACTGGTTTTTCCGCTAGCACTAAATATGCATTGGCATCGAAAAATGTAGCACTAACCTTGTACACTTCAAACATATCAGAATTTTAGTGCCTCCAAGCATATTTTAATTTTGCTCTCGCAATCTTTATATCCAAGCTTATTATTATAGATTTTTAAGGGGCTGTGGCCTAGCTAGGAAAGGCGACGGGCTCCAGCGGGTTATTCAAGATGAAAGGCAATGGGTCTACTGAGTTCTGCTTCGCGGGCAGAGTGATGATGAGCCGTTGGAGCATTGATTGAGTGCTCTAAGCCTTCTGGCTTTAAAAAGCCGAAGAGACCCGTCGATCGTGCGTTCAAATCGCACCAGCCCCATTGCCATAAAATTTTTTGATTTTTCAATGAGAAATAGCCTCAATGATGAAAAATGTGGGATTGAAAATAGAAAATGAATATAGAACGTAGAACTGCGCCTCGCCAGATCAACATTTATTCCACGATTTCTATAATTTTTTTGATTTTTTCCTTCACTTCCTTTATTTTTTCCATTTCTCTTTCGTGCTTTGCTATCTCCTCAGTTAGGCTAGCTTTTTTTGCTTCATATTCAGCTATAACTTTTCTTAAGGCAGTGAGGGCATCTTCGGCTCTGGTTTTGTGATATTTGACTTCCAATTCTAAATTAAACTCTCTAGGGGAAATACTTGGCTTCATCAGTGCCTTCCTTTCTAATTCACGTTCTAAATTGCCAATGCGAGACTTAAATTCTTCAATTAATTTATCACGCTTTGCTATCTCCTCAGTTAGGCTAGCTTTTTTTGCTTCATATTCAGCTATAAC
>JBBIOZ010000014.1:21626-26361 GCA_037443105.1 Methanocellales archaeon
TGATATTTGACTTCCAATTCTAAATTAAACTCTCTAGGGGAAATACTTGGCTTCACCGCTATCTTCTGCCTCTGCTCGGTGAGTGCTTTTTCAAGATTTGCAACCTCAGCTTCATACTTTGCCTTCAGCTCTGCAATTTCACTCTCCCTGCTCTTATAGCCCCATTCAAGGGCTTTCCGCAGATATCTTTCCCTCGTAGTCTTTCCCGATAGAATTCCTGGCGAGCCCACTTCGATCAAGAACTTTTTAAATAAATACTCAACTCCCTCTTTTTCCCCCATTTTTATCACCTCTCTTTGTGAATCGGCTTTTATATATTTAAATGTTGATGCCGGTCAATGGAATACCTCGTAGATCTTCGTAGCTCTTACTCTGCCTATTCCCTTTACTTCCTGCAATTCCTCTATCGAAGCCCTTGCTATTCTCTCAAGCGAGCCAAAATGCCCTAGCAGATTTCTAGCCATTACCTCGCCTATTAAGGGAATTGCTGCAAGTGCCATTACCCTGCTATCTTTAGCGGGTAGATTCGCAGTCTCACGAAGATACCACCTCGGTTGCGGCGGTCTCTCATTTTTACCCTGTGATTCGCGCTTGATCAAGATCCTTAAAAGAGCTTTCAATGCTTCATTGTTTTCCGCAAGCAACACAGGTATATTGTATACCAAGAGCACTTCAAGTAAAGCCCCCATTATACTTGCCCATAATTTGCTGCCATCATAGTTACTTTCGCAATTCTCATAGTAATCCTCGAATTTACCTTCAAGAACGAGCAGGCTATGCTTGATTTTGCAGCCTGCAATTTCAGTACAGCCGGAGAGACGCAAGAGCTGCTCCCAGAGGCGGTTATTTCTCAGCGAAACTATGAAGTCCGCTATGGTTTTTCGCTCAACCACAACCACCTCGCCATCTTTCACAATCCAGAGATCGCCTGCAGGGAGTTGTTTGATTTCAAATTCAATATCGCATTCGCTCAGCAGTCGAGCAATCTTTTCCGGTTCTCTATGGTCTATCAATATTTTCATCAATTGCTAGTTTTATACGCTGGGGAAAAGAATTTTTTGATCGAAGAAAGTAAAAGAATGATCAATGGATGTTGAAAAAGAACTAAGACTGTTGGAGGCAGAGGTTTTAAGCTGCAGCAAATGCGATCTGCATAAGTCTAGGACGCAAGCAGTTTTCAGCAGAGGAGTTTTAAATCCTGAAATTCTTTTTATCGGCGAGGCTCCAGGGTTTGAGGAAGATCAGCAGGGAAGGCCTTTCGTTGGTAGATCTGGAAAGCTGCTTGATCAATGGATCGCTTATCTAGGCATCGATAGCTACGCGATTACCAACGTGGTAAAATGCAGACCTCCAAGAAATAGGGCTCCCACTAAAGCTGAGGTTGAAGCTTGCAAGCCTTACTTATCGCGACAGTTAGCGCTTTACAGGCCCAAGCTCATCGTGCTCCTTGGGAAGGTAGCCATCGAAGCATTGCTGGGGAAGCGAAAGTTAAGCACCGTCTTGGGAAAATCCCTGGAAACTGAATACGGCAAAGTTACAGCACTCTATCATCCCTCTTATTGCTTGAGATTCAATGTAGATGTTAAAAGATATCTTGATAGTATCAAGTTAATGGCAAGCTGTGATAGATACTCATGATCGCGGTATAGCAATCCAGCAGATTTTGCTCGCTTGGCGGCATCTCAACTTCATGGATGGCTTGCTCTATCTCTTGAAATCTCTCTCTAACGGTGGTGTTGAGCTGGTTCAGGATCTCAGTTTTTTTATCCACAAAGGTATTCTCTATTTTATCTCTCTCCTTATAATTGGGTGGGAGAACCACTGCAAATGCTAGATCGATGGCAACTTCAAATGAGGCTAAGGGATCGCGATATTTCTCCCTACCGCATGCTTTAACATTTTCATATATCCTTTCGAGCTTTCTTTCTCTAATTGAGAGCACATAGTTGGAGAAGCCTTTTTCTATAGCTATGTAGCTTGCTGATAAATCTCCCAAGTAGTGCCTTATCTTTTCAGCGAAGGTTCTATCAATATGGGTTCTAACAAATAACTCTTTAGCTCTACCGGCAGCGCTGAATTCAGCTTGAAAATAGCTTCTTCTATAAGCTTCATAGTGCAATAACTCCTCGAAGAAAGTTTCCTCGCATCCATCAAGTTCTATATTAATTGCGATCTGCGATTTCTCCCCACTTCTGCCAGGGCGGAAGCATCCATGGATATGTGATGCAAACTCAGCTGCATATCGCTCTTGAAGTACTTCTATCTTCCTGCGCGCTTCATCGTCCACTCTTAGTTTAATCAGCTCGAGGGCTTGCCAGAATCTGAGGCGCGAGAGGTCTTCTTTGATGTATTTTTTAAATTCCTCTTTATCTAAAAGATTCACCACTAGCGGGCGATCTTCGGTGGGCTTAATCCGCTCTAGATATCTTTCCACTGTTTTGAAAAATTCCTCACTAGGCAAAGTTCCAGAGAATTCAACAGCGCCAAGCCTTCTGCTCCCTTTCAGCTTCATCTTTTTATTTTACAACTTAATCAATGTTTTCGAATTTATAATATTTTCTCCGCTAGCCTTATATGCAAAATGCTTGCTAATTTATTCAAAGATGGGTTTAAAAAAGGTTAAGAGATTCGAAGCAGTAAAGCTTAATGCAGCCCTCAAGTCAAGCAGGATCTTGAGCAGCACCGCTGTTGAAGCTTCGGTCGCACTTTATGTGAATGGAATTCTCATTGCCTCAATAATGGCTACACCTGATATGATAAAAGAGCTAGCTATTGGATATCTGATCTGCGAGGGAGTGGTTTCAAAGCTAGAGGAAATTGATGATGTTGAAATCGATCAAGAAAAACTAGAGGTGCATGCTAAACTTAAAGATGATGAGCATTTTCAAATCTGGAATGAATTGAGATCCTCAGGCTGCATAGGAGTTGCCTGGGATCGGGATGAAGCGGTTAAGGTTTGTTCAAATTTGAAATTAAAAGCAAGTGTAATTCGCAATAGCTTGAAATACCTCGAGAACGAAGTTTACAGTGAAACTAGAGGGGTGCATTCAGCGAGCTTGATAGATGTGAATGGCCGCTTGATTGCTAAAGCTATCGATGTAGGCCGGCATAATGCTGTGGATAAAGTAGTTGGCAAAGCAATGCTTGAGAAAAGAGAACTTTCACAACTTTTCTTGCTCTCAACAGGCAGGCAGTCAGCTGGGATGGTTATGAAAGCTGCGAGAGCAGGAATTCCTTTGATTGTTACCAAAGCAGCTCCATTGAGTTCAGGTGTCGAAGCTGCCGAGAAAACAGGTGTTTGCTTGATAGCTTTTGCAGATGAGGATGGCATGGTTGTCTATTCACATTTAGATAGAATCGAAAGGGACTAATTATGGCTGCGAGGAGAAAGGAGTTTCACACTCTTGCATCGCTCGAGGAAGCAATCCAAGCTGTGGCAAGCTTTAAAAGCGAGGCAAAGGTGGAAGAAATACCATTAGAGGCTTTGGCAGGTAGAGTTTTAGCCGAGGATGTTTTCTCCAGTATCGATGTACCAGCATTTGATAGAGCAGCTATGGATGGATATGCGGTTAAAGCTGAGGATACATTTGAAGCTCGAGAGGATAGACCTGTGAAGCTTGCTTTGATAGGGAGAATAAGTGCTGGTGAATTACCTAAAGTGGAAGTGAAACGCGGTAGTGCAGTTGAAATTTCCACAGGTGCCGTTATCCCAAGAGGAGCCAATGCTGTAGTAATGGTGGAATATACCATAGCTAGGAGAAGCGCGGTGCTGGTTAAAAAAGCAGTTTCTCTATTTGAAAACATCACGAGTGCTGGCAGCGATATCATGAGTGGTGAACTTGTACTGAGAAAGAATACCAAGCTTGGAAGCAGGGAAATTGGGATTTTAGCTGCAGTTGGTGTAACTAAAGCCAAAGTTTATAAACCGCCTGTGGCTGGGATAATTTCCACTGGAAATGAGCTCATTTCACCGGGAGAGAAGCTGGAGCTGGGCAAAATTTATGATGCAAATTCCTATGCCATTGGAGCTGCGGTGCAGGAATGCGGCGGTTTACCTAGATATTTTGGAATTGCTGGGGATGAGCCTGAAGAGATTAGAAAAGCACTCGATAGAGCTTCGCGGGAGTGTGATATTATTCTTGCGAGTGGTAGCACTTCTGCTGGCGCTGGAGATGTGATGTATAAAATCATCGAAAGGGATGGCGAAATTTTAATCCACGGAATCAATATAAAACCAGGCAAGCCCACCATAATTGGAATATACAGAGGCAAACCATTTTTCGGCCTTCCCGGGTACCCTGCTTCCTGTTTAACCATATTCGATCTCCTCGCTGCTCCTTTGATCAAAAAAATGGCTGGAATCTCTGAGTCTAGAAAAGCAAGTGTAAAGGCAAAACTCGCGGTTGAGGTGAAGTCAAATTATAGACGAAGATTTGTTCCAGTCAGCGTAGTGAGAGACCTTGCCTATCCGGTTGATAAAGGATCAGGTGCAATTACCTCACTTTCAGAAGCAGATGGATATATCGAAATCCCTGAGGATATGGAATATCTAGCGCCTGGCGAAGAAGTTGAAGTTAAACTCTTCGGCACTGCTTCACCCCCTGATCTGCTTTTCATAGGCAGTCACTGCATTGGCGTGGATATTTTATCAAAGCTGCTGAGGGAAAAGGGAGTTGCAATGAGGATTATAAACACAGGTTCAACCGGCGGTTTTACCTCGATTAGAAAGCATATC
>JBBIOZ010000015.1:0-250 GCA_037443105.1 Methanocellales archaeon
CATTCAATATATTTTTTTAGATATTCCAGAAGTTTTGCATCCATATTTTTCGCCTCTATGTAAATATTAAAATTTAGTATAATAAAGATTTTTATCTAAATATCATTTATAATTATCAATTTTAATTATCAGCTGTAATTATCAACATTGAGAGGCTAAAGTATTTTGAATCACAGTAAATGAAATCCTTCGCAAAGCAATTGATGCTGCCCCTTTGCTCTTCATTGGTATTCGCTACCCTTCTTGGGTG
>JBBIOZ010000015.1:260-4233 GCA_037443105.1 Methanocellales archaeon
TTATGAGGAAAAATGCTATGGTTCCTATGAAGTAAGCTATGGCCAGCATTTTATCCACGGCCTCGCTTTCTTGAATTCGAAAGATATCTGTGAATGCAGTTGTTGAAACAATGCTTGCGATGAGAAGTACAAAGCCATTCATAAGCAGTAGCATGTCTTTGCGATATGTCATGAAGTATGCTTTCGCCACCAATGAAACAACGAATAAGCCTGAGATTGCAAAGGTTAAGCCGAATAGAACTCTAAGCACGAACCAAGTCTCCATCATTTACTTCCCATCCACCTTGGCTATTTTTTCTTCAAGCAGCTTTTTCATTACCTCGCCTTCATGCTTGAAGCCATAGATCGATGAGAGAATGTAGACCTGATAGGCTGCAATCACGAAGAGCAGGCTGCCCATTGCCATAAATAGATACTGTGGAATATAAATTCCAAGACCAAAGTTTTCAATCCATCTGCCATCGATGGCTAGCATGGTATAGATGTTGTTGACTGCAATGAAGAAAAGCGAGCCAATGGTCCAAGTTAGGTATACTCTCATTATGCCATGGGTCAGCTTCGACCTAGCTATAAAGGTGATGATGAATGCCGCCAATGCACAAAGCGACGCAATGCCCCAGAGCAAGACAACGTGAATGCTATCCATATTATCATAATTATGATGGAAAAGTATATAAGTTTTTCGAATATTTTAACAATATCAAATATAATATTGGTTAAAATTAAGAAAAATTTACCAGATCATTGCAATATAGCTATTTAATGGCACGCCAATGCTTCTTGCTACAGGCAGGCATTTAGCCATCAAAATAAATAGAAGCTTGCCATTTTTAGGCAGCTCCGAAAGTGTTTCATAGTAGCCCATTCCCTTCGCAAATATCAAATCAGCGCCGTGGAATTCTGCTTTGAATTCCTCACTAGCAATCGAAAAATCAATTCCAACAGTATCAGTCCCTGTGGTAATCACTCTTCCAATCACCGAAGCCAAACCCATCCATTGCAGGTCTTCCAACGTGAGGTCATTTTGCACTGCGCTTTGCTTTACAGCATATACCACTTCTGCGTATTCCCTCAGCTTAGTTAAAAGTGGAATATCAAAAAATACTTCACCGGCATTATCAGCAAGATATAAAACTTTTTTTGCCATCAACAGTTTTTCCTCAGCAATTGCAATGTCATCGATGGCAAAGTTAATCACACCCACTCGCTCCATATCTTCTAAATCTCGAAAAAAATCTATGGTATTGCCAAGCACTGCAAGCTCAATGCATGACCTCAAATCATCTCCTGCTCTAACTCTTGCAGCTTCAAAGAACTTGCGTGCAATCTCAATCTCCCTAGCCTTGAATATTCTATAGGGATCTTTATTGCCTGAAAGCCTTCGGGTAATTCTATGCATCTCATTAGCGATCTCAGCAGGTACTACATTAAGAGAGAACCTGCGATTTAAAAGCTCCAAGCACTGCCTTTCGATATAGCGCCTTAACTCAGGGTCTTCGGTTGCTAAATTGCTGGCTTGCGCTGCCAAGCGTTTTAAGCAAGGATAGCATTCCACACCAGCCTTCATTTTAACACCTTCACCATATACGCTCCATACTTCCTATAACCCTGCCTGCGATAGTATTCGCGAACTCCTATTCCACTTGTAACCGCTAGCTTGCCATAACCCGCTTCCCCAGCAATTTCCTCAGCCCTGCGCAGGAGTGCTTCTCCATAGCCGCGGTGCTGCCACTCATAACTTGGTCTCTCGCCAACAGGCACCATGGGACCGTAGATGTGCAGCTCGCGCACAATTGCAGCATCTTCAAGCTCGCGCCTGTGAGGCTTGAATGGAAAGCGAAGGCGTAGAAATCCAATCAATATATCTCTATTCTCATCTTCATAGGAAATGAAATATTCTCTTCCCCCACAGGCAATATAGCTCTCTTGCATTAGTTTAATATCACTCACTGAAGGACTTCTGCCTTGGAGCAATGCATGTCCCACTTCTCTGCACCGAATGCATCTACACCTTGCGTTGATCTCCCTAAGCCTTTGAAAAACTAGCTGGCGTAGATTGCTCTTCTTTATGCCTGCTTCAACTTGATAAACAGGTATATCACGCTGCACTCTCTGCACTCTAACCCAATGAGGAAGTTTAAGTTTTGCCCTAGCTATTAATTCAACTGCTTGCTCTATCGAAAGCGGCTCATATTCTCCACGCAGCCACATTTCATATAGCCTCGTGCCTTTAACGAGCAATGTAGGATAGATCTTCAAGTAATCAGGCTTGAAGTGCTCATCTTGAAAAAGACGCTCAAACATCCTTAGATCTTGATCAAAGCTTGAACCAGGCAACCCTGGCATGATATGAAAGCCAACTTTAAGCCCTGAATCGCGCAGTATTTGATTGGCTTTAATTGAATGCGCAACACTATGTCCTCTTCCAATTTTGTTAAGCACGTAATCATATATACTTTGGATGCCGAGCTCAACTTTGGTAACACCTAGGTGGAGCATGCGATCCACGTGCTCTTCCATGCACCAGTCAGGGCGAGTTTCAAAGGTTATGCCTACATTTCTCACCTTCGCTGATTCATTTCGCCTCTGGACTTCTTCAAGCAATAGATATCGGTTTTTTACATTTTTAGCTTCAAAATTATTCATCGCCTCAAGGCAGCGCTTTACAAACCACTCTTGATAGCAAAGCGAGCGAGCGGTAATTGTGCCGCCCATAACTATTAGCTCGGCTTTATCCACCTCGTGACCGATCTGCTTGAGCTGTTTAAGGCGAGCACTGGTTTGGCGGTAGGGATCAAAATTTTCTTGAAAAGCTCGCAAAGCAGCTGGCTCTCTGCCGGTATAACTCTGAGGTGATGCAGCTTCACTATCAGGTCCGCCAGGACAGGGAATGCATCTTCCGTGAGGGCAAGGATGTGGAGAAGTCATAACTGCGATTACTGCAACACCTGATATAGTACGCACAGGTTTGCGCTGCAAAAACTCCTTCACAATCGGTCTTTCTTCCGGGGTTGCAAATGCTAGAATTTCTGAATTCTTGGGAATCTTTTTCAAATTGCATTGAACTGCAATTTCCTTTTTTGCCTTTGAAAGATCAATTTCATCCACTATTTCTTCATTCAGTATTGCTTCAATCAAAGCTCTGCAAGCAGTTTGGAACTGCATTTATTTTATGTTGGAAAACTCTGCTTTTAAATATTTCTTAGAAAATTAAATTAAGGAATAAAACGAAGCTTTAATACTTCAAGAATTTCCTTAATTCGATGCAATGAAGCTTGCTGTTATAGGCTGCGGTATTGCCGGTATAAATGCTCTGGACAAGGCTAGGAAGCTTGATAAAGAGCTTGAGATAGTTGCATTTGACCATAAGCGGAAATCCGAATGTCAAGCGCTGCATCCCGAGGTACTCAGCGGAAAGATAAAAGCTGAGGATGCAGCCATAGATGTTGAGAAATTTGCTTCTAAAAGGGGAATTAAGTTTGTAAATGAAAAGGTAATTGAAATCAAACTGAGGGAAAAAATTCTTGCCACGATTAATGAAAAAATTGACTTCGACTATGCAATCATCGCAGCCGGTGCTGTGCCAAATTTTTATAATATACCTGGGGTGGAGAATTGCTTCTCGATAAACAGCCTTGAGGATACTCTTAAGACGAAGGAGATGCTGGCTGAAATAAAACCTGGCGATAATGTTGCAATAATCGGCGCTGGCTTAACAGGTGTAGAGGTAGCCGGCGAGCTGCTTGATATTTTTCAAAATCGCGCCAATATATATATAATCGAACTTCTAGGAGAAGTCCTGCCTGGTATGAATGTTAAACTATGCAATTCAGTTTTTAGATATCTAACTGCGAAGGGTGCTAAAATTTTCACTTCAACTCGAGTTCAACTGATTCAAGCCGGTAGAGTTTTAACAGATAGAGGTGAGATAATTGCAAAGTTAATAATCTGGTGCGCTGGAATAAAGCCTTCA
>JBBIOZ010000015.1:4253-7398 GCA_037443105.1 Methanocellales archaeon
AGACTTTGGATGTTTTAAAATGGCAAGGCTGGATTGTTGTTGATCCCTACTTAAGGGTTATAGGCTTTGAAAATATATATGCAGCAGGGGACATTAGTTGGGTGGATGTGAATGGAAAAATCGCCACCAAATGCGCACTTGAGGCTGAGAGGCAAGGACGCGCAGCAGCTGTGAATGCCATTAGAAGCATGCACGGGAGGAAGCCTTTGAGGTATAAAGTGAAATCAAGCTCGGATAATCCAATAATGCTGATCTCTCTGGGGGGGGATAAAGCAGTTGCTAGTTTTGGAGGCATTTGCTTTACCAGTCCAAGTAACTGGATATATAGATTGAAGAAGAAAATCGACTTGAACTATGTGCAGAAATTCAGTAAATAGCATCTATCCATTATCAATTCCTTTAAATAATTTCCTGATCAATAGTTAAGCAATGGAGAGGGAAAAGGTGTTTGCTCTGCTTAAGGATGAGGCTAAAAAATTTGGATTTGAGAAAATCGAGCTTGTAGAGGGGGATTCACTTTACACTCCTCAGGAGTTCTTTTTCGTGGATAGCAAAAAGATATATGAATTTTCAGGGCACCAGAATAGATTACTTGTTGGAAAAAAATACTTAGAGATGCTATCTACCTTGAATGAGGAGATTTTAGAGAAAAAGATCAAATACGATGTGAGACACGAAAAGGCCCATCTTTCAGGGGGAAAGTTCACTACGGAAAATATTGAATGCTTTTTGAAAAGACTTAATAAAAATAAACTTGGAGAGGAAGACATAGCCTATCTTCAATCTCTATCGGCTGCGATTGAGGCTCAAACCGAGCTAATAACTCTCTGCAAATTTTATTCCAATGTTGAGCTGTATCTTGATGAGTTCGCTGCAAGCATCGCTGGGTCTGCGATTTACTCAATAATGAAGGCCGAAAGTTTTTCAATAAAAGTTTTTAAAGTGCTCTCGCCAAAAATCTACAGAGAGATGCTTCAGAAGTTAGAGGAGACGGAGGGGGAGCGCATTCAGAGCAGAGTTTTTGAAGACCTTTTCTGGGCTAATGATGTGTTTAAGAATATGTTTGCTAAGAAGTTCGCGAGCTATATGGAGAGATATATTCAATGCTGAAGCTTAGAAGAGCGATTAGAAGAACCGATCCAGGATTAAGGATGCCTGCCTCAATTGAGTATCCACTCAGCAAATTTAAGCCAGTGCATATTTTTTCCGATAGACTTGTTTCCTCCAGCGAGATATCCTTATTTAAAGAGGCCCTCGACATCGTGCTGGAGAAAGCAGAAGTGAAAGATGTGCTACCGGTCGAGGTATTTGGCAGCTGGTTCAAAGATGATGGAGAATTTGGTAGCATTGAATGGTATATAAAGCAAGCTTACAATGTGCAGAGGAAGCAGTGCGATTTAATCAAGTTTCTGGATTTATTTAAAAAAGAGCCGTGGCAGAAACTGCCGCACTATGATTTACTCCTTCTCTCCTCCTATGACCTTTATGACTCCACTGCTCCTGAAATTAAATTTTTCATTGGCAGAGGAAGCATAAGCGCAACGGTGATCAGCTTCTTTAGATTTAAAAAGCATGGCAGCGAGGTTATGAAACAAGTTGGAATCCATGAATTTGGCCATACTTATGGCGCTCTATCTGACTGCAGCTATATCTGCTCAATGCGCTCTCCAGAATTCATACCAAGCGATTTGATAGCTCACTCAAAAGATAGATTAAAGCACGGACCATTCTGCAGAGTATGTGAATCGAAAATAAAGCAAGCCTTCTGGCAGCTGCCAGATTATTATCAGTATTTTCCCGAGATACTTGAGCTTCTTGATGATTTGGCTGCGAGAAAGCCAGAAATTCTTGAAAAGGTGAAAAGCGGCGAGATAGCGAGGGTGGAAGTAACTATAGACTGGATTTAAAATTCTTGTTCACCATAGCTACATTTTGTTCTTTTTTCTGCATGCGCATAAGTTATTTGAAAGCAGAGGACAAAAATACCTTTGATGCATGTTCAGCGGTGGAGATAATAAGGAGGTATCAATAAGTCATCTGCGCCGAAAACCAGATGAATCACCTCAAAAGGCAGAGTCCAAAAGCGATGTTGCTAATGATAGCATTTGGAGGCGAAGGGGAAGCGCGACTGAGCTCTCTTCGATCTATAGCCTGCACATCCCAAAGGATGTCGAGTTTATGCTCTGGACTATGAGTATCCTGCTCTTCTTCGCAGTATTCATTGCCTATATATACTTTATGGATCGGGTTTCACCTTGGATATTGATTCCCGTGCTCTCCATTCCAATCATTTTTTGGTTTGTGTTCACCCTCGCTGCTTACTGGACTGAAACCAGAGTTCATTATCTGATTAAAAGAACGCTGAGCTATGATATCATTCAACTCTCCGGGGATACAGGCAATATGTGATCAGAAGGAAGGAGCGCTAGTTTTTTTAAACCATTTCAGGGTTATAAATACAGGTTGGATCTTCCCCGAAGAAATCTCCCGAGTAAAACCAAGCTTTCTGCCTGCATCCACCGCATATGTCTTTATAATCACAAATGCCGCATTTGCCCCTGAGTTTGGCTTTCAAATTTCTCAGGTCCTGCAATAGCGCGCAGGGTGAGGAGTTCCAGATTTCTTTGAAGGATTTTTCTCTGATGTTGCCTACTTTTTGCTGGGGTGCAAAGTGACAGGGGTGAACATTTCCCAAGTAATCAACATTTGCAACTTTATTTCCTATAGAACACCCACCGGCTATTTTAAGCAGCTCTCGAACACGCGCCACTTTCTCGGGATTTTCCTTCTTCAACCGCTCCAGAATATAAACTCCATCCATCGGTGAATCTGTGGTGAGGATTTCGATTTCAAAGTCGCGAAGTTCAAGTGCTTTTTCATAAAGAAATGCCAGTACTTTTTCTCTCTCAGCTTTTGAGATATCCCAGTTAGCGATGCGCTTGCCTCTTCCAGTTGGCACAAGATGGTAAACGCAAAAACGGGGGATTTTCATTTCCACCGCTAGGTCAAGCAAAGCAGGCACCTGTTTCCAGTTATCCTTGCTTATGGTGATCCTGAGGCCTGTTTTTAAACCTGCTTTTTGAGCATTTCTAATACCAGCTACAGCCATTTCCCACGCGCCACTCACTCCTCGGAATTTATCGTG
>JBBIOZ010000015.1:7415-26354 GCA_037443105.1 Methanocellales archaeon
CTGCGGCATCCAAGCTTACACCTACATAACGTATGCCAGCGTATTTAAGCAGCCTTGCTATCTCAGGAGGTATCAATGTACCGTTCGTTGAAAGCGCGGCACGCACCTTCTTTGCCTTAGCGTAAAATGCAAATGGGAAGAAGTTTTTACTCGCAAGAGGCTCGCCTCCCGTGAATATTATCATGGGTATCTCCATCTCCGCTAATTCGTCTATGAAGCGAATTCCCTCCTCAAGCGTTAGCTCATTAGGATGCGGGCCTCTTTGAGCATTGATGTAGCAGTGCTTGCAGCGCAGATTGCATTCTCTTGTTATATTCCACATCACAACTGGTTTTGCTTCCGATGAAAAGCGAATTAAATCGTCCCTAGCTTTAGCTGTTTCCATCTCCTTTGCACGCAATGCTTCCCACACAGTTGCTTTATCTGCAAGTAGCTTTGAAAATATTATCAAGCCACTCTCTCCTTTATTGCATATAATAAATCCTTGAACGTAAAGTGCTTTGGCATAATATCAACCTTAATGCCATTCTCCCTAAGTTTTTTCGCAGTTAGCTCTCCAATCGCCGCTACCTTTCTCGAGTTCATAATTTCTATCACCATGCTGCGAAGCCCGAGCTCTTCAGCAGTTTTCAGGTAGTTCTCCACACTTGTGCTACTTGTGAAAGCAAATACATCCACCATTGGGGCTTGCCTAACTGCATCAGCCTGAGCTTCGCCCTTCGGTCTTGAAATTTCATAGATTTTAATCTCGTGTACAATCGCGCATGAGCTTAAGCCTTTGATCAGCGCTGGATCACCTTGAGCGCTTCTCACAATTTCAACTTTCTTGCCGCTCAAAAGCGAGGAAAGCTCTTCCACGATTCCCTCAGAGCTGTATTTCCCAGGCATAAATGCAACCTTTATACCTGCTTCTTCAAGGGCTCGCTTTGTTCTGGGCCCAATTGCTATGACTTTGGTTTTATTAAGCGCTTTGATGAACTCCTCGCTGGCTGCTTTCTCCAGAGCTATTCTTATGCCATTAACACTGGTGAAAATAACATAGTCCACTTCGCAGCTAAGTACCCTTTGCAGAAAAACTGCAAATTCAGGGTCATCTCTGGCTTTAATTTCAACCATCGGCGCGGCAATTACTCGGTAACCCTGTTCTTCAGCGAATTTGATGGATTCTTCCAGATGCCCCTCTGGTCTAGCTATAAAGAGAGTCCTCATCTTTTTTGATCTCCCAGCTTTGAATGAAGTGAAACCACTTCACCTATGACTATTACCGCAGGAGGTTTTACATTCCTCTGTTTAGCTATTGCAACGATATTCTTCAAATTTCCAATTGTAACTCTTTGCTCGCAGGTGGTTCCGCGCTCTATGATTGCTACAGGCGTTTCAGGATTTTTGCCGTGGCTGAGCAGCGCTCTCACATTTTCCTCAAGTCTACCAACGCCCATTAAAATCACAAGTGTACCTTGAAGCTTAGCAAGAGCATCCCAGTCCAAGGCCTTTTTCTCCTTCGCAGGGTCTTCGTGGCCTGTGATGAATGTAACAGCTGATGCAAAATCTCTGTGAGTAACAGGAATGCCAGCATAAGCTGGTACAGCAATCGCTGAAGTAATGCCAGGTACCACTTCAACTTTAATTCCAGCTTTAATTAGTTCCACGGCTTCTTCACCGCCGCGGCCAAATAAATAGGGATCGCCTCCTTTGAGGCGGACAACCACTTTATTTTGCTTCGCATACTCTATGAGCATTTTATTGATCTCACGCTGTTCAAATCTATGCTTGCCAGCATGCTTGCCCACGTCGATTAGCTTAGCATTTTTAGGAAACAGCTTGTGAAGTGCTTCACCAACAAGCTGGTCGTAGAGAATTACCTCTGCTTTTTTGATTAACTTTTCCGCCTTTTTTGTCAATAACTCTGGGTCGCCAGGTCCAGCTCCAACCAAGTAAACCTTAGGTGTGTTCCCCACTTTTCCTTTTGGCAATAAAATCACCCTTTTTCCTGAGCTCCCCTGCAGCTTTTTGCACTAGCTCAGCTCCTCCTTTATCGCGCAAAATTTGACCAATTCTCTCCGCGTGTATTTTATAGTTTTCCACTGGGATTTCTTCAACTATTGAAACCGAGGAGCTGCCATCTGGTGATATTACCTCTGCCTTCACCATTATTTTATGCTCCCCTGCTATTGCGAGTACGCCAATTGGCACAAGGCAGCCTCCGCCTAAGGTCCATAAAATGATGCGCTCGATTTCACTTTCAATTCTTGTTTTTTGATCGTCAAGTGCTTTAGCGATTTTTTCAGCTTCGCTGCCCTCCTTTGCTACCACAGCTATTGTACCTTGATTAGCTGATGGAGTGAAATAATCTATACTGAGACGCTGGAATTTTAAATCAAGTTCTAATCGCTGAATCCCTGCCTCCGCTGCAAAAATTGCATCGTAGTAGCCTTCTCGAAGTTTTCGAAGCCTTGTATCTAGATTGCCGCGAAGTGGTTTTATTTGAAGATCTCTGCGGTATCTCAACAGCTGAGCTTTTCTACGCAGACTTGAAGTTCCAACCACTGCACCAGCTGAAAGTGATTCCAGCGTGCTGCCATTTCTCGTTATTAATGCATCATAAGGTGAATCGCGTTTAAGTAGAGCTGCGATTGTTAATCCCCTAGGTCTCTCGGTTGGGATGTCCTTTAAACTATGCACCGCTAGATCTACTTCACCTCTGAGCATCGCTTGGTCGATTTCCCGTACAAAGGCTCCAGGTCCTTTTACCACTGAGAGTTCGTGAAGAAGTCGCTCTCCAAAGGTATCGCCAGTTGTCCTTATTATTCGAAGCTCTGCTTCAACGCCTTTCTGCTCAAGCATATTGCGAACTCTGTCAGCCTGAGCGAGCGCAAGCTTGCTGCCGCGCGTGCCTATTTTTAAATGCATCCTAAGCCCTCAATTTGCTTCTTATAACAGCCACTGTCTTCTCGATATCATTCTCATCGTGGGCAAATGAAACAAAACAGGTTTCATATTGCGAAGGGGGGAGGAATATTCCTGATTTCAAGAGTCTTTTAAAAAACTCAAAATATGCTTGCTTGTTGCATAACAAAGCCTCTTGATAATTGGTTGGTTTCTTCCCAAAGAATATGGTGAACATTGAACCTATGCCTGAGACTGAGCAATCAAATTTCAATTTCAATTCTTCGATTGCTTCTAGAATTTGAGTGCGAAGGGAGTTCCCCCGCACATTGATCCTTTTGTTAACATTCTCCCTCTCGAGAGTGCGAATCGTCATTAAAGCTGCAGCGAGTGAAACTGGATTGGCATTGAAGGTACCGGCTTGATAGACTTTGCCTGCTGGAGAAATCTGTTCCATTAGCCTGCGCTTTCCCCCTATTATCCCAATGGGAAATCCACTTGCAACGGCTTTGCCCAGCGTTGTTATATCAGGTGTAACCCCATAGTATTCTTGAGCTCCGCCCATTGCCACTCGAAAACCAGTTATGATTTCATCGAAGATCAAAATAATTCCATTTTCAGCTGTAACAGCTCTCACATCCTTAAGATAGCCTGTTTCAGGCAGGATTGTACCTATATTGCCCATTATGGGCTCCATGATTACTGCTGCTATATCCTCGCCATATCTTTGAATAACGGTGTTTAAAGCCTCTATATCATTGAATGGTACCTGCAGGGTATTCTTGGTAAAATCTAACGGCACACCTAGCGAATCAGGGGTACCAAATGTAAGCGCCCCGGAACCTGCTTTTACCAGCACTGCTTCATGTGCCCCGTGAAAGCCACCCTCTATTTTGACAATTTTATTCCTTCCTGTATAGGCTCTTGCTACTCGAAGCGCTCCCATGGTTGCTTCAGTACCTGTATTTACGAATCTCACCATATCAATGCTTGGGTAGTAGTGAGCAATGCGCTCAGCTAGAGTTACTTCATATTCATAGGGAGTGCCATACAGCCAGCCTTTTTCTATCTGCCTTACCACAGCTTCCTTTATATTCGGGTGTGCATGCCCAAGAATTAGGGCTCCATAGCCCATGCAGTAGTCTATGTATTCGTGACCATCGATATCCTTGATTCGCGATCCCTTTGCAGATGCTGTATAAAAAGGATAGGGCTTATAAGCGCGCACTGGACTGCTCACTCCACCTGGAAGCAGGCGCTGTGCTTTTTTGAATAACTCTTCTGATCTCGACATTTATTTCTCCTCATTTTGCTTGACTATTGTGCTTTTGATATTTAAAGATTTAAAGGTTTAAAAAAAGTTAGATCCCATCATCATCTCCTGATATTGATGCTTAATGTGCGAAAAAACAGCTTGAGTTTTTGAATCAAATTATTTCGTTGTCAAATCAATTTGCCCTGCTTTTTCAAATTGATCACTATTGCCAATCAAAATCACGCCATCGCCTGCGTTGATTACCATTTCATTTGGCGGATTTGAAATTGTTTTACCTGATTTAACCACAGCGATCAAAAGCAGTCCGGTTTCTTTTTTAAACTTAGTTTGCACTTCTTCAACGGTTTTCCCCGCCAATGCCGACTTAGCATGAACTTTAAACTCCCTTAAATCATTACCAAGTCTCGCGGTTGTTATCTCTTCAAGAAGCTCAACTACATGAGGCTCAAAAGTTGCGCTGGCAATTAATCTGCTATTTATCAAATCTGGATTTAGCACGATGCGTGCTCCTGCCTCTTTGACGACTTCAATTATCTCTGTATTTTTGACATTTGCTACGATGTCAATATCCTTATTCAAAGCCTTGCATCTGAGAGCTGTCACCAGTACGTCGAGATCGCTTTCAGCGATTATAGCAACAGCTCTGGCATTTTTAATTCCTGCTCTTATAAGAGTTTGATCTTTTGTATAATCGCCGCTTATCGCATAAGCGCCCAAGTTTTTAATGCTTTGAACTGAATCTGGATCTTTAGTTATAACCACCACATCCATCTTATTTGCCTTTAACTCCAGAAGAAGTTCTTCGACCAGAGAGCTCCAGCCTGCAATTATAACATGTCCCTTATAATTGCATTCCTTCATTCCCATCACCTCTTTAAATACCTTTTCAACCATGGTGGAACTTATCGATTGAATGATAAAACCATACATAGTTATGCCCAGTACAATTAAAATCATCGTAAAGAGCTTGCCGCCTTCAGTGCGAGGTGTGATATCGCCATATCCTACAGTCGCAATTGTTACAACCGCCCAGTAAATCGAATCAATAAATGACTTTTCTTCCAGCATCATAAAAATAATTGAAAATGAAAACACGATCAACAGAAAAATGGCAATCAAAAAATACAGTTTATTCTCAAGAACCCTTATATTTGATATATCCATCTAAAACTCCTCTATGATGTACACATAGCGGCAGTGAAATATCTATTTTTCTATTATAGTAATAAGCTCATTCGCCAGCACCGCGAACTCAGCTGCTGAGAGCTCCTCCGCTCGCCTGTTCCTCAGCGGGTTCTCCTTAATGGCTTCTTCTAATGCTGCGCGATTCAATTTCAACGCGCTAGCTGCTTTTAGTATCGCATTTTTAAGTTTTTTTCTACGCTTAGAGAAGCAAGCCGTTACAAGTTTGAGGAAAAATTCTTCATCCTTCACTTCATAGCTTGGCTTTCTCGGCTTCAAGCGCACTATCGCAGAGTCTACCTCAGGTACCGGGTGAAACGCACTTCTGGGCACTATTTCCAGAATTTCTATCTCTGCATAGTGCTGTGCAGTCACAGACAATCGACCATAACTCTCACTCCCTGGGGAGGCTATCATTCTCTCTGCAAACTCCTTCTGATACATCAATACTCCTAATTCGAATTTATGGTGGAGTAATTTGAAAGTCAAATCTGAGGAGATATAATAGGGAAGATTTGCTACCACCTTATTGAACTCTGGAAATTCCAATTTCAGAGCATTGCCCTCTATTACTTCAATATTTCCACCAGTAAATTGCAGCCGCAGGTTGCTTGCCAGCTTTTTATCCAGTTCGATCGCATACACGTACTTAGCCTTTGCAGCAAGAGCTCTTGTTAAATTGCCTGTGCCAGCGCCTATCTCAAGTACAACATCCCCTCCTCCAACTTGCGCATATTCAACTATCCTCTGAAGCACTCTTTCATCTTTTAAAAAATGCTGTCCTTTTATACGCATTTTAAATTTTATATTATATGGAAAAGTTAAAGATTTATCTGGTGAAGGTGCGATACTTTATCTGCGGGTCCTTAAGTTCCTCCTCAATTCTACTCGCTAGGAGTCTCGCTGGATTGTGCAACCCCTTCACTCGACTGGTTAATTCCTCAAAGTTTTTAAAAGGTCCTTTTTTCCTTTCGTTAATTATTCCCCACATTAACTTCTTGCCTATACCAGGCAAAATTTCAAGCATATGGAACCTCGTTGTTATGGGCTGAGCCTCATTGAAAAAGCGAATGAATCTCTCCTCGTTATTCTTTATAATTAATTCAAGAGTTGAGGGCAGCTCCAGCTTCGCTGCGCTTGTTAGTTCTTCATAGCGAAGCCTGCGCTTCACGCGATCGATAACATCTCTTTCGCCTTCACCAATGTATACGCGGCTATGTATTTGAGGGGTAACCCCTTCCTTGGGGATTAATTCCAGTAAAACAAAGTGCTTCTCGCCAACGGATTGAATAATCGGCTTTTTTTGATAAACAGGTCTAGCATCATCTGGATATCCATATGGCAGGAGGTCTAAAATCCATACATATTCTTCTCTCTCTTCCTTTTTATCTTCCTTTTTGTCCCCCTGTTTTATGGCACGCATTGCTTTCATCTCTTATGCATATTTTTTCACAATATCTAATATCTTATCCAAATCCTCCTCAGTTAAGGTAAATCGCTCCTTTGCATAAACAGAGCGTACTTCGTCCTTGGTAACCGGCAGGATGTTTGAAATTTGTATTGCAATGGAGGACTTCATCTTTTCGAGTTTGAGTAGTTCCTCAACCATTTTCTTAGCATCGCTTGCAGAAAGCTTGGCAAATCTCTTTGCGTGCTCTAGGGCGCGCTTTTGCTCATATCTCAACTCCCTCCCGGCTTTTTCTCTTTCCTCCGCGATTTGCATCATGATTTCTTTTACCTCAGCAAGCGTTAAAAGCTCCTCTCCCTTTACCTGTTTCACTATCATTGCACTCACCTAGAGGGTTTCAAATGCTCTGCTCTAACATTTATTTCTTTAATTGCATTGCCATCGCTGACTTCTACTATATAAGCACTGCCTCTCACGCCTACTATTTTACCAGTTTTACCTTGAAACTTTGGATTGGGCATGCCCCTATGCACGCTGGGGTCTATCTCTATATGCACTCTCTCTCCAATTTTATATTCTCTAACTGCCCTGCTCACTGGGGAAAGTCCCCTCTCTCTAACGGCTTTACTCAATCTATCCCTTGTTTTTCTTCTCTCACCATGTGATTTTGCCATTCAATCCCTCCTAGCACTTCGATTACGTCCAGCGCCACAGCGCTGGCTTCCACTCCAAGCAATTCCGATAGACTGGGCTTTGTTCGACCTCCATCGCCTGAGATGAGTTCTTTAACATACAATCCACCCTCGCAGCGTATTTCTAGCAATGCTTCATTGCCCTTAAATTCCTTAATCTGAGCTTCAAGTACCTTTCGCCTTCGAATTTTATCTACTCGACGATGAAGTACACGCTGAGGAGTTCTTTGCTCTATTGTGCTTTTTATTAACGATCCTAGCGCTATTTTAAGCTTTTCCTCTGAAATTGCTTGATCAAATATCACTTTTACTCTATAAAGCTTATCCGCATCTCTATTTTTTATTATTTCCACAGCTGTTTTCTCCACAAATCTAAGTTCTTGGACTTCCACTTTGCCTGCGGCATAACTATTAATCGCTTGCTCCACAGCTTTGAGATCGAAACTTCTTACTTTTGGTCCTCTAACTTCAAGTACAAAAGGCCTGCCTCTACCCAGCACTCTAGCATCTATATCTTCTCTACCTGCGCCGTGAAAGATAACTTCACATCCACCGCTTGCTTCAAGCACTTTAGGTGCGATTAATTCCTCAACTGATTCCATATACATTTTGCCAGTGAAATTACAGCGCTCGCACCCTAAACCTCGGCAATTTCTGCAAGGCCAGTGGGTTTGCGGGATACCTCTCATGAGTTTTCTATATCTACCATATATGAAAATCGAGTTGACCTGCAGCCTAGCTTCTTCTCTTTCAAGATCTATTAAAACAACTATATCAGGGCGCATTAGTTCTACTTTTTTACCGGTTTTATGCTGCAATAGCTTGCCAATTTCGCGATTTATCTCTGCCTTCAGAGGTTCTGCTTGCACAATTTTACATTTATTCCAGAGGATCTCCTCCTTTTCAGCCAGCTCGCCCCTCACAATTGTACCCACGTGGAAGGTATTGTATTCATAGTCTGCAAGTAATTTTTTAGCTTTATCCGCTAAGTCCTCCAGTTTCTTAAAAAGATCGCCACATACCCAGCACTTCTGTTCAATTTTAACCCCAAGTCTTTTCTGCGCGTGCTCGCTGCTGGGTGCAAGCAATTCCATAAGTCCTTTCTCGCCCCGCTTCAGCTGTTCATCAGCGATCATAGCTAGAACTATCTTTATAGCTCTCCCTCTTTCAGCATTTGTCAAACCAGTTGCAAGCTGGGCAAATTGCCTTCCAAGGCAGCTATCGCAAATGCTGCCCTCTTTAAGTATTTCCCAAGCGATTTCAATCACCTGTGCTTCCATTTCGCTCGCCTGTCCAACTCATTGTGCACAATTACTATGCAGTGCTCAGCGTGATATTTTTCCGGGCCTACGCTAACCTTTTTCGCTTGCATTTTCTCCAGCAATCTCTCCTCATCTTGCGTAAGTCCAAGGTGATCGCCCAATATGAACATCGCATTTTCCTCAATCTCAGCATTTCTTATATCCTCTCCTTCTGGATGTAGATAGATCAAATTTTTCCCAGCAATTATTTCTTCCAAACTCTCCCTAGAGACAAAAACACCAGGGGTTGATTCTCCCTCACCGCGTTTGAGAGCTTTTTGAATTAAGGAAGCTGCACTTCGCTCATCAGGATTGAGATATTTCACTAGATTGCAATCAAATGTTATTTTAACAGGCGGTTTCGGTTCGCCAAGGAGCAATAGATGGATGCACACATCTTTTCTCAAGCTATGGGAGAGAAAAAGGGCAGCGTTAACACATCTGCATAGAATATCCATTCTACCGCCAGAGCCTGGCAGGTCATTCAATGAGAAATCTGGAGTGGTTACTGCTTTATGTCCTATCACTAGAAATTCCCTAGTTGCTGTCATAATTCCAACTCTATCAGCATTAATTTTAAAACTTTGTATGCATCTTTACATTTATGCAGCTATTCATCATAGGTGACATCACGCTTGACGAGATCCACCATGTTGATGCGCTACCTAGCGAGGGAGAATGCAGGATTATTAAAACTGCAAATATCTTTTACGGTGGACGCGGAGCAAATATTGCAGTGGCAGCGAGAAAACTTGGCTTAAATGTCGCGCTCTTTTCCCTCGCCGGCAGAGATTTCTCTAGATCCGGGTATGAAGCTTATTTGAGAGAGAATAAAGTTAATATTGAAAATTTGAAGATTGTGGAAAACGTGGAGATGTCACGCTTCTTCTTATATACCACTAGTAAGGGCGAGAGTTATGCTTTTTATCATCCAAGCGTGGATCCCTATTATGACACGCTTGCGTTTAACATCGACATTTTGAAGGACTATGAAATGGTGCATTTTACTCTAATGCACGAGAAATTCTGCACTAGAGTTTTAGAACAATTCAAGAATATGGATAAGATCGTGAGTGCTAGCTTGGGAAAGGAGATATATTTAGCTTCAAAGCGCTATCTCAGCCTGCTGCTCAGTAAATGTAATTATTTATTTATGAATGAACCTGAAGCTAAAAATCTGATCGCAAAAGTTGGGCGGGAAAGCTTACTTAAGAGTAATTTACGTGCCATAGCTATAACCTTGGGTGAAAGAGGAAGCGTGATTCACACTCGCGGGCGAAAAATAAATATTCCGGCAGTCAAAGTTAAGCGGGCTAGAAATCCAGTGGGAGCTGGAGATGCCTATGTGGCTGGCTTTTTATTTGGTCTCTCGAGAAATTATGATTTGCGAACCTGCGGGAGAATTGCAAGCGTGGTTGCTTCCCACGCGGTTGAGGGATTTGGTGCTCAATCCTCGCTGCCAAGTGTTAATCAAGTTAGATATGGATATCTCAAGGCCTTCGGCTCCTCTCTGCATTAGCCAGCAACTGCCTCAAAACTGGCAGGCTCTGCGCTAGCGATTCAACGTTCATTGGCAGAGCTTCAAAGGTATACAATTTATCCCTCCCGAGCACTTCAATGATTGCTTCAAAATTTATTTTACCCTTTCCAAGCGGGGAGTGTTCGTCATATTGACCTGAGTTATCGTGAATATGTATACATTTTATCCTTTTCTTCACCGCCTTCGCGTGTTCAAATGGGTTTGAAGCAACATTCGCATGCCCCACGTCGAAGCAGCCCTCGAAATATTTCAAGTGCTGCGCGTGCTCCTCAGCTGTTTTGCAGAGAGAGTAAGGATTGCTTAAATTTTCAATGCAAACCGCATCGAATCCTGTATTTTCCTTCATTTTTAAAATGGAGTGAATGGAGTAGAGGTGGAAGAGCTCTCGAAAATCTGAGCACTCCCGCAGCTTTAGATCTGCAGGTATCTCATTTCCAATTGTTATCATTAGGCGCTCAATGAAATCTCGATATTGCTCAGTCGGGATCTCCAAGTAGTTTCTCACAACCCTTGGAATTTCCCCTGGGTGCACAACAGCATATTCTGCGCCTATATCTCTAGCGAACTTCAAGGCTTCTTCGATTTGCGGCATGCTTGAAGCACGCAGGTTAGGGTTAATATGAGCAACATTTAAATCCACGAAGGGAGCGTGCACTCCAAATTTGATATCAAATTCCTGTGCTATCTTCAAAATCTGCCTTCTCTGGCTGGCATCGATTTTAGGTGGATAGCAATGTGGAAATTCAGCCACTATTTCTATATGATCAACTTCATATCTCGCAGCCTCAAGCAGGGCCTCGATTAAATTCATATTGAAAAATGATATCGAACTTATTCCGATCATTAAAATCTAATTTTTCTCTGCAAATTCATTATCTTTGCGCTTTTTAAAGGAGAACCGAGCCAAATTATAGAGGTTGAAGGTGGTTCTCCTTTCATGCGGAGGACCGGATTTGAACCGGTGAACCACTACTGGAATAGATCTTGAATCTATCGCCGTTGACCTGGCTTGGCTACCTCCGCATCTTTTAAGCTGCTTAAATGAAGCCTGCTCTTTGAAGCAGTAATATGTCTTCGGTATCGAGCTTCTCCCCTTTTTTGAATTGTGCGTAGATCTGCTCCGCCTGCTTGAGCGCTTCGCGCCTTTCAATTTCCTCCCTGCTTTCCCTAGTTTTACGCTTCAAGCCATTGATTACTCTTTCGAAGTCGCGGATTTCCTTCAGAAGCCTTATATATTGCCTGTGGCATTCATCCGCACTTTCCTGTGCTTTGATAAATTCGCGATGAGCCGCATCTGCCTCTACCCTTGTTTTATCTGCTTCCTTAAATGCTGCAAGCATCCGCTCGTGGAACTCCTGTGCTTTATTTGCATACTCCGTGACCTTTTTATGATACTCTGAAGCCTGTTCTCTTAATTTTTGAGCTTCTTCCAGGAGTGCCTTCAGCTCTTGGTTTTTCTCAAGCTGCTCTTTCTTTCGATCGAACTCTGCTTGAAGCTGCGAGATTCTCTCTACAAGCTGCTTTTCTTTATCTAGGGTTAGAACTTCAGTTTGCTGCCTGAATTCAAGGTGGTCGATCTCCCTCCTTAATTCTTTAAGCGATGGACCTGAGCCTAGGTTAAGCTTTTTGCGCAGCTGATCGATTTTTGCATAGACTTCATTGGCCTTTTCATTGAGTTCATTTCGCTTTTGCTTGTATTCGTTTACCTTTGCATTATATTCGTCTCTCTTTTGCTTAAATTGCTGGGCTTGCTCCACCAATTCCCTTGTCTTTTTATTTAATTCATCCCTCCTAGCAGACCATTTGCCTGCCTCGGAGTTAAAAGTGGTTCGCTTGCTTTTAAACTCCTCAGCTTCGGCTTTCAATTTTTGTTTCTTTTCCAACAATTCCTCCAGCATTCTCTCTTAGCTCTCCTTTTTATGTATGATAGCGAGTAATTGAGTTAGATCTTTTTGATCTATCACCACGTCAGCAGCACTTTTTAAAATCGGTCTCGCATTGAATGCAACCCTAAGTCCGGCTTTCTTGAACATTGAGAGGTCGTTTGAGCCATCTCCTATAACTATGCAATCTTTGCAGCTGAGGTTCTCTCTCCGGAGCAACTCCTCGATCACCTCTCCTTTTGAATCTTGCTCCAGAAGCGGGCCTTTTATCTCGCCAGTTGCAGTACCATCTTTGAATATTAACTCATTTGCAATCACATAATCAATCCCGAGTTTTTTGCCAATTCTATTAGCTATTATTGTGAAGCCACCTGTTATTAGAGCAGTTTTGTAGCCCAGTTGAGCAAGCTTAAATATGGTCTCTTCGGCACCTCTCATAATTGGAATACGTTCTGCTAGTTTTAAAGCTTGCTCTTCGCTTAATCCTTTGAGCAGCATAGCCCTTTTTTTCAGCGAAGTACCAAAGTCAATCTCGCCATTCATAGCAGATTTAGTGAGCATTGCCACAGATTCATAGACATTTGCAATTTTCGCGAGTTCATCAATGGTCTCCGCATCCACCAGCGTACCATCCATATCAAAGACCACTAGCTTTCTGCCATTAAAAGAACCACTGACGTTCTCCACGTCATCACCCATAAACATAATTCGCTACTCTAGATCTCAGCTATGATGCTTTTCTTGCTTTTAATCTTTGTGGTTGATAAACGGAAAGAGTTAATATTAGTTTTGAGAATATTAATACGTAATATATTTAACTAATCCCTCAAATTATGTTGAGCAATTTCCGATTATGGAGGTAATAAATGACTACAGTTTATGATGTGCCAGCGGACATGCTTATAAAAAGGATTTCGATGAAGCTGAAACAGAACGAGCGTATTAAGCCGCCTGCTTGGTCGATTTATGTTAAAACAGGCGTCCATCGCGAGATGCCTCCTGATAGCGATGATTGGTGGTATATAAGGTGTGCCTCGCTGCTGAGAAGAATATATATAGATGGACCTGTTGGTATAGAACGCTTGAGAACTTATTATGGCGGTAAGAAGCGCAGAGGCTCTGAGCCAGCGAAATTCAGAAAAGGGAGTGGATCGATATTGAGAGAGGCTCTCCAGCAGCTTCAGGGAGCAGGTTTTGTTAAAACCACCAAGCAAGGCAGGGAGGTTTCTCCCCTTGGGAGGGAGTTTTTGGATAATACTGCAAATGAATTGAAAATTGAATTTTCTAAAGCAAATCCAGCTCTAGAGAAATACTAGGAGCGGTTTCAATGGTGAATGAAGAAGAACTTGAGGAGATAAAAAGAAGAAAGCTTGCACAGCTCCAGCAGCAAGCTCAAGCTGCGCAGCTTCAAGCACTGCAAGAGGAGCAGATGAGGAGGGAATATGAGGCGAAGAAAGCCTTGATCATGCGTCAGATTTTGACCCCTGAAGCCAGAGAGAGGCTTAATACCATTCGCATGACAAGACCTGAGTTCGTGGATAGCTTAGAGCAGCAGCTCATCCTCTTGGCACAAAGTGGGAAGTTAAAATCGATGATAACCGATGAGCAGTTGGTGAAAATTCTCCAGCAGCTTCAGCCCAAGAAACGAGATATAACAATTCGAAGGTTGTAAAGCTTTCCTCAATTAGCTATTTTTAAGGCTGAATATCTTTATAAGCAATAAAGATAATTGATTGAGAATTATTAAACTCGTCAGTCTTGAAAACAGGTAAAGGTGGAATAATGAGCAAAAAAACAAAAGGCAAGAAACTCCGCTTGGCTAAGGCAGCGAAGCAAAATAAGCGCGTCCCAGTATGGGTGATCCTAAGAACTAAGCGCAATGTAACATCTCATCCTAAGAGACGCAACTGGAGGAGAAGCAATTTGAAAGTATAGGTTATAAAATAGAAGGGTGATACAATGGCGGAGCAAGGGGTAGAAACAGAAATCAAAAAAGAAAAACTTGAGAAAGCAGGAATGGAGCAAGTTTTCACAATTCCACTTAGCGAAGCTAAAAGTGTGCCTCGATGGAAGCGCAGTAGAAAAGCAATTAAAGTTATCAAAGCATATCTCGCTCGACATTTAAAGGCTGATGAGGGCAAGATTCATATCGATGCATCAATAAATGAAAAAATCTGGTCCAGAGGCTCTCAAAAGCCGACTCATAAGATTAGAGTTAGGGCAATGAAGTTTGAAGATGGCGTGGTGGAAGCGGAGATAGTAGAAGATTGAAGCAAGAATATGAAAAGGACCAAAAGAATGAGCTTCAATGGAAGCCCGAACATCGGCGTATTCGTGGCAAATACAGAAGAGCTAGCAATAGTGCCACCTGAGATCTCTCTGAGGGATGTTGAAATTATAAAGCAAGAGCTAAAGGTGGAGATAATTCGCACCACGATTGATGAAAGTTCAGTGGTTGGGTCACTCATCGCGGGTAATTCCAATGGCTTAATTGTTTCTCAATATGCCCTTGACAGTGAAATTTCTAAACTGGAAAAATTCACAACAGTGGCAAAGCTGCCTGAGAAGATGACTGCTGCTGGAAATCTGATTCTAGCCAATGATTACGCTGCAATTGTGCATCCTCAGCTTTCAAAAAAGGCCATAGAGGTGATCAATCGCACGCTGAAGGTAAAGGCAGTCAAAGGAACAATCGCCGGGCTTAAAACCGTGGGCACTGCTGGGGTAGCTACGAATAGAGGCTTGCTGGTGCATCCCAATATAACTGAGCAGGAGTTAAAACTTCTGGAAAAAGTATTCGAGCTACCTGTTGACATTGGCACTGTGAACTTGGGCTCGCCTCTCATCGGTACTGCTTTAATTGCAAATTCAAAGGGCTATCTCGCAGGCTCTCTAACAAGTGGATTTGAACTCGGCCGAATTGAAGAGGCACTGGGATTCGTATAGGAGGCTTCATGAAGACTTATATCATTGAAGGGGACTTTAATATCAATGGTAAAAAATGGCAGCATTTTAAAAAAGCAATTCAAAGTAATAATGAGAGAAATGCTCTAGAAAGAATATATTCAATGCTTGGGAGCAAGCATAGATTGAAAAGAAATCAAATTAAAATAAATGCAATTAAAGAGGTATAAAAAATGGAGAGGCAAAAAACCCCTGCGAAGGCTCAGGATGAGGAGATTAGAGAGCTGATTTACAAGCTTCAGCTATTTCAGGCTGAGAGCGAGAGCCTTCAGCGGCAAGCCAGCTTGATAGAACTCAGCTTGAACGAAATTGAAAATACCATTCAAACTTTAAATTCAATGAATGGAGTTAAAGCAGGACAAGAGGTCATAGTGCCCATAGGGGCTGGTGCTCATATCTACGCAATCATCGCACGGTTAGATAAGGTGATAATAAATATAGGCGCTGGAATAAGCGTTGAGAAAAACATAGAGGATACCAAGAAAATTTTAGAGAAAAGAAGGGAAGAGCTCCGGCGTGGATATGAACAGATTATAAATAATTTAAGCACTGTTACCGCTGAAATTCAAAAGCTACAGCAGGAAGCACAGAAGTATCGCAGGGAATAGAGATGTTTGATTCGCTGAGGCAAAAGCTAAGCAGTTTTAAGAAAAATCTGGGTGAAAAAATTTCAATTGAAAAAGCAAAGGCAATTTTATTTGAACAAGAAATCATAATTGAGGAGAAAAGCTTGGAGGAGCCTCTCTATGAACTAGAGCTAGCGCTTTTAGAGAGCGATGTTGCACTTGCTGTGGCCGAGGAGATCGTGAACTCAGTTAAGAGAGAACTGGCAGGTAAAAGGCGCAGGTTTTTATCGGATGTTTCAGAGATCGCTCAAGAGGCACTGAGAAAAGCACTGTTTAATGTGCTGAATGTAGATGGCTTTGACCTATATGAATTCATAAAAAATGCTAAAAAACCTGTGAATATAGTGTTCGTGGGCGTGAATGGCACTGGAAAAACCACCACCATTGCCAAGGTGGCATATGCTCTAAAGCAGCAGGGCTATGGAGTGGTAATTGCAGCTGCAGATACCTACCGCACAGGTGCAATTGAGCAAATGGAAAAGCACGCGAATAATATTGGGGTAAAGATAATAAAGCACCCTCCAGGTGGAGACCCAGCGGCGGTTATATATGATGCGATTCAACACGCAAGGGCAGCAGGCAGGGATGTTGTACTTGCTGATACCGCTGGGCGGATGCACGTGAATATAAACCTCATGGATCAGCTTAAAAAAATCTGCCGGGTGACAAAACCCGATTTAGTAATCTTTGTCGATGAGGCAATTGCGGGGAATGACGCTGTGGAAAGAGCTAGGATGTTTAACACTAGCATTGGCTTCAATGGTACAATTTTAACAAAAGCAGATGCAGATGCCAAAGGAGGCGCGGCGATATCAATTGCCTATGCCACTAAGAAGCCCATTCTATTTTTAGGCATTGGGCAGAGATATGAAGATCTGCAAAAATTCGATGCAGCTTGGCTGGTTGAGAGATTGTTAAGTTAAGTGTGTGGAAAAAGCACTTATACTTCTTCTTACTATTGCATGGTTAAAATTTAGGGAAAAATTTAGGGGTAGAAGATGTTCACAAAGTTTGAGGAGCTTCCTAAGATAAAATTGCCCTACGGGGTTAGCGATCCCAAACTCAGCGATAGCACAATGAGAGATGGCGCTCAAATGCCAGGCGTGGTGATGAAAAAAGCTCATAAACTGCAGATCTATGAATTCCTGCATCAAATAGGTATAGAGAAAACCGAGGTCTTCCTGTACAACGAGCGCGATAGAATCGTTGCCAGAGAGATGCTCAATCGAGGCTATGAAAAACCTCAGGTCACTGGGTGGGCAAGGGCAAACCCCAAAGACATAGACCTCGTTCTTGCCATGGATGGAATAAAGGAAACTGGGATACTGCTTTCCACTTCAGATATTCATATCATTCATAAGCTTGGACTCAATAGAGAGGAGACCAAAAAGCGCTACCTCGACGCAGTTCAGTATGCCATAAACCATGGCTTAAGGGTGAGATGCCACCTTGAAGATGTAACTAGGTCAGACATAGAAGGCTTTACCATTCCACTTGTGAAGGAGATCTTAAAAATTGCTCCTGATGCCATCATTCGCATTTGCGATACCTTGAACTTTGGAATTCCCTTCCCAGAGGCAGATTTCCCATTTGGAATTCCAAAGCTCATCAAGCGCTTGAAAGAAGTTGGGGTGCAGGAAGTGGAAACCCACGTGCACGATGACTTTGGCTTGAGCGTTGCAAACTCTCTAGCTGGCTTCTGGTATGGTGCTGACTGGTCGAATTTAACTTTCCTTGGAATCGGCGAGAGAGCTGGGAATGCTGAGCTTGAAAAGGTCTTGATCTTCCTCTGCACTCGCGTGGAGGGCTTTCAGAAATATAATTTAAGCTGCTTAGTTAAATTTGCAGAGTTCATGGAAGCCGAAGTTGGCTATCGCGTGCCGAGAAATAAATCAGTGGTGGGGAGAAATATATTTGCACATGAAAGCGGTATTCATACAGCGGGTGTGATAAAATATCCCTTCACCTACGAACCCTTCCCGCCTGAACTTGTAGGTGGAACTAGAAGACTCTTGATCGGCGATTCCTCAGGAACCGAGGTGGTCAAATTAAAAGTAGAGGAGGCGCTAGAGGAATTGATGGGAGTTAAAATACAAGTGGATAAAAACGATCCGCGAATTAAAGAGATCCATAGAGAGATTCAAAGACTATACGATGATGAGCAGCGCGTTTCTTGCATTTCAGATGAAGAAATCAAGGCATATGTTGCTAAATATTTCATGCTGGAAACATTGATTCAGCGAGAGATAGATATCATACCTGAAGATGAGAAGAATGAAGGGAATTAGCTCTTTATTTCTTTTTCAATCTCCCTCGCAACCTCCAGAGCTTTTTCAGCGAGATTCAAACTTATATACCCTTGCTCAACCGCTTTCATCAGTTTATTCGCATCGAGAGTTTTAACCCCATCTTGATCCACAATTACATCCACTTCAAGATCTAAATATCGAATCTTATCAGGGTAGAACTCCACAGGTGTATTGATATTATAATACTCGCCCTTCAACTCATTTGAACTGGAGTAATAAGCATGGTGCACATACCAGCTTCCCTCGATGAAAGTGGAAATGGCAAAGTCTCCCTCCACTTTGAGAGTATTCAATCCATTATAGCTCCCGCCTCCCTTCATTTTCCTTAAAATCCGAAGCACTTTGGTTTCAGGGGAGAAATCAAGTATGGAGCCCTTTCCCAGTTGAAGCACTTTGCCACTCAACTTTGCATGCTCAACCCCTAGGGTAACATTCTTTTTAAGCTGGTCGTATAGATATCCCCAGAGCCTAAACTCAATCTCCTTTCTTTGCTCAGGATGAAGTCGAAGTTCATATTCAGCTTCATCCACGAGCTTTGAAGCAAATATCCTGAATCTATGGTGCCCAGAAATTGTGGGTGTTACCCTATCCCTGACTTTATCCAACTCAGACTTGGAGAGCGCCGGAAATTCAACTTCGCAGCATATGTAGCCTGGGAAAATCTGAACCCACCTTTGACCTTTGGAGAGCCATTCCAGTGGGTCTTTCTCCCGAATAGCACTATCAGGCAGACCTCTGAGAATCTGAATCACCGGCTCTACCCCATCGGCCTTGCCGGTTATAACTATGCCCTGTTTATCCTCCCTGTCCTTAATTAACACCTCGCCTGGAAGTGGCCTGAATTCTAGGTTAAATCGCTTGGAGATCGCTAA
>JBBIOZ010000016.1:0-19507 GCA_037443105.1 Methanocellales archaeon
TTGTTCTCTTTGGCGAAGATGACTCTTGGAATTCCACGCCCTTTGGATATGGAAAAAATTGGAGTAAAACTTTCTATAAACCAGGTGTCTACAACTACACTGCAAGTTTCTCGGGTACAGAGCTTAAAACGATGAAGGGTATGATAATTGTAACGGAATAGAAATTTTTGTTACATTATATGTAACATTTAATAATTTTCGAATCCCGAAAATACGATAAATATATATGCATGAATGGTATACTACGACTTTGGAGGGGATCAGCTTGGTATATAAGATCTATGGTCTGGAGTATTTAGGGAGAAAGGTGCAGAGCAAGAATAAGAATCTAGCGAATAGCGAGGCAAAGCGATTTGTTATTCTAAAGGTAACAGACAAAATGCCAACTAAGGAAGAGGTCATAGCTGCAGCACAGGCAAATCCTAGAGTGAAAAAAGCTTGGGTAATGCAAATGGAAGGCAATAAGTGGCGAAAAGTCATGGATAAAATGGCAGTGAACTAGGCTTTTCGCCCTTCTCCTTCTTTTCTTTTTATGACAGCTCTTGAGAGAGAACTTGTAAGGTCATTTAATATTTTTTTTGAGGAGAATAGAATCCAGGGAATAGCCTATAGAATAAAGCAGCATAAGTTTTCAACTCAATTTCTAGACATCTTAGTAGATTCACTAAACCCGGACTACTATTTAGGTATCGAATGCAAGAGTATTTCAGTTGAAAAGGGCGCTGCTTCACTCTACTTCAGCCAGCATTTCAGCAGAAATAAAAATGGAGAGCATCAGATAGAGCGTATCTCTAAATTTTTAAAAAAATCCGGGAGAAAAGGCCTGCTCATAGCTGAGCTGAGGGAGGGGAGTGGTAAGCTGAGGCAGGCGTATGCAATAAAATGGCAAGTGATAGAGGAAGTATTCCGAGAAAACAAACCAGGTTTAAAAATAGAGGAAATTAAGCAATTTCCAAAGCTATTAAGAACAAAAGGACACTATCACATAGATAAATCGCTGTGGAAGTGAAAGAAAAATCGATAGAGAGCAGCAATGCGCTTGAAGCTGATGCTAGGAAAAGAAACTCAGAAGCCGCGGAAGCAGAAATGCTTCAATTTCAAGGTCATATTTATATTTATAGCTTGGAGAATTATCATAAATGAAAGCGATTAAAGCCCTTGAAACTGAGAATGGACAAAGGATAGATGTAAAACTCGCTATTGAAGAATTGAACTCAAAAATCGATCTATATTTAAGTAAACTTGAAGAACCAGTGGAGATAAAAGAGCATATTAAAGCTAAACTGGTGGAATGTCTAGATGTAATCGGTCCTAGTTATAACCTTAATGATGCTTCTAAAGGCTTCGAAGGCATTGAGTACTTTGTAGCTGAAGACCTCGGAAACCTCGAGATCTTCTTCAAAAAATTTTGCCCTTTATTCATAAAGATCTGCAAAATCCTTGGAGAGCTTTATTTCCCAGTGAATATTAAATCCACGCGGAGATACAATCAAGTGGATGGAATATATCTCGAGGCCAGAGTAAGCAATTATACTCAGGGCAGCGAGCTGCTGAACTATTTAGAGCGATTCTACCGCAGGGAAGCTGAGGAATCAAAAAATATCGATCTGCGCGACTGCGGCGACCACGTTTTAATAGATCTAATATTCACGCATTCAATCAAAGTAGAGTGGAAAACAACCATCGCTTGCTTGGAAGACATCGAGGTGGCGAGAAAACTCAATGCATTATTCCTCAGCGCATAACGTGTTCATTTTTAACATTAAGCTTAATTTAAACTTATTCCAAGCTTCATAACTTATCTCAAAACTCTCTCCACTATATCCATTGCCCTCTCCAAGTTTTGCATTGAAGTTGAATAGCTTATCCTTACATATCCCCTGCCTCCCTTGCCAAATGCTGAACCTGGCACAGTGATCACCTTATTCTCAATCAGCTTCTTAGAAAAGGTTAAGTCGTCTCCAACCTCTGGGAAGGCATAAAAGGCACCTTTGGGCTCAATGCATTTCAAGCCAATTTCACTCAAGCGCTTCAGCAGATAGTCTCTCCTGCGCTTGAATTCAGCTCTCATATTAACCACGCAATCCTGCGGCCCGGTAATCGCAGCTAGCGCTGCTCTCTGCGAGATTGAATTGGCGCATGCCTGCACATATTGATGGATTTTTATCAACTGCTCTATGTACTCGCGCTTAGCAGCAACATAGCCAAGCCGCCAGCCAGTCATGGCATAGGTCTTGGAAACTGCATTTATGGTAATTACATTATCGCTGTAGCGGGCTGGACTTACGTGCTCGCCTTCGTAGATGAAATGCTCATAAACCTCGTCGGAGATAAGTGTTATTCCAAAGTCGCTTGCGATTTCTGCAAGTGCCTTTATCTCTGCTCTTGTTTGAATCGTGCCAGTTGGGTTAGAGGGGGAGTTTATAATCAATGCTTTAGTTCTAGGGGTTATCTTTTCCTTCACGCATTCTGGATCCACGCGCAGTTCGCTGGTTAGAGGAAGAGACACTGCTCTACCGCCTGCGATTTTTGTGAGAGCAGCATATGAAACAAAGCCAGGGTCTGGTATTAATACTTCATCGCCCTCTTCGATCAATGCTGAAAGTGCTATATTGAGGCCCTCGCTTGCAGCGGAGGTAACGATTATTTCATCTGGACTCACCATGAATTTATTCTCCCTCCTGAATTTCTCCGCCAGTGCCTCGCGAAGTTCAAGTATGCCTGGACTCTGGGTATAGCTCGTGAAGCCTTCTTCTATGGCTTTAATTGCCGCTTCCTTGATGTGCCTAGGAGTATCGAAGTCTGGCTGGCCTAAACCTAGATTTATAACATCGCTGCCTGCTGCTTCAAAAATCCTGCGTATCCCTGAGATATCGATCTCAAGCACGCGCTTTGAGAATTTCTCCAAATTGATCACTCCAGAGTTGTATGCCTCAGCTTGAGGTCTTCCTCACTTTTATCCAGCCTGAGCATAAGCTCGGCTATTAAACTATCTAGAAATAGCATCGCGGTGAGCTCGAACATCGTGCCAAGGGGAGCGAGGGATTTATGTTCTCCGACGAGCTGGCGCTCCACATATCCCTTTATTTCCCTTTCCTTGGTTTTAACCGGCAAAACCACGACTACATCTGCAATTCTGCCAATTCTAGACTCTGGATTTGCGGTTATGGCTGCGAGTCTTGCCTTCATCTTCTTAGCTATCTCTGCCCATTCAGCGATGGACTTTGTGCTCCCTGATCCTGAAACTGCAATTACTAGATCCGCTGGCTCAAGTGAAGGTGTAACTGTTTCACCCACCACATATACATTGAAACCAAGATGCATTAATCGCATTGCAAATGCTCTCCCAACCAGTCCTGATCTGCCTGCTCCCATTATGAATATTTTCTTAGCTCGATTGATTTCCTCTATCAATTTCTCCACCTGTCTATGGCTGATTTTACCGGCGGCTTCATTGAGCTTTTCAATCATTTGCTTCATCGCCTGTTTAACTTCGCATTTTCTCTGCATTTCTCAGCACCTCTTTCATCTTCAATGCATCCTGCTCTAAAATCGGTGACTCGCAGATTATGGTTGCACTATATCCACGCTCGATCAATACCTCAGCCAGCTGCTGGAAATCTGGTTCGCCATTCAAGGTTCTATGCTTTTTTTCATTTCCATTTGAATATTCCACAGCTGTGAAGTGAATATGATAGCTATCTAAATTGAAGCTATCGAAAACAAGTTCAAAGGCTTTTTTGCTCTTCAAAGCACCATTGCCTCGAGCATGGATGTGGGCGAAATCAAGCACAGGTTTGGTGCCCTCCACTTCTTCTATGATCCCTTTAATCTCCTCAATCGAGCCAAATTGACTTTGCCTCCCGGTTGTCTCCAGCCCGAGGTAGATATTTTTTATTCCATTATTTTGAAGTTCTTCGATTATCTCATTCAATGCTTTCACTATCAATTTCCTCGCATTCTCAACTTTATAACCAGGGTGGAATACCACTAAGTATGCATTCATGGCACTTGCAACCTTGGCTGCGTTCAAAATCCATTGCTTGCTTTTTCCCACAGTTTCAGATTTATTTGAAGAGAGATTTATATAATAAGGTGCGTGTACCGTTAACTCTACGTTATTTTCCTGAGCAATCTTGCCAGCTTTTTTTGCATCATCGCTGCTCATATAAACATTTCTCACGAATTGAATTTCAAGTGCCTCGAGTCCAATTCTAGCTAGATATCTTATTCCCTCAGCGGTGCCCTTTCCCTTTGAAGCAATGGGCATGCCTGCAATTCCAACTTTAATTTTCATTTAAACCCCTAATTTTCATTTAAACCCCGCTTAGCAGTCTATATGCTAGGAAATCAGGCAGTCCAGCATCTATGGTTGCATCAATCACGCTACGTATATCATATTCAACGCGGTGGAATTCCACTTCTTTTGTTTTAGTATCAAATACTGCAAATGCTGCATTTGGATTTCCATCTCTAGGCTGGCCAACCGAGCCTGGGTTGAGGATCAATCCTTCTTTCAACGGGCACGACCACGGTATATGTGTATGGCCTAGAACTAAAGTCTTTGCTTTTATCTCCGCGAGCATCGATGCTAGCATCCACTTCGGAGTCTCAGGGTAAATATAGTCATTGAAACTTCTGGTGCTCCCGTGAGCAATACTCAAATCCTTTATCTTCAGCTGCATTGGCAGTTCGCGTAGGTACCCAAGGCTTCTTGCTGAGATGTTCTCCCTCGTCCACTCTATTGCTTTAGCCGCATATGGATTGAACCTTGAGGTATCGCCATTAACCACTGCGCAATCGTGATTACCCATGACTGACTTTATTCTGCGCCTTCTCAAAAGTCGAATTACTCCATCTGGATATGGATAGTAGCCCACTACGTCGCCTGCACAGTAAACGCGGTCCACACTTAAGCTATCGAGCACCTCCAGCACTCTTTCAAGCGCTGGGAGATTAGAATGTATATCTCCTATTAAAGCGATTTTCACCTTATTTTCTCCTCTATAGCAATTTTTTTCAATAAGCTTGCCAGTGCTATGCTCTTGGCTTTATTGCTCATCAATATATCTGTTTTCACGATCTTAATATCCTTTAAATTCAATTCATCTTTATCATCTACTATGAATACATCTAGAAAGTCTTTATAATATTCAGCAACTCCAAGCGAGGAGGCTTCATACTGCAGTGCGCTCAGGAACTTCGCAGCTGGTCCACTTATCACCTGCCTGCCTATGAATGGGCTCACTGCGATTACATATTTATCTCTCAATATTCTTCTAACTTCCTTTAAGCTAATTATTGGACCTATACTTGTAACTGGATTGCTTGGTCCAATTATCACAGCCTCCTCCCCCTCTAGAGCTTGAATCACTTCTCTGCTTGGCTCGGCTCTTTCGATGCCTCTTAACTCAACTTTTTCCACCTCGAGCTTTCCTCTGTGAGTGATCCAGAAATCTTGAAAGTGAAGCTCTCCCATCTCCTTTGTATGAATATAGGTCTCCACGGTTTCATTGCTCATTGGCAAAACCCTTGCTTTTACTTTGAAATATTCACAGAGTTTTAAAGTTGCACTTGTCAAAGATTCACCTTTCCGAAGCAATTCGGTTCGAAGAATGTGCGTGGCTCTATCTCCATCTCCAATCATCATCGCTTCTTTAAATCCAAGTGCTTTCAACTGATTATGAGTGTGAAAGGTATCCCCTTTTATTCCCCACCACTTTGAATCATCTATCAACTCCACGAGAGTATAGATCACTGTATCGATGTCAGGGCAAACTAGATTTCCACTTACCCATAGATCTTCAGCTGTATTCACGATCACTGTGATTTGCTCCTGAGGCACAACCTCCTTAATTCCCCTCAATAGCTTCGGCGTTCCGGTGCCTCCTGAGAGTAATAGCATTCCTCTGCCTCAAACGATATATATCTGATATTAATATAAATCACTTCTTTTATTTACGCTTTTAAGCTTTAAACTGAAAGCGCTAGGATTCCTTGATATATGCCAATAGCTAAAGCTGCAGCTACTGGAATTGTGAGAGCCCAAGAAATGATTATATCCCTCACCACCTTCAGGCTCAACGCTTTTACACCTCGCGCTAATCCAACTCCAACCACTGCACCTACTATTGTATGCGAGGTCGAAATTGGCATTCCAAGTTTGGAGAAAAATAAAACAGTTATTGCGGTGCCGAATTCAGCGCAGAACCCATTGGTAGGCGCTATTTCTGTGATTTTATGCCCAATGGTCTCCATTACTTTAATTCCACCGACCAAGCAGCCAATTGCTATGCCTCCTCCTCCAAATGCAAGCATCCACCACTCCACTCCAACCTTCATTGAAACCTCGCCAGTCATGAGAATATTATATATGGCTGCAAATGGACCAACTGCATTTGCAACATCATTAGCACCGTGGGCAAAGGCCACATTGCAAGCTGTTAAAACTTGAAGATAGGCGAAGATTTTCTCAAGATGCAAAAACTCATATTTATGGGAATAATGTTTGATCAAGAAGTAGCCGCAGAATGCAGCCGTGCTTCCTATAAAAATCGAGGCAAGCAAAGCACTTTCCAATTCCAAGCGTAGGCTCTTCAAACCCTCATAGAAAATGGAAAGAGAGAGAACAAAAAATACCAAAAAAATTAAAAAAGGAGAGAGCTTCAAAGCTGCTTTTTGCGGCTTTTCCCTGCTTAGAATCGCTTTTTGAATTATTCGAAAAATTAGAAAAGCGATCATTGCGCCTGAAATCGGCGATATAACCCAGCTTGCAGCGATACGCAGCAAAACACTCCAGCTGATATTGGAAAAGCCAACTGTAATAATACCAAAGCCAGCTACTGCTCCAACTATTGAATGCGTTGTGGAAATAGGCAGCCCAATGTAGGTTGCAATTGCAACCCAGATTGCAGCACCTAGCATTGCTGAGAGCATGCCGTAGATCAAGAGATCTGGATTTGAAGCGAAGAAGTTTGGATCGATGATGCCCTTCTGAATGGTCTCTGTAACGTGGATGCCAACTAAAGTTGCCCCTAAGAAGTTTAAAACTGCTGCGTAGATAACTGCTTTTTTAATGGTTAAAGCTCTGCTTCCAACCGAAGTACCCATGGCATTGGCGAGATCATTAGCTCCAATTCCCCAAGTCACGAAGAGAGCCACAAGCGAGGAGCCAGCGATTAATAGCCAGCTATCGCTCAAGCTCTCACCTTACAACTAAAACAGGAACTTTAGCGTGCGATACGATCTTTGAAGCAATGCTGCCAAGCAAGAATCGCTCCACCTTGCCCATTCCTCTGCTTCCCACGACAATTAAATCGCAGCCTTCCCGATCGCAGGTTTTCAAGATCTCGCTGGCCACATCTCCAAAAGCAGTTATTCCTCTGGCTTTCAGCCCCTTTGCCTTCAAATCCGACGCTAGCTCGGCAACCATTTTCTCAGTCTCAGCGGAAATTGAGCCATTCAATAGCTCTGCTTGAATTATAACCAGTTTCACTTCCCTTGGAATAACTGAGATAATTATTATCTCGCTTCCAAATTTCTCCGCGAGCTCAGCAGCTTTAGCCAGTGCTTTTCTAGAACCCTCGGAGCCATCGATGCCAACCAAGATCTTTAGCAAACTCCTTTCCCTCTGGTAGAATATCGTTTTTCGAATGCGTTTTTGTCATATCGCACTTTAGCTCTATAGCTATATATAAATTTTTTTTCATATTTTTGGATCTTTGAGTTTTGTTTTGAATTTTAAATTTTGAATTTTAAATTTTTAAATTTTAAAACATTAAGGCAGTTTAAGCGGCTTAAGAGCACCATTGCATAGCTTCTCCCCCGCGCTCACGCTATATGTATATACCTCATTGCTACCCCTCAAAATTACATTCTCAAATAGACCCAAGCGGGGACAGATAACTGGCAGAGAATTCTCCAGCAAGTGCAGGCAAATAGGGCGGTAAAAGCAGCTATGTATGGAGATCTTAATTTCCTCATCATCACCAGCTATGGTATCGCGCTGATCGTTAAAGCCAGCGAACTTGCAGTCCTCAAGATATTTCTCTGCAACTTCAAATGGCTTTCCCCGCTGGACCTCAATATTAGCAGAGCTTTTCTGAAAAGCAAGCCAGAAATCTCCAGCGCTGGAAAGCAAATTCCACTGCGTGCCTGGAAAACTTCTGATTCCATAGCTCACACCATACATCCAAGCCAGCGCTGCTTTCTTATAAACTTCAGCTGGGGGTAACTTTAATCTTTCAGCCATCGAATCACTATCTTCCCTGATGGTTGAAAAGAATTTCCCTGCAAAAAGCAAATATAGTTCAAGAGAAGAATTTTTTTAAATATGTTCGAGGTTATCCCAGCGATTGATTTAAAAGCTGGGAAATGCGTGCGCTTGATACAGGGCGATCCAGATCAAGAAACCATTTCGATAGCTGACCCGCTTGCTGTCGCTAGAAAATGGGTAAGCGAGGGCGCAAGCACGCTGCATTTAATAGATCTAGATGGAGCATTTAAAGGCGTGCCTGAGAATCTCGAGATAGTGAAGCAAATTAAATCAACTTTGAAGGTAACCATTCAACTTGGAGGTGGAATTCGCTCGCTAGAGGTAGCAAGCAAGCTTCTTGACTTGGGAATAGGTAGAGTGATACTGGGCACTGCCGCGATCAAGAACCCAAGCTTGGTGGAAGCACTAGCCAGCGAGTATGGAAGTGAGAGAATCATGGTTGCGCTTGATTCAAGGGATAGCGAGGTATTAATTGAAGGCTGGAGAAAGAGCTCTGGATATAAAGCAGCTGAGCTGGCTAGGCAATTTGAGCATAGAGGCGCAGGCAGTATTTTATTCACGAATATAAACGTAGAAGGCTTAGTCAGCGGAGTTGATCCAAAGCCAATCTCAGAAGTGGTTAAAGCAGTGAAGATACCTGTGATCGCATCCGGTGGCGTGGGAGGAATTGCAGATCTGCTCAGGATAAAGCAAACCGGTGCAAAAGGCGCTGTGGTTGGCACCGCTCTATATATAAATAAATTTACCCTTAGAGAGGCGATTGAGGCTGTGAAATGAGAATAGCCAAGGTTGAACAAAATGGAGTTGAAGTTAGCTTTAATTTAGATGGCTCTGGAAAAGCAGAGATAAAAACAGGTAAAGGATTTTTTGACCACATCTTAAGTTCATTTGCCAAACACGGAGCTTTTGATCTCAACATTAAATTGCTTCAAACCTTGGAAAGAGATCACGCTGAAAAAATCGGTGTAGCCTTAGGCACTGCGCTTAAAAAAGCTCTGGGGGGAGAGAAATTGATCAAGCGCTATGGATTTGCAGCCATACCAATGGATGAATCCCTAGCTATGGTTGCAATAGATGTAAGCGGCAGAGGCTATCTGAAGTTCAGCGCTGAGTTCAGCTGCACAGGCATAGCTGACTTCGCAGTTGAAGAAATAGAGCTATTCATGCGTGCTTTTGCCCACTCCGCTGGCATTACCCTACATGTAAAAGCAGAGGGGGCGAACAATCACCATAAGATCGAAGCAATCTTCAAAGCCCTTGGCATAGCTCTCTCCGAAGCTGTAAGAAAGGATGAGCGCAGGGGTATTCCCAGTACGAAATATAGCTAGGAAGATATCTATGAAAGACCTTGAACCTCAAATTTATAGACAGAGATTGATGATCGAGGGCAGATATACCATTGAAATTTCCGAGGATATATTAAAGCAATTCTTTGAAGCTCTAGCTGAGGAAATTGGAATGACTCTATTAACCAAGCCTTTCTTCTTCTCTCCAAATATAAAAGGGCACGCGATACACCACGGAATCGCTGGCTTCATTGCCTGGGTTGAATCAGGATGCTCGATTTACACTTGGGATAAATTCAACTTCTTCACCGTTGATATATACACCTGCAAGCAATTTTCAGTTGAAAAAGCTGTGAATTTCACCAAGAATTTCTTCAGATGCAGGGAAATTGAATTCATGGAGATAAAGCCTAGTAAAGCTTAAAGGATAATTATTATTATTTATAATTTATTATTTTTAATTCATTTAAAGATCTCCTCTGCCTGTTCAGCTATCCTCGCGATCTCTTGGGCATCCATTGTTCTCAGCTTGAGATGCTGCTTCATCGTGCTTGAATCATAGTGCATTATCTCAATTACAGTCGGTACTTTAATTGCATCGCCGATGACAAGCGTGGTTCTAGGTGGAATTGAGCCCACTATTATCTCCCATACATTGCGGTCAGGCACGCCAGCCAGCGAAGAGGAGATATCGCTGGGTTCTTTCAGAGAGAGAATGATTCTATTAGCCAGCTGGCTTCTGACTTCTTCATCGATTCGAGCAGGTCTTTGATCTACCAGTGCTAAAATGAGGTTGAACTTCCTAGTTTCTCTAGCGAGTTTATCAAAAATTGTATAGTTTAAAACCTCAGGGGCTAAAAACTTATGGGCTTCCTCCAGGAATATCACTAAACGTGGAAGTTCACTGCTTCTCTCCATATAAAAATCATAAAGCCTCCTCGCAAGCAGATTGGCGATGAAGAGATAGGCGGTTGATTCATTTCCAAATCTGCCGAAGTCAAGCACGATTGATTTTCTAGCTTTTATTAAACTTGTGATTTGAGCAAAAAAATCACCTGCGGTTGGCCTTATGAAGGTAAAGCGATCTAAGCGCTCAATCCTCCTCTTCAGCGCTTGTAAAGCAGCGGCGTGGATTTTACCTTCATATTCCTCAGGAGTTGCACTTTTTATTGCCTCAATCAAACTCCTCCCGCGTTTTTTGGCTTGAATGATGTAAATTGCATCGATCATCGCGGGAGATAAATCTTGAAGGGCAACTATTAAATCCGAGGGAGTTATCTCTGCTGGGTCTATGAGGAGCGCTCTAGCTGCTTTATTATCTGGATCGAGGGTGAATATCTCCACGCTTGATGGGAAGAAAAACTTAAGCCCAGGGGAATTATCTGTTTTGGAGAACATTCCATATTCTTGATGCATGTCAAATATTACCAGCGAAGCTGACTGCTTCGCGATGATAGAGCAGCATAAAATTTTGCATAATATACTCTTACCGCTGCCTGTTCTTCCAAAGATTGCAAATGGCTTCTCAGTGAGCTTAGATAAATCCACAGGTATTTCAAAGTCTTTTATGCCTCTCAAGGTGCCAATCGATAATGAGTCTCTGGTGGAAGTGTAAATCTTCTCCACGTCTTCCTTCCGCGCAAGTCTAACTGAGGCAAAGTAAGGGGGAATGGTTTCCACCTCTCTAGGTTTGCCATTTTTATCTATAAGCTGCACCACTTTAAGCTGTGCTTTATAAAACAATGCACTGCCAGTGAAACCTTGATGCAGTCCAGGTGCGGAGAGCGGTATAGCAAGTTTAGCATAGCTGGAGCAGGCTATTCTTTCAATCAACTCAGAGCTAGGGGTGTAGATGTCTTTAACTATGCAGTAGAAATCATATTTCTTTCCCTCCACGATAACCGGATATCCAACTTTCAAGTCCTCGGGGTTTTCAAGCTCCAGCTTGACATCAAGGCCGTTGCTCACGCTTGCACTTACAACCTCGCCAATTTTCATTTTAGATCCCTGCGACTTCATCTAAATATTTGTGAAAGGAGTTAATTTTTTCGCCATCCACATTTGTCCTCCAAGCAGCAATTCTTTCGAGTTCAATTCCTTCGCTGGCTGCGAGATTGAAAAGAACTTCTTCATATCTCTCTTTAAAATGCCTGACTGAAACTGCGAATCTATGCGCTTCAAGGAGAGGATAGGGATAACCGGGGCAGAGCTGCGATCTAGAATAGCTAGCAAGCTGGGGGAAGATTTCTCCAGCTCTCCCAGCAATATCTACTCTGAACCATCTCTTTGCGTTTGGGAAGAGCTTGGCGAAGTAAACATCGCCTCCATCTATAGGCACCTTCACCTTTACATATCCCAAGCCTCTGTGCGGGTGAAAGCTTAAAAGCTCTTCATCTCTAATGCTAGCTCCAAAAGTGCGTGTGTTTGAATCCTTTGAAATTCCAGCCAGTAGGTTTTTATTTTCTTCGCAGGACTTTAAAGCTGAAGTATTTTTTAAAGGCATCGCAAGAGAACCGTCCATTACAATTAATGTATTCCAAAGCCTGCTCGCGAGTGTATTCAAAACCATTTGCTCGTGGTATCTTAGCATTTCATTTGCAAGGTTCAAATATTCATCCCGCTCCGCTGATACAATCACAGGCTTCTCAAGCAAGAAGGCTTCTTTTAACTTGAAACCGATTTTCTCGCCTTCCACAAGTTCATAGAGCAGTGCAGCGATTTTAATTATCGCCAGCCATTTGGATGAGAAGTTGAGGATAAAAGCGTGGGAGCCGTCTATAGCGAGCATGTCGATTGGCTTGGCAAGGGGAAGGTCAAAGGAAGTGACCTTTATTTGCTTGAGTATGGCTAAATCCCCATTTCGCGAATATCGCTTTATGGTTTGAAGAGCGCTTCTCATTTCCTCTTTAAAATTGGTTAATTCTATCATACCACCTGCTCCACTTGCGACCTCTCATCCTCAGTCATATAAACCCTTAGCTTGCTTGGGAAGCGATCCGCTATCTCGGTTAAATGGGTTATCAATATTACTTTATCGAAGAATTTGCCCATGTCAAAAAGCTTTTTAACGAACAACTCCCGGCTTATCTCGGTATCCAGCGAGCCAAGGTCGCCTTCGTCTATGAATAAAGTTTTCATCCTTGCATAGCTCCTTCCAATTTGAGGCATGCTTGCAAGTTCCTTAGCTATTGCAAATCGAAGCGCAGCATTGATTTGAGTCTTCTCGCCCCCGCTGAATTCCTTTACATCGTGAAATGCACCATCGCTGCCTTCGACCTCGATTTTAATGCCATAGCGATTGGCCTCCTCATATGGTACTAGGCGAAGCTTGGTGAACCTTCCACCGGTTAAATCAGCAAGATTGCTTGAGGCCTCAACTGCAAGCTGGGGGAGAAGCTGGTTCAATGCGAAGATAACTATGCCTTTTTTATGGAATACATTTTCCTTTAAAATAGTGTAAACCTCAGTTAAATCCTGCTTGGCAGCAAGTTCTTTCTCCCTCTCAATTAATCGAGCTTTAAGCGCTTCAATTTCACCCTCCAGATCTAGGAGTGACTTCTGCAGCGCAGCCTTCTCACCCTCTTTTGAGGAAATGATCTTCTCCAGTTTTTTATGCTCCTCCCTCAACTCTTCAAGTTGCTGCCTAGCTATCTTAAATCTCCTTTCCTCTGACTCCATTTTTGCAATAACTTGATTTAAATATTCGCACTCTGCTTCGCTCTCGCTGATTTGAGTCCTCAGCTCGCTTATTAATTGATTTAAATCGCCGATTTTACCAGCTTCCTCGATTTTTCTATCCAGCTCTCCACGCTGCCTCATTTTTCTTTCCACAAGCAATTTAATTTGATTCAATCTTGCAGCGTCAAATCCAATTGCCTTTATCTTCTCCTCGAGCTGCTGCATATCGCTTAGAAGTTTCTGCTTCTCAAGCTGCCATTTCTCATCGAGCTCTTTTAAATCAAGCTGAATGCTTTGAAGCTGATTCTCAAGTTCAGATCGCAGAAATACATCGATATTTATCTGATTGGTTTTCTGAGCTATCAATGCCAAATTCGCTTGAGCCAGTTTAAGTTCTTCCTGGAGCTGCATCGCGATCTCCCTTCTATTCTCAACCCAAGTTAGCTCTCTAGGAATGCGATCTATTCTCTCAATGAGTTTTCCCTCTTCTCTCAGGAGATCAAAAGCAGCTTCTTTATTGAGGTCGCTGGAGAGTGCTTTTATTCTCTGATTGGCCTCCTTCAATCTTAACTGCAGCTTCCTCTGCTCTTGATTATACCGCTGCAGTGCGCTTTCAAACTGATGCTTAACCGCTGCAAGCTGGCTTTGAAGCAGTTCACGTTGCCTGTGCAGCTCCTCAAGTTTTTCCTTCTCCTTTGCAATTTCCTCCAGTCCCTGAGTTTCTTCCCGCAATTTTGCGATTTCCGCATTGAGAGCATTAATGCTTGCCTGCTTTGAAACTGCCAAGCTTAGCTTTTGCTTCAAATTGGCAATTTGTTTTTGAATCTCTGCAAGCCGATTGCTATTCTTAATATACTCCTCGTGCACCTTTTCCAGCGATTCACATTCCATTTGAACTTCAGCGATCTTTCTAGAGAGCTCAGCGTATAAAAGACTATTTTGCTTGATAGCTTGCTCCACTTCAGCTATTTCCTGCTTCTTAACCGGGATTTTCCTCTGCTTTTCCTCATAGCTCAAGGAATCGCTTTCCAGATAAGCACTTAAGCTTTTTACTTCAAGCATTAAATTAGCGAGTTTTTTATCCACAACTTCCTTTGCTCTTTCGAATGTTTCAAGACGGAAGAGCTTTTGAAAGATCTCCAGCCTCTCAGGGCCGCTGTCGCTTCCAATTGCTTTCATTTCATCTTGGCGAACAAAGGTTGAGTTTCTAAATCCAGTGTAGTCTAATCCAGTTATATCTTGGATGGCGCTCTCAAGTTCAGTTATCTTTCCATTTATTCTCCTGCCATTTTTCTTGAGAATTAAATATGGATTTTTACCAGCTAAGCCCCTGGTTACTTCATATAGCTCAGCACCCTGCTTGAAAGTTAGCTTGACATAGCCATCTTGCTGACAGATGTCCTCGACCTTCATCCCCACATCTGTCCTCGAAGTTCGCTTGTAGAGTGCGAATGTTATAGCATCGAGAATGGAGGTCTTTCCAGATCCGGTTTTACCGATGATTGCCATGAATTTATCTGAAAAGGTGATCTTTGCTTGATCCAAGTAGCGCATGAAGCCCTTTAACTCCAGCTCCTGAATCACGAAGCCTCCTTCGGTCTTGGATATCGCAGGTAAATCGCTTGGAGTTGCTATTTCACTTGGAGGAGCTATTTCGATGAAGAAATCGCTCAGGGTCTTCACTTCAGCACCTCCATCAGCACCTTCCTGCCTTCTTCAAGCAGCGCTTCTTTCTTAGGATGCGTGGAATAATTGGTGGATATGAATTTTGAAAGCAGTTCATATGGATTCAATGTGAATTCAGCGAATCCAATTTTAGCGGTAGAACTCTCAGTATATTTCAACTCGCTGTGAAAAGCGCTTTGCAGTTTCTCCTCAACCCTGCGGTCAATTATTTTCTGCCTCTGTCCCTCGCTCAGCAAAACCTCTATTCGCACAAGTTTATCCTTAACATCTGGTATTGCATTCAAAATCGCCTGCGTTGGGTCCTGCCATGGCTTTACCTCCACTTCGATTTTAAGCATCTCCCTCACTGGAAGTGATTTGAACTCCCACTTCCAAGTATCCGTATTTATGACGATGAACCCCTTTCTATCCCCTCTTTCCCCCCAGTCGATTCTTTCAACTGCACCAGTGTAAATGATCTCCGCTCTACCCTGCCTTCCCAAGGATTGATGGAGATGCACGTGTCCAAAGATTGCTAGATCTAAGCTGCTTGGGATCATATCCCGGCGCAGTGAAAACTCGCTTGGTAATACTTCAGGGGAAGCGGTTGCCCTGAGCTTTGCTCCCTCGATATAATAGTGCCCGAGCAATATCTTATGCTCAAATGAATTTAACTCATGTGCTTTTTTCATCAACCATTGCTTGAGCAATTCCTGCCCGGCGTTGAACATCTGCTCCTGGGATATCTCGGTTCCGGTTTTTTCTCTAACTAGTTCAGCTATCTGCTCAGCGTGCATGTAAGGCAGAATTATGAAGCCAATTTTGCTGGAATTGATTTCAGCGATTTCAACACATGGTCTTCGGAAGATCTTCACGTGGGGGTAGCCTCGGAAGTCATCGATCGAAGTACCGCGTTTATCATTCCTAGGCTGATCGTGATTCCCGGCTAATATCCAGATTTTTATATTATTCATTCCAAGTGGCTCTATTACATCCCTGCGCACCAGCTCGCGGAAGGCTGGACTTATATGGGTTCTATCAAATAGATCGCCTGCTATTATGAACAATGCTGCTTCCACTTCAATAGCATATTCAGCTGCTCTAGCAAAGTTTCTATGAATATCAAGGGCACGATCAGATAGCCCGCTTTCAGGGTCTATGCGATAGCCAAAATTTATTCCCTCGTGAATATCTCCCACGATCACTATTTTTTCACATTTTTCAGGCATCCACTTAATCCCCTACCGGTGTTAAGTAATAGCTTGTCCAAGTGTGGTGAAAGTATTGCAGCAAGATAATGGTTTCGATCAAAAAATCAGGAAATGATTCTTCTCCCTCTCGCGAATTCAATCCTCCAGGTGGTGGACTTTGAATAGCCCCAGCGTTCTATCTTGAGGTAAGGATAGATGTCTGACAGGATTTTTAAATTGGTACCAACTTCCTTGGGACTTAAGCCCAGGTCTCGAGCAATGTACTTTGATTTAAAGAACTGCTTTCCTTCTTGGATTCCTTTAATGAGGTAGTTCAAAATTATTTTCTGACTTTCATTGAGCTTTGACTCCAAGCTCTTTCTATCAATCATAGCAAGACCGTTTTTATCTTGATTTATCATAAATTTTACCATTAAAAATTTAAATCTTTCCATAAAAGTCGAGTTTACTTACTACAAAATGCTTTTATGATGAAGCTGCAAAAATGATCTTATGAAAAAACTGCTCCTTGCAATAGGGTTTTGCGCTGGCTTGCTGGCTGGCTTGCTTGGCATAGGTGGAGGGATAATCTTGGTGCCAGCGATGGTGCTCATCTTCAAGCTGGCTCAGCACACCGCTCAAGGTACCTCGCTGCTCGCAATTATACCAGCTGCAATCGCTGGAAGTGCAGTACACCTTTACAATGGAAATATAGATCTCGCCATAGCAGCATTGCTAATAGCAGGCTCCGTTTTTGGAGCTTACGCTGGGGCAAGCGCAGCGGCTAGCATTCCGGAGAAAAAGCTGAAGAAAGGCTTTGGAGTTTTTATAATAATAGTGGGATTGAAAATGATGCTTTGGTGATGGACATGGATAACATCGCCTCTATCATCTCGCTTCTCCTTGGATTTTGCGCCGGTGCATTCAGCGGATTGCTTGGCGTGGGAGGTGGAAGCATACTTGTGCCAGGCATGGTGTACCTGCTTGAGACCTCGCAGCACGTGGCAAATGGCACCTCGCTTGCAGTTATCTTAGCCTCTGCATTCATAGGAGGCATAACTTATTATAAAAAGGGTATGGTTGATGGAAACATGGCTATATTGCTTGGAATAGGAGCAACCGCTGGCGGCATAGCAGGAGCTAGTATCATGGCGATGCTTCCAGCAGATATACTTCGCAGAGCCTTCGGAGCCTTCATAATTCTCACCGGGTTCAAACTTTTGATGGAAGAAGTAAATATTCAATGATCTGCTCGTAGAGTTCTGGATTGCAGACATCTTCACAGCCACTCTCAATGGTTGGATTATCATTTACCTCGATCACATAAACACTGCCATTTAACTGCTTCACATCCGCCCCATATAATCCATTGCCCACTGCCTTCGCTGCTTTAATAGATTCTTTTAAAACTCTATTTGGCACATTTGAAACTGGAACTGCTTCAACATCGCATTCAGCCTGCTTGCTGTATTTTTTACTCAGCATCTTCCAGTTTCCCTCTGGAAAGATGTATCTGCAGGCATAAATTGGCTTGCCATTAAGCACGCCAATGCGCCAGTCAAATTTAGTTTCTATGAACTGCTGAAGCAAAACCATGCTTGTCTGCCTAGAGTAGCTCTTCACAATTCTCTGGAAATCTTCAATGGTATAAGCTCTCTCCACATGCTTTGAAAAACTAGAATGGGGAGCTTTGATCACAACTGGCCTGCCAAGTTCGCTGAAGCATTTCTCGATTTCCTTTAAACTGTTATTCACTCTATATACTCTAGTTCTTGGAACTGCAACATTATTTCTGTGAAATAAAATATGCTGATGAATCTTATCGCAGCAGGTTAAAATGGAGTGAGAGTCATCGATTACCGGTATACCCTTGAGTTCAGCCATTCTTGCAGCTAAATAAGCGGAGTTTCCAACCATGGTATAGGCTCGAATGAAGATAGCGCTGTAGCTAGCCATCCTATTTAAATCCTTTTTCCCTATAAATTCGAATTCATATCCCGAGCGATGAGCAGCATCTTTAAATTTATGAAGCGCTGCCACTTCAGCCCTTTTTGCAAAGTTATAGCTCTCTACAAAGCAGCCTATCCTTCCCTTCATATATCTCCCTCAGCTTATCTATTAAAAGATCGAATTCCTCAGTGTTCAGCTGCTTCAGGGAGCAGGGCAGCATTCCTGAAAAGCTTCTGCCCTGCATCAATAGCTTGAAAACAGGAATTCGAAACTCGCTGTAAATCAGCTTCGCAGCCTGCGCATATTTTTTATTCTCAGAGATGCAATCCCCAAAGATGACTGAAAACTCCTTCAGTTTTCTTCTCAAGGGCAACACCGCTACTGGATATCTATGATGCAGACTTGCCTCTTCATAGTAGATTTGCTTTTCAAAGTTATTGCGAGCGATGAAATATCTTGCTTTATTTAACTGATTCACCGGGAAGAGCAGCACTTCACCATTCCCCCGCGGTGCTTCATCAAGCAGCCTTGGCTTTATAAGCAATAGCTTGCCCTCAAGGCGCTTGAACAGCAGAGGTGGGCAGTAGAGATCTGAGAGGTCCTCGATGGCTGGGATTACTCTATGTCCATTCGCGTGCAAGCTAACATAATAGCCGGATTTTAGGAAGCGCAGATCATGGCATAAATTTATGATCAGCTCCCCCTCCTTCGCAGTATATTTATTCGCTAGGAAGTCATCGGGAGAAACGTGGAGCAGTCCATTTAATGGATGTTCACTTATGATCATCTATATACCAGCTTTTTGATCATTTTAAAAGCATTATTTGCCTTCCCATAGTAATCCGGTAGAAATCTATGCGATTCAAAGCCTAAGCTGCTGTAAAGCTGCCTTGCAACTTCATTGGACTCATCCACCTCTAGAAAAATCCGCTCAACTTTAAGCAATCGCATCTCCCGCTCCACAGCTGATAGCAAATTCCTTGCAATTCCCCGCCCTCTGAACTCAGGCTTCACCGCCAGAGAATAAACCCTTCCCTGCAGCTTGGCTTTAAATCTCTGAATATAAGCCCAGATATAGCCAGCTATTTCCCCTCTACATTGAGCCACAAATGCAATTGAACTTGGGCTTTTCAACATATATTCAAACTGCTTTTTGTTGAAGCTCTCGCTGTTGAAGCAGATTCTCTCAATCGCGAGAATTGAAGCTAAATCGCAATATGAAGCTCTTTTAAAAAGCAGCTGTGGCGGTGGTTCGTCTTCAGCTTCAGATGATTCTACCATATAATCAATTCAAAGCCATTTATTGCGTTGCATTATATAAGGGTTTCGAGGGTGCTCATCTTTCTAATCTATCTCTTTCTTAAATGCTTTTGTGCTCAGCAGTACCATTGCAATTGCAAAGATAATTAATATTGAAATCTCCCTCCATACCACCGATATAGAACTTCCCCTGAGCATTACCT
>JBBIOZ010000016.1:19517-21694 GCA_037443105.1 Methanocellales archaeon
CGGGTCCTACTACTGCCTGACGCAGAGCATCCATTGAATAGGTGAGTGGAAGCAGATAGGAAACAGGCCTTATAAAATCAGGTATGGACTCAAGAGGCCACCATACTCCTGAGAGCACCAGCTGAGGCAGTATTACAACCGGTATGAATTGTATAACTTGAAACTCGGTTTTCGCAAGCGTCGAGGCAAATATCCCAAGTCCAAGTGCACCGGTTGCCATTATGAACACTATCAAAAACACCAAGAGCACGCTGCCTTCAATTGCAACGTGAAATAGAAAAATTGCTACCGAGAGGGTTACGATTGATTGCACCACTGCAACCAAGCTAAAGCCAGTGAGATAGCCAAGTATTATTTCTATCTTCTTCACAGGTGATGCAAGCAAGCGCTCCATTGTACCTTGAGTGCGCTCTCTGAGGAAACTCACGGTTGTGATTAAGAAGGTGAAGAAAAATGCCACCAAGCCTATGATCGCTGGCCCGATGAAATCAATTGCTTCATACCCCCGGCCATAGATATAATTAAGCTCCAGCTCAAGTGGAGAAGTAGCTCTTCGTGCTAAAACAGCTGAAATTGAATCCTGCACTGCTTTTATCACTGTTTGAGCAACTTGAGTATTGCTTGAGTCAATGTGCAAGGTATATCGAATTGCTTCTCTGGATTGCATTTGCTTGGTAAAGTTTTCTTCAAATACAACCGCTCCACTTATCCCTCCATTTTTCACAGCTTTAATCGCTTCATTTTCAGATGAAATGTAAACCAGCTTCACTTCATCGCGGCGCGCTATTTCTTGAATAAATTCATCCGGCAGGTTTTCCCCCAAGTATCCGCTGTCCAAGTTTACAACCCCAATTTTCACATTTTTAATCTCCCCTGAGAATGCCCAGCCGAAGAGCACCATCAGCAGAAAGGGAGCGAATATTAGCAGTCCAACTGTTCTTCTATCTCTTCGAATTTGATGGAATATGCGAATTGCAATTGAAACTATGCGCTGCATTTTTCCTCTCCTCTGGAGAAATATAGAAAGGCATCTTCAATACTTGGCTCTAGGGTTTTAATCGCCACAATTTTTGCATAACTCTCCACGATTTTCAGCACAGCTGTGATATCCTCATCGCTGGTGTAGAGCACTGCAATTTCACCATTTTCCATCAATGCTGATAAACCAAGCTCTCTTCCCACTGCTTGAGCAATTCTACTCTCATTTTCACTCACCCTTAGCACGAGCTTTCTCCCCCTGGGAATTTGCTTTTTCACCTCGCTTGGTTTTCCCTCAGCAATCAATCTTCCATTCCTGAGGAAGCCTAGATAGCTGCAGTGCTCAGCTTCATCCATATGGTGGGTTGTAATTAGGAGTGAAACACCCTGTTCATTGAGCTTCCGAAAGTGATCCCAGAAGGAAAGCCTCATCTGGGGATCGATTCCTATCGTTGGCTCATCAAGCAGTAGAAGCTCAGGTTTATGCACCAGTGCACACGCCAGCGATAGTCTTTGCTGCATTCCCCCGCTTAGATTGCCAGCAGGCATTTTCCTCCATCGCTCTAAGTCAACCAGCTTTAAAACCTCTTGAATCGCGCTTTTCTTTCTCTCCCCGTGCAATCCAAAGATTGAGGCGAAGAAGGAGAGGTTTTCCTCGACCGTTAAATCAAGGTAAAGTGCTCTGCGCTGGGTCATGTAGCCTATTCTATGGCTAACCTTGCGATAGTTAGCTGCTGCTTCACCGAGTACATAAATCTCTCCACTGGTTGGCTTGAGCAAGCCGCAGATCATTCTTATCAATGTTGTTTTACCCGAGCCATTTGGGCCTAGCAAGCCATAGTTCTCCCCTCGCTTTATCCTCAAGTTTAAATGATCAATTGCAACCACGCCCGGGAATTCTTTAACAAGCTCGTGGGTTTCTACGATATACTGCAACTCAGCTCACCTTCGCATGTATAAAATTAAAAGCGCGAGGGCTAAAGCAGCAATATCAAATCCTGGAATTTGAGCTGCTTTCTCCTGAGTTTCTATGTAGAAATAGGCATGGTCTCGAAGTTCATTGCCATAGGGATCTAAAAATTTCAGCTCAAGCTTCATTTGATAAATCTTGCTTGGCAAAGCGTCTTTATCCACATCGATTTTATAGAGCAATTGCTTCGCTTCACCTGGTTTTAATTCTGCAATTGGTGATTCAGCTG
>JBBIOZ010000016.1:21743-22060 GCA_037443105.1 Methanocellales archaeon
CCAGTATTCTTCAGCGTTACCCAGATCAAGTTATCCTTTGAATCCACTTTAAAATTAGAAGGCTTAACTCCTATTACTTCAAACTCAGCTTTAGCTTCCTCAGCAATCTTTATCTTAAGAATTATATTCTTCGAAGCTTGATCATACCAGTAGTAAATATTGGGTGCATTTGGATTCTCATCATTTTTCTCCACAGCTACATCCCGCTGAAAGTCATAGGTTATATTGAGCAATAGCTCATATTCGCCAAGCGGCGCGTTATCCTCGATTTCGATTTTGAATGGAATTGGCTGGGTTGCTAACCCAGCTCTTAATGG
>JBBIOZ010000016.1:22074-25584 GCA_037443105.1 Methanocellales archaeon
CAACTTATAAGGAGCATTTTCATTTGCCTTGATTAAAAATAGTACTATTCCAGTTGCAGTTGTCGCCTCACTTTCAAGCTGCTGCTCTTTCTGAGCAGCTATTACCTCAGGCTGCTTGCTTGCATTTGCCTGCTTATTTACTTCGAATTTCTCAAGCTTGCCGGTGTTTAATAGCGTTATATATAAAGTTGCATGCTCTCCAGGTTCGAATTCATCCTGCTGTAGGGTTGCGATTAACTCCGGCTTCCCTGTTACATCATAGTAATCGTTTAGGAATTTATCCAAATTTTGAGGAATCGTTTCACCTTCAGCGAGATTGCAAGCGAGAATTAGCAGAAGCAGCATAGAAATTATGCGATTATTATTCATATTCATACCTATTAATAATCTCTCAACCTTTATCTGGTATTTTTAATTTGAGTAGATATATCTTATCAACTAAAATTATTCGGAGAAGGATTCAAGAACTTATATGTTTATAAGAATAATGAGTAGTTTGACAAGCATAGAGTATCTAAAGAAGCCTGAGTTTAAAAATCCAGTTGCAATAGCTGCCTCGCCTGGGCTTAGATCTGTGGGTAAAATTGCCATCGAATATCTATTGAAGAAGCTTCCCTGCGAGTTGGTTGCAGAGATCCACTCTCCTCATTTTGCAGTGCATTATATAGGCCCAAGTTACTTTGGAACAATTGGAAGCACAGGTGTTTTAGTAAAAAATGGCTTAATATCGCTCCCAAGGATTGAAGTCTATGCGTGCAATCAGCGGGAGATAATAATAGTCAGGGGATATCAAGCTGAATACGACCCAAGCGAGCCCAGTTCAGTGAAGGGGCCGTTTCTAGCGGCATCGCGCACGATTGAATTGCTCAAAGAGCTCAGAGTTGGAAGACTATTTGTACTCGCCAGTCACGGCACCCGTGGAAAGCGAATATTCTGCGCTGCCACTCATCAGCGGTTGATAGAGGAGTTGAGTAAATATGGCATTGAAAAGCGAGAACCAGGAGAGTTCTACGGCTACTCAGCGCTTCTCATTGGATTCGCCAAGCTTGCTGAGATAGAGGGAATCTGTCTCTTTGGCGAAACCTCTCCGGATTTTGAAGACCTTGAAACTCCAGACTTTGATGCTGCGAAGCGGGTTCTGGATTTGCTCAAGCTGCTCATTGGAATTGAACTTGATACCCTTGAGCTTGCGGGGGAGGAGGTGGAGAAGCTGCCGGATTATTATGTTTAAAGGGGCCAAACAAAAAAGATATTTAAGTGGGGAACATAAGCTACTTGGTTTGGCCCATATATAATTTCAACTTCAAAGATATAGTTTTATCTCTTATCCCGCGACTGCTCTTGCGATGGTGAATAAAATATCTCCATATATAATTGCTGCGAAGAAACCAGCTGTAATCGAAAGCATAAATGGCAGGCCAGGGGTTACCCATACTTTGTTCGCTATCTTTCCCTCTCGAACAAGTTCCTCCAAATTTTTTATTACCTTTTCATCTATTTTTATACCACCTCGCTTGAATTTCCTCACCACCACGCCATTTCTAAGCTCGTGGCTCTCCATCAGCCTTAAATGTTTATTCGCAAGCCCTGAAACCTCGCATTTGTAGCCGATGAAGAGATAGAGTGGCTTTTCTTTAATTTCCCTCAAACTCAAAGTCCTCAAATTATAAATCAACAGCCCGAGTGGAACCACGATGGTTAAAATAACTGCATTTCCAAAGGTGCTGAAGGCAAAGAAATTCAAAACTGGAGTTCCGGTGAGAGGGAGCACGAGGGAATTGAATCTAAAAGTTGGAAAACTTGGAATCAGAAGCGAAATCGCAATAAGTGCTTTCGCGTCTGCACCTCCAAATGCACCCAGCTGGAATAATATATACACGAATAGGAAAATCAGCGAAGTTGAAAGGAAAAGCCTCACGAGAGAGAGTAAACCAGTGTTAATTAAATCATAAAAAGCAAATATCGCTGCGAATACGAGCATCGCGATCCAAACATTATTCGACACTCGGCGAGTTCTCCAGTCTGAAATGCAGGAGTAGAGTAGAAAAGGAATGCAAACTGCAATGCGCAAGAGATCAATCATAGTCTAACATTATTCACCGGGGGATTTCAAAGTTATGCTTCGAGCCATGAATTCCCTATTCATTAAAAACTTTGTATTGAAGCTCTCATAGCCCTTCTTCTTTACCACAAGTTCATATTCACCCATTACCAGCTTGAATGAAGCCATGCCACTCTGTGTGGTTAAATCAGCTTGAACTTTCTTCCTCCCATCGTAAACCTCAATCAAGCAGTTTGAAACAGGCAAGCCATTGCCATCCACAACGGTAAGCTGAAGCCTTCCAATTCTGCAAGCCCCAGCTGCTCTCAAAGGCTGCTCCTGCTTCACTGCCTCCGCTAAGAGTCCTTTAGCTTCTTTTCCAGCTCGCTTGATTTCATTCAAAATCAAATTTGTATCCACAAGCGGCCTTGCTATGGCAGCAAGCAGAACTCTCGAGTTAACCCAGCTCACAGCTATCTTGCATTCTTCACTAGCTATCACAGCTTCATCTATGCATCCATTCTTTGCTTTCTCGATAGCAATGCGCGCTGCATAATATATTAAATCAAGGGCATCTGAAGGGTCGCTGTTCCACGCAAACAATTCATAATTCAAAAGCGTTCCATCGCGAAGTAGAAATGCACCTGCTAAAAAATAATTCGAATTCAACACCCTCAGGGTCTCCCTCAATTTTTCATTCACAGCCTGCATGATAAATCCTCAAGCAAATAAATAATTAAAACCATCCATAATAAAGTTTTCCATATTCCTCAATATAAAACAATTTTTTAGTATATATATCTAAAATTTACAAGTTTTTTAAAAAAATATGCGAAAAATATATATACTATTATCATCATAATGATGTAGCTAGAGGTGGTAAAAGTGATCGACATCATTCACGCCCAGACCGTGCTTGCCAGAGAAGACCTTGAGCGACTTAAAAAAAAGTCAGGCATCTCACAGACCAAAAAGGCGCTACAAGCAGCGGTTGATCACTACCTCAAATGCAATTGTATAGATGAGGTAAAAATGAGAAAGGAAACTGAAAAAGAGGTGAGATAGGATGAAAAAGTATAGCTTGAGAATAAGGAAAAACGAGGAGGCAGTATCGCCAGTCATAGGCGTGATCCTAATGGTGGCGATCACCGTTATACTGGCAGCAGTAATAGCAGCCTTCGTCTTCGGAATGGGACCGCCAAAGCAAGCGCCTGATATACACTTCTCAAACATTGAAGCAAATACATCGGGGTACGTCTCAGCGACAGTAACCGGTGGAGGAAACGTGACACTAGATAGTTTAAAGTGGCTGATTGAAAATAAGGAAATTATTCCACCAACGACAGGGTCTGGCAATTTCTGGGTTAACGGAGTAGGAGCTAACAATACTACTAGGATAACTGGTGGTGACAGGATAGTTATACGTTATAGCGAGGGCACTTGGATTGTAGGGCAAGAAATCAGGTTTA
>JBBIOZ010000017.1:0-24215 GCA_037443105.1 Methanocellales archaeon
CAATTGCAGAGGCTGATAAGATAATCTCGCTGGCACACTTCAAGGGCCACTTCAGAAGCGGCTTCGGAGGGGCTTTTAAAAATATTGGAGTTGGCTGCGTGGCAAAGCCAAGCAAATATGACATTCATATCTACGACTTCCCAAAGATAGATCGAGAGAAATGCAATAAATGCCTCGAATGCGCAAAAATTTGCCCCGCTAATGCTATTATAACTCAAAATAGCAGGATAGAGTTAATTCAAGAAAAATGCATCCGCTGCTTGGGCTGCTACGAAGTTTGCAAGCCAAATGCCATTCAGGTGGAGTGGACGATAGGTAGAGATATAGCTGAGCGAATAATTGACTGCGCCAAGGCAGTGATCGACTTCAAGGGGAGAGATAGCTTTGCCTTTTTGAACTTCCTAGTGGATATAACACCTCATTGCGACTGCCATCCCTATTCAGATCTTCCAATAGTGCCAGATTTAGGCATCGCTGCTTCAAGAGAGATCTTAGCCGTGGAGAAAGCTTCGATTGATATGATAAATCGCGCTCCCACGATTCAAGGTTCCTTGGCGAGTTTGCACGAAGAAACCGAGGATAAATTCCACACCACTTTCAGCTGGAATCACTCTAAATATCAACTTGAAGCAGCGAAGAAAAGCGGACTAGGCACATTTGAGTATGAATTGCTGGAAATAGATTGAGATGAAACCGAAGATAGGCTGCTGCGGCTTTCCCAAGAGTAGAAAGCTTTACTATCAAAAGTTCAGCACTGTGGAGCTGCAGAGCACTTTTTATTCGATGCCTGAGCTTGAGCTAGTGAAGAAGTGGAGGTCAGAAGCACCAAGCAATTTCGAATTCACAGTTAAAGGCTCGCAATTCATCACCCATCCCCCTGAGAGTCCAACCTATCGCAAAGCGAAGCTTGAGATAGCAGCGAAGGATAGAGCTAAATATGGACTGTTCAAGCCCACGCAGGAGGTATTTAATGCTTGGGAGCGCACGCGTAAAATCTGCGAAATACTGCGAGCAAGAGTAGTTGTACTTCAAACTCCCGCTAGCTTTACCCCCCGTGAGGAAAACCTAGCCAATATGGATAATTTTTTCTCAAGCATAGAAAAAGGCAGCTTGAAAATTGCTTTAGAGCTCCGTGGAAAATGGGAGAGCAGTATCATCAAGCGGCTCTGTGAAAAATTTGATTTAATACACTGCGTTGATCCATTTGCTTCGCTGCCACTGCACTTCAAACAAACGATCTACCTTCGCTTGCATGGATCGCCCCCAGGTAAAAAGATGTATGGCTATAAATATAGCGAGGATGACCTTCGATTGCTGCAGCGAAAACTCGAGAGCTATGGAGACCGAGAAATCTACTGCATGTTTAACAACATTACTATGTGGGATGATGCATTGCGATTAAGTTCCCTGTATGCTTAGTAAACGCTGCTGGCGATACTTTTGCTCAGCACCTTGCCAGCTAAATTTTGCTCCCTAGGTATCCACTGCATTTCAAACGAGGCAAGTTTCAAAATTAATTCCTTCGCCCTTCTATAAAGCGGGATTAAATTCTTACTTCTCACTTTATATAGATCTTTTATCTGCTTCACCAAGAGCTCGCTATCAGATAGCACCTCCACCTTTGGAATTTTTCTCTGAATGGCAATTTCAAGCGCCCTTATCAAAGCAAGATATTCGGCTTGATTATTAGTCACCACACCAGCTTCTTCGAAAATCACCTCATTGTTTAAAACTAAAGCAATAAATCCAGCTCTTCTATTTTTTAAATGATGCCATTTAACCCCTCCATCGATATAGACTTTCATTTCGATTCCCGACAATTTAGAAAAATGGGCTCGCCCGGATTCGAACCGGGGAACTCCGCCGTGTCAAGGCGACGTCATAACCTCTAGACCACGAGCCCCAGTTTTTTATGGTAAAGCTAGAGCATAAAGCTTTTGTTATAAGCTGATTACATCATCTGCATTACCAATAACCACTTCTCTTTCTCCTTTATACTCCTGCACTACGCCAAATGCGCGAATTCTATCCCCCACTTTTATTCTCCTAGCAAGCTCTTTTGCGTTAGCGCTTTTAGGTATAAAGAGCTTAATCTTTGTGGAATTTGCATTCAGCTCCATTATAAGATTCTCCCCTGTTTTGGTTGGCTGCTTGGCACATACCACTCCGGAAGCATATACCCGCTCGCCTATTCTAGAGCTATTTGAATACTCCCTGGCTTCACCCTTAGCAGCTGGCAGTAAATAGAAGATAGAAAGTGCGGATAGAGCGGTGATTAGAAGCACTAGGATTATTCTCTCCTCTTTTTGAAACATGTTTCATTTCTAAGAAGCACAGCTACTTAAATGTATTTTTTTGCAAATTAATTTGCTGTAAATCGAAACCTTCTTTTATATGTTGAGAATAATTAATATAAGGAGGCTTATCAAAAAGTGGGCACTGACATCTGCACTGTTTGTGGTTTGCCCAAAGAGCTCTGCATATGCGAGGAGGTTGCGAAGGAGCAGCAAATCATTAGCGTCAAGGTCAATCAGCGAAGATATGGCAAAGAGGTTACTGTTATCGAAGGCCTAAATCCAAGTGAAATTAATCTTCAGGAACTGGCGAGTTTTCTCAAGAGCAAGCTTGCTTGCGGTGGCACTATAAAGAATGGCGTGATAGAGCTGCAGGGCAATCACAGAGAAAAAGTGAAGGAGATTCTCACCAGCAAGGGCTTTGCTGCTGAGCAAATAAAAATATAAAATAAACTTTTCAGTTCGATAGGAAAATTTAAGGCTAGGCTCAGCAATAACAATTGGAAGAATGGACTGGTATTCAAAGAGTGTAGAGGAACTATTTGCATTATTTAAAGCAAGCACGCATGGCCTAACTCAGAAGCAAGCTGAGCAAGCACTCCTGAAATACGGTCCTAATAAATTAAAAGAAAAACCCAAGCCTCATCCTCTAGCCAAATTCTTGGGGCAGTTCAGGAGCGTTCCGATTTTAATGCTCATCGCTGCAACGCTCATTCTACTGCTATTAACCATCTTCACTCCTGAGAATAGACTTACCGATGCCATTGTAATTTTAATAGTGATTTTTCTAAATGCAATAATGGGCTATATTCAAGAGGCGAGAGCCGAGAAAGCAATGGAGGCTTTGAAAAAGCTTACCAGTCCCAAGGCAAAGGTGTTAAGAGAGGGAGTGGAGAGGGTAATCGCTGTTGTAGAGGTTGTACCTGGGGATATTTTACTGCTTGAGGAAGGCGATAGAGTACCAGCTGATGCTAGAGTTTTTGAATCACACGATTTAGAGGTAGATGAATCAATGCTCACAGGTGAGTCCGCTCCTGTTAGAAAGAATCCAGCTTTACTAGCGGGAAAAATGCCAATTGTAGATCAAGCAAACATGGTTTTCATGGGTACCATCATTACCAGAGGCAGAGGTAAAGCAGTTGCTGTCGCAACCGGTATGGATACCGAGATAGGCAGAATTGCAAGAGTTATTCAGGAAGAGGAAGAAGAGGAAACACCTCTGCAGCTAAGGCTCAATTCCATGGGGAAGCAAATCGGGGCAATCGCACTGGTTGCAATGGTGGTACTCTTCGCCATCGACATGCTCATACCTCCGAGTAATTTAATTGAAGGATTTCTGCTCGCTGTCAGCCTCGCAGTTGCAATTATTCCAGAGGGCTTGCCAATTGTAACGCTTGTTACCCTAGCTGTTGGCATGCAAACTATGGCTAGGAAAAATGCCGTCATACGCAGGTTAATGTGCGTTGAAACCCTCGGCTGCACTACAGTTATCTGCTCGGATAAAACAGGCACGCTAACTAAAAATGAGATGACTGTTAGAGAGATGCATATCGCTGGCAAGCGATATCGCATTACTGGAGAAGGCTATTCTCCTGAGGGAGAGATTCTAGCCGATGGAGAGAAGGCAGATCCATCTGAGCCAGGGCTTCAAAGGGCACTGGAGATCATGGCTCTCTGCAACAATGCACATTTAATAAAAGAGGGCAGCAAATGGAATGTAGTTGGCGACCCTACTGAGGGAGCGCTGCTTGCTGCTGTAGAAAAGGCAAAGCTCAGCCCAAAGGTCTTGCTGGAGAAGCTCCCTAGAATTGAAGAGAAAATTTTCGATCCCAAGCGGAAGCTCATGACTACTGTGCACGCTGCTGAGAGAGGCAAAATTGCTTTTATAAAAGGCGCCCCGGAAGTGGTGCTTGAGCTATCGAAGTATATCTTGGAAAATGGAAGAGTGAGAGAAATCACTGAGAGCGATAAAAGAGCGATTGAAAATATAAACCTTGAGTATGCATCGAAGGCATATCGCGTGCTTGCTATAGGCTACAAGCAGCTTGAGAATAGCGAAGATGAAGAGATCGAGAGAGACATGACCTTCGTTGGAATACTGGGAATAATGGACCCGCCTAGGAGCGAGGCAAAACATGCTATAGCTCTCTGCAGAGAAGCCGGGATCAAGGTAGTGATGATAACTGGCGATCAAAAGAACACTGCAATTGCAGTGGCAAAGGAACTTGGACTGCTTGAGGGGAATAATGATAAAGTACTAACCGGCAGTGAGCTGGATCAAATTGATAGCGAGGAGTTCAAGAAAATTGCCGGTGAAATCAAAGTATACGCTAGGGTTTCACCTGAGCATAAGATGAAGATCGTTGATGCATTGAAGAGCAGGGGAGAAATAGTAGCTATGACTGGCGATGGTATAAACGATGCACCTGCGCTCACTAGGTCTGATATAGGTATTTCTATGGGTATTTCCGGCACAGATGTGGCGAGGGAAGCAAGTGATATGGTGCTTATGGATGATAACTTCTCATCGATAGTTGCAGCAGTGGAGGAGGGGAGGAGGATCTATGATAATATCAGAAAATTCATTCGATATCAGCTTTCCACCAACGTTGGAGCCATTCTGCTGCTTTTTCTAGCCACAATTCTCGTGCCATATGCAATACCAATGTACCCAGTTCAATTGCTCTGGATTAATATAATGATGGATGGGCCCCCTGCAATTGCACTTGGCTTAGAACCGGCTGATAGGGATATCATGAAGCATCCTCCTCGAGACCCAGAGGAAAGGATATTATCTAATGCGATTTTAAAAGCGATTTTTTTGAATGGAGCTATTATGGGTCTAGGCGCTTTCCTCCTCTTTTACTGGAGTTATTATTTTAGCGGTCATAGCGAGGCTGCGAGGTATGCTCAAACTGTAACTTTCACCGGCTATGCGATCTTTCAGATGTTTAATGTTTTCAACTGCCGCTCTCTGGAGAAATCCACTTTTAACATTGGCTTGACTGCAAATAAATTCCTGCTTCTGGCAGTTTCTGCTTCAATTTTCCTCCAGATTTTGGTGATCTATATTCCTCTGCTTAATACCCTCTTCCATACCATCCCCCTTAAACTTGAGGATTGGGGGATGATTTTGCTAGCTGCTTCTTCGGTTTTAATCATTGAAGAAATCAAAAAAGCAATTGCTCGGGGTAAAAAATAAAAATTAATCAGCCAAGTTCCCTGCCCATTCTTCGCTTCATTCTTTTTATCATTGCAATTTGCTCTTGGCAGAACTTGCAAACCTCTTGAGAGATATTCCCACATTCCTTGCAGAAAGGGGATGCGCAGTATAAGCATTCGATTACCTGTTCTACTTCCTTTTCGCATATCCTGCAAATAGGCAATCCCATCACAACCAATTCAGGATAAAAGTTTAACCCACTCCACAAGATTCTGACATAGCTCTGGATCGCATTCTGCCTTGCAGCCTGCACACGGAGCAATGCTATCTTCAGCTACAAGCAAATGATAGTTTGCTTTCTCTAACTTTGCCTTCCCCAGCTGCCTCACTGCAACTATCCGATAGGTTCTAATACCATCGGCTGTTTCCCATTCGCGTTTTATCAAGCCTTTAGATTCGAGAGCGGTAACGAAGCGCGAGCAAGCTCTGCTATCAATCTTCAATTTCTTCCAAAGCTCATTCTGGAGGATCCCATTCTTCCTAGCTTGAATCAGCTTTAAAACATCTTCCTCAGTGACCTTTGCCTTTGCCGAGAAGTTTGTTTTTGACATAGATACCTCTATTCTTGCACCGGTATTATCAGCACTATATTATTTCCCCGCAAGACCACGGATCCCAAATTTCGCTTCCTCTCCCCATCAACGATTTCAGCTGTATCGGTTAGATATAGGTTAAGGTAGTCATCCGCACTCTCCAGCTTACCTTCAAGTATATTTTTCTCACCCTTCATTTCCACTTGGATTCTGCTGCCAATCAACGTTTGCACTTTCTTATTTGGGAACAAATAAAATCCCCCAGCTTTATTATAATATACTTGCTATCATAAACCTTTCTCTCGGATTAGTTGCTGATTTGAAAGTGAGATAAGAACATCTTTTTATAGCTGTTAATTATTTATTTAGTTTGCATGCAAGTAAAGGTTAAAACTTTTGCAAACTTCAGAGAGATAATAGGAAAGCGTGAAATCGAAGTGGAGCTGGATAGCAATTCATCAGTTCGAGATCTCTTAGAGGAGTTATGCAGGCGCTACGATGTTCGCGCTCTACTCTTCGAAGGAGATGCGCTGCAGAAGTATATAAAAATACTGGTTAACGGTGAGGATGTGGTTTTTCTCAAGGGGTTGGAAACAAAGCTCAAGAGTGGGGATGAGATAGCTATTTTTCCGCCAGTTGCAGGTGGCTGATAAAGCTAAACTAAATAAAGAAGTAGATTTAAATAGGTGTATCATGCAGCGCATTATCGATACTCATATCCACGCTTGCCCAGTCAACAATCCCATCGAAAGAATTAAAAAGGAACTCAAAGAGGCTAAAATTGGAGAGGCTGTTTTAATTCCTTGGGTTAGAGAAGAAGCACTTGAAGGCGAAGGATTTGAGCAAGCGAATAGATATGTGCTTGAGGGGGCAAAGGCTGAGAGGGAAATGAAGTTCTATCCCTACTGCTCGATAAGCAGAGATTTAAAGCTGCCTGAGAACTGCGAGGAATTCTATGGTGCAAAATGGCACTGCCTTGCTGATATCTATCACTCAGGCTGGGACTGGAGTGAGGTTAAGCAGCTGATTGAGCGGATATATAGAGCGAGGTTGAATGTATTAATTGAAGATAAATTTGAGTTGGTATGCAAATTTATAAGCATGTGCCCAGCGGATTTAACTATAATCATACCACACATGGGCATCCATCCCCACTATGAAGCAGGGGATTTGAGAGTGCTTGGCAGAAGATGGAAGATATTGAAGGGACTGAAAAATGTTTATTTTGACACCGCTCTTTCATCCGCAGTTATAATTCAAGATTGCATTGCAGAAGTAGGCCTAGACAGAGTGATCCACGGCTCTGACTCGCCCTTTGGAAGTATTCAAAGAGAACTGATGCAAACAGATTTTGCATTGATAAAGAAAGAGGAGAGAGAAGCGATAATGTGCAACAATGCATTGAGGATACTGAAAAGATGAAATAATATATTATATTAATATTATTAATTTACTATTATATTAGCTCTTTAAAAGCGCAAGTACTTCCTCCGGCTCATATCTCAATGCAATCTTCCTAGTTTGCCCGCGTTCGCCTTTGCTCGCGCTTTCAGCGTAGATCAGCCTGAGGGCATCGAGTTTATTAACCATTTCATAGAAAATGGTATAGCCAAGTTTTGTTTTCGCTTGAAATTCTTTATATAAATCGCCAGATTTAAATTCACCCTTTGACTCCGCTAGGATTTTCAGCAGCAATTTTTCTTCATCCTTAAGCGACCTAATAGTATATGCTAAATGCACCAGTCGCGATTTCTCATATGCCTTTTCCACGTCCTCGATGGATATGGTTTTGCTTGCCCTACGCTCAGCGTTAAATCCTGCTCTCTTTAACAGATCTATTCCCACTCTTAAGTCAGCTGAACTCACGACGCAGTCAACCACTTTCTCCAGCACTTCATTTGAAACAACACCTGGGTAAAAACCATGCCTCACCCTATATGCAAGGATATCTCGAACCTCGTCTCTGGTATAAAGCGGGAAGTATATCTCTTCAGCTCGAAATATTGACTGCACTCTTGGATCAAGAGCTGAAAATAGGTCGAGTGAGAGATCGCTTGAAACCACGAGCACACCTGTCTTTGCACCTGGCTGAGTTTCGTGAGCGCGCAATAGCGAGTAGAGCACGTCATTTGCTTCCTGCTCGTAGATTAAATAATTCACATCATCAAGAGCAACTATTAAGACCTTTTCCTTATCTGCAAGCTGCTTGGCTATGCTTGAAAAGATCTTTTTGAAAGAAACACCTGAACTCGGTGGAGTGAAGCCAAAGATGGTGTAGAAGATCTGCGAGAAAACTGCATATCGAGTGGAATGGACCTTGCAATTTATATGAACTGGCACAACCCTTTGAGTTGCACCTCGAATCTCTTCAAATAGCTTTAAAATAGCACTCGTCTTGCCTGTACCAGGGGGCCCCAAAAGATAGGCATCTAGAGGTCTCATTCCGCGAAAAGCTGGCTTAACACTGAACTTGAGTGCTTCCATTTGCTTCTCGCGATGTAAAAAATGCTCAGGCAAAAAGTCAAGTTCAAAATATTCTTGATTTTTAAATATTGTTTCATCCCACATTAGCATGTCTTCAACCAAGCGAAGCACCTTTGGTAATAATTAGCTTGCTACAAATTAAAAGCTATCTACTTATATTTAAAAAGCAATATCTGCCCTCGAATGCATCGAGGTGGTAGGCTCAGCCCTCTGCTTGCTGCTTGCGCAGTGGTTTTCTGCACTCAACTTGGTAGCTTCATGCGCGTTCCAGTAATACCGCTATATGCTGAGCAGCTGGGCGCTAGTGTTACTGATATTGGCTTCATTTCCTCAAGTTTTACCCTGATAGCTTGCTTCCTAGCCATACCCCTTGGATTAAGTTCAGATCGCTTTGGGAGAAAGCGCTTGATAGTAAGCGGTGCACTTATAAGCGCAGCGGTTTCTTTTTTACTATTCCTTACCCGCTCGCCAGTTGAAATTATGCTGGTTTACTCAATTGCAGGAATCGGCATTGCCTCATTCACCCCCTCGATAATTGCATATATTGGCGATATCACCAGAACAGGACACCTAGGCAGATCCTACGGCTTATTCACCACTTTCATGCAGATTGGTATAGCAACCGGACCGGCTTTTGGAGGATTTGTAGCAAGCGCAGTTGGATATCGCAGTTCCTTCATCTACTCCGGCTCAGTTATACTATTCGCAGCGCTAGCAGGAGAGATATTATTACCCAATCCGGAGTTCCGCTTCATAGGTGTTAAGAAAGATCTAAACAGGGATTTCGCTGAGCTGCGCTCGAATCTTTTAATTGTCGCAGGCTGGCTTGGCATTTTCTGTTTATTCTTTGCCAATAGCATTATTATTGCTTTTCTCCCGATTTATGCGAACAAAATTGGCATAAGTATCGTTGAAATAGGCTTGATTCTCACTTCCCAAGCAGCTGGAAATGGGATTGCAAGGCTGCCATTTGGCTGGCTGTCGGATAAGATGGGCAGGAGAGTGCCCTTTATATTGCTTGGCTTAACCATAGCTTCGCTATCCGCTGGCTTGCTTGCTTCATTCGCTGATCTATATATAATTCTAGCGCTTAGCTTTTCCCTTGGACTGGGAGTTGGCACAACAGCTATGGCGACAAGTGCAATGCTAGGAGAGATAGTACCCACGCGGAATAGAGGTTTTGCCATGGGTGTTTACAGCACCTGCTTTTATGGAGGCATGGCAGCTGGACCTGCAATTATAGGTTTGATTATAGCTGCCAGCGATTTCCAAACTGGTTTTCAAGCTGCAGGACTTGTAGGTTTAAGCGGCGCGTTGGGTGTATATGCACTTGCAAGGCTTGCAGATAGCGATGGGTGCATAGCGATAGATAGGAAAAATTGATAGCGATCAGAAACCTATTTTAAAATAGTGAAATTGAAATGATGGAAGTCATCGATATCCTCATTGTCTTCGGTCTTATTCTCGCCGGCCTCGGGATATCTGCTGTTAAAACTGAGCTGCTGTATCAATATGAGATGAGGAGGATGAGCACTTGGGCTTATCAGAAGAAGAAATATCTTCGCGAGCTTGCTAAGGAGAAGAAGGAGAGAGAAAAGCTGAAAGAAAAGGGTAGAATAGATAGTCCAAGGAAATAGCCAGCTGCTTAATTAATAAGTTCTCTTAAATAGATCTTGTGCTTCCCTAGCTTGCCTCCATAGTTGCCGGCGGAGATCCTCACAACTCCAGGTGTATTAATCCCTGCCCTGATCGCCTGTTTCATCGCTTGCTTGACTGCTTCAATTGTTATGCCATTTATCACTATCTCAGGAATCGACCTTACTCCTTCTGGAACTCTGGATTCAGAGCCAAGTTTTGGCTTTAAAGTTGGACAGTATGGATGATTTGTCGTTGGACCGATTTCCGGGAACTTTGTTTCAGGTTTTGAGCCAGCGCTGCAAATGTCAAATGAGGTAATTGCACCCTCTATTTTCTCAATCGCTTTAACAGCCTTTTCCCCTGCTTTCAATGCGGCATTAACGCTGGTGCAGAAAAACCAGATGTTGCCTCCCATGATTCCCTTTCCATATCCCAAGTAGCGCTCGATTTTGAAGTCATGGCCCATCATAATAGGCACATTTATAACTTTCCTGCCAAAGTACTCCTCTTCCCACTCATAGCCATCTCCACAGTGACCAACCTTGTCCATGATATCAATTTTCTTCTCCGAATCAGTTGCATTTAAAACCGCTGTCGTTGGAACCACAAGTATTCCCTGCCGAATCCTCTTGCCCAGTTCAGCCTCGAGAGTTTTAACTGCGCCCTCTCCACCCAGTATCCAGATCTGTATCAAGGCGCCTATTCTTCCATCTGGCGTTTGCTTCCTGCTCAGCCAGCCTTCAATTCCACCCTCGCTTTCGCCGAGTACAGTTAGAGGTAAAGCGGTTGAGGAAAATGCTGCTCGCTGAAGCAATTTTTTATTCCTAGCTGTTATCAGCAAGCGAGAGTATAAACCATCGAAGGCCTCGCAATAAGTATCCTCGATTTCTGCCACCATATCAAACACCTGCCTAATATTCTCTCGTTATCATATAGCTTGCCAGCTGCGCTAGCAGTATTCTTGCATCGCTTTGAGGCAGCACCTCGAGTTTTTGCTTTCCTTTTTCAACCATAAGCTTTGCCTTTCTCATGGCATATGCGATTGAGCCTGCTTCTTTCAATATCTCCACTGCTTTTTCCATCCCCCCATGAGTTGCCAGTTTCGCAAGCAAGTTGAGATCTATCCCCTTGGAATGCGCGTGGATTGCAACCAGTGTTTTCTTTTTCTCCATCAAATCGCTGCCTCTGGGTTTTCCCAGTATCTCCTGCGGGGCGATTAAATCCAAGACATCATCGCGAATTTGAAAGCCGATTCCAGTTACCATGCCTAACTCATAAAGCGCGTCCACCTGCATTTTATTCCCCCCTCCAAGCAGTCCGCCTATTGAAGTTGAGGCAGCAAATAGCATGCCTGTTTTCTTGCGCACCATTTCCAAGTATTCCTTCATGCTTACTATTTCACGCTTTTCAAAATCAAGGTCAAGCCATTGTCCTTCGCAGATCTCAGTGAGTGCTCTTGAGAGAATATCGATGCTGGCAACGATTCTCTCCGGTGGAGCTCTCGATTTGGCAAGGATCTCAAAAGCCTTGCAGCATAAAGTATCTCCAGCGAGAATCGCACTTGAGGTATCCCATTTCACGTGCACCGCTGGTATGCCTCGCCTGAGTTCATCTTCATCCATTATATCATCGTGTATCAAGGTGAAGTTGTGCACCAGTTCAATTGCAACTGCTGCAGGTATTACATTTTCTGAGTCGCCAAGCACTGCCTCTGCAGCAAGCATGAGCATTACAGGTCTCAATCTTTTTCCACCTGCGTCAAGCAAGTGCCTGGAAGCCTTATAAAGCTCTTCAGGATGGGAGATTGGTAGATATTTTTTAATTGCTCTGTCGATAATTGCTGCCCTTTTTTTAACCTCAGCTTTTAAATCCAATTCTTTAACTTCCACGCTTTCCACCTACTCAAGAATCAATTCTTGTCCATTCCTCAACACATGCAAAGTATCCCCAAGGGTATAACCTGCTTCCTCAGCCATTTCTGCATAGGAGCTATTCATATAAATATCGCCGTGGGAGGGAATTACATTTTCAGGGCTGACCATTCGCAGCAGTTCCCAGTGGTCCTCTCTATATGCATGCCCCGAGACGTGCACATTGGTGTATATTCTCGCACCCTTCATTCTAAGCTTTGTTTCAATTGCATATCTATTCGCTTCATTCACTGGATTTGGTATTACATTCGCTGAGAAAATCACTCTATCATCAGGCTCAATTTTAAAGGGTGAGTCATCATTTGCAATTCTGCTAAGCACCGATCCCGGCTCTCCCTGGTGCCCTGTGGCGATTAAAAGATATTTAGCCTTTCCATCTTCCATTATTTGCTTCAGCGTGCGATCTATATCTTTCTTATCCCCGCAGATCTTAACCTCTTGGGGCTCGAGGTAGCCCATTTTAATAGCTGTGCCATAGTATCTCTCCATGGATCTGCCCATTAAAACCGGCATTCTCCCCATCTCCCAAGCAGCTTCAACGATGGATTTGACCCTAGCCACGTGCGAGGAAAAAGTGGTTACTATTATCCCAGTTTTGATATCCTCCACTCCCAGTAATGCGTCAAATATTAACTCTCTTGCCACGCGCTCTGATGGAGTTTTGCCAGATTTGCTAGCGTATATGGTTTCGGTAATCATCGCGACCACTCCTTGCTTTGAAAGTTCTTTGAGGCGTGATGTATTAGGTGGTTCACCCAGCACTGGCAAGCGATCGAGTTTGAAGTCATTTGCATACAGCAGTATTCCCTTGGGAGTATGCAGTGCTACGAATACGCAGTCAATTATGCTATGCTGCACTCTGATGAATTCAGCTTGAATATCTGGGCTAAGCTGATAGAATTCCCCGGCTTTAAGAGGAATCACTTTATTTTCAACCCCAAATTTCTTCTCAGCCGCGATTTCCTGCTCTATGAGCGCTGCAGTGTAAGGTGTGGAGATAATTGGAGCCGCATAGCGATGAGCCAGCTTCGGCACTGCACCAATGTGGTCAAGATGTCCATGAGTGCAGATGATTGCTTTAACCTTCCCAGCTATGTCTTTTATTATAGCATCATCTGGAATGGCACCTATTTTTATTAAATCTATGGAATGGATTTTTTCGATCTCAACATCTTCGTGAATCAAGACTCTATCCAGTCTCAGTCCCATGTCTAAGATCACTGCTTCATCGCCGATTCTAACCGCGGTCATGTTGCGGCCTACCTCATCGTAACCCCCCACCGCTATTATCCCAATTTCAGCCAATTCAATCTACCTCGTTGAATAGTGCTTAATATTAAATCCCCTTTGCTCCAGGAATTCTCTGGTTTTGCTCGTTATCACCAGCTGAGCTTTCTTCAAATCATTTAGGGAAGCGCATCCGCTCAGGAACATTGCAACTTTAAGTTCTTCGATCAATAGCTTGAGTTTCTCAATCACAGCTTTCTCGCCCTGAAGCGCTGGCTTGAGCAATGGCAGTGCAATTCCACATAGCGATGCCCCTAGCGCAATTGCCTTCGCTGCATCTAAACCAGACCTTATTCCACCCGTGGCAATCACCTGCATATCCTCGCTTACCTTTGCTTCTACGATACTAACAGCAGTTGGAATGCCCCAGTTCCAGAATAGCTTGCCTAGGCTTTCTCTCACCGCATTCTTCTCAGCAACTGCTCTATAATATTCCACTCCCGCGAAGCTAGTGCCACCCAGACCTCCTACGTCGATGGCAGCCACCCCTGCTTTTTTCAATTCCCAAGCAACGTTGCGCGAGATCCCAGCGCCGGTTTCTTTGACCATTATAGGTACTTTGCTGGCTTTGCATATCTCCTTGATCTCTGAGAGCACGCCTATGGCATTTACCTCCCCCTCAAGCTGAATTGCTTCCTGTAAGAAGTTGAGGTGAATTGCCATTGCATCTGCATCTATCATTTCCACTGCTCTTTCTATTCCCTCTACTCCATATTTCCTCAGCTGTGCAGCGCCGATGTTGCCATATACAAAGGCATTTGGAGCATAATCGCGAACCACTCTATAAGTATCCTCCAAACTGCTATTCTCCAGTGCAGCCCTCTGACTCCCCACGCCTATGCCTATTCCCAGTTCTTCAGCTGCCTTTGCAAGTGCAATATTTACTTTTTTGGTATCAGCATGCCCCCCGGTCATTGAAGCTATGAGCAGCGGTGCTTTGAATTCGTGACCTAGAAAGCTTGTGGAATATTCTATTGCTTCTTTATCCACTTCTGGCAGCGCATTGTGAATTAAATATATATCCTCAAATCCACTCCACTTTGACTCAACCTCTTTCTCAGCGCAGATATATAGATGCTGAATTTTGCGATTTGACGTCTCCCGTGCTATATTATTCACCTCTGATTAATGTACCAAAATTCTCCTCGCCGCTTAAAAAAGCTTCTACATTCCCCTTTTTAGCTGCATTGAATATCCTAGATTTAACCCCTGCCTTCGCAAGCTCAATGAGCTCTTCAACCTTGCCAAGCATGCCTCTGGTTACATCAATACCCTTTGAATCCTTAAGCAGCCTCCTCATACCTTTAAATGATCCGGGCGTTATGACTGGTATTAAAACGCCTTTTCCATTCAGCACTCCCTCGACATCTGTGCCCAAGCCAATTTGCTTGGCATTGAGCTGCTTAGCCAGATATACCACTATTTGATCGCCGGAGAGAATCCCCGCGCCTTTTTTAATATCTATCGCCACATCGCCGTGAAGCACTGGCAGGATATTTCTCCGCAGCATTGCCCTTATCACTTTATATTCAAATGAAGCTATCCTTCCATTTTTTAAAATTGCACAGGAAAAGGGATGCAAAGGCGCGGCTTTAATACCTTGCTCTAGAAGTGCTTCGATGAAGCAATCATTTAGCTTCCTCACAGCCTTATGAGTTACAAGTAATCCTGAGAAGTTTTCATCCCTTAAACCCTGATCAAGCTTGAAAGCTTTTGCTTGGGGATGTCCAAATGAGCCTGCGCCGTGTACAAGTATCAAATTTTCAGATTTCCCAGCGATTTCCCCAGCGATTCTCCTGATCTCCTCCATCTTAAGTCCACCTGCAGTCTTCTTCTCAGTGAGCACGCTGCCCCCTATTTTTAAAATCACTGGCGCTTTCTCCCTCATTCGATCAATACCCCTTCATTTGTAGCTCTGGTTTCAACGGCTTTGCAGCCGAGGATAGAGATAGCTGATATTATATCCTGCACACGTGCTCTCGAGCAAATTGCAATCATGCATCCACCGCCTCCGGCGCCGGTGAGCTTTGCACCATAAGCACCTGCTTTTCTTGCAGCATTGCACATCGCTGAAAGCTGCTCTGTGCTAACTCCGAGGGCTTCAAGCAAACCTTGATTTATATCCATAAGCCTCCCAACCGCTTGGAAATCAGCCTTCTCAAGATATTGCAAGCCAGCCTTTGAAATGCTACCTATTGTTTTAATTATCCCTTTAGCTATCTCTGGGTATTCCAAGTTTAAACTTCTCACCCTAGCTATCATTTCCTTGGTTGAAGATGACTTGCCAGAATCGCCAATTACCATGCCTACATCGATGGCGCTGAACCGCTTTCGCTCTGGAATTGCTACTATTCCTCCAAAAGTTGAAACATAGGTGTCTGTTGGACTTGCTGCGCCTTGAACTTCATACTCTACCTCGTGTCCCAGCTTGGCTATTTCCTCCAAGTTAAGTCCTAATTTAAATTCTGAATTGAGAGCAGCCAGTGTTGCAACTGTAACAGCAGCTGAAGATCCAAGGTGCGCTTCGGCTGGTATTTGAGATTTTATTTCAACTTTAATTTTATTTGAGATTTTTTTGATTTCATTGATTTTCTCAACTGCTTTTACCACATATGGATAGCTCTCAGCTTTATAGTTGGAGAGAATTTCAATTTTAAAAGCTTCTGAGCTCTGCACCTCCACCTTAACTTTGGTCCTCAAATCAATAGCACAGGCAACTGCATTTTCACCATATACAACCGCATGCTCCCCAAAAAAATAGATCTTCCCAGGAGCTGAGCAGATCTTCATTGGCAAACCTCATTTAATCACGATCGCAGCATAGCCAACGACTTCAGATCGATCTGGGATTATATCTCCGCTGGTGCCATATTTCAAAAGCTCCCCTTTCTTCGCTCCCAGATTTTTACTTGCTTGGATGAGCGCTGCAATTGCACCATATCCGCATACTGTTGCATTTTTTTCATAAAGCCTTTTGTAGAATTCCAGTATGTCTAAGTTTAAAATAGCCTCTATGAAATATCTATCCTTGGCTCTTGCCACTTGGTCTGGCTCATAGTGGGAGAAGTCACTTGATGCTAGTATGATTACTTTTTTTCCAGTTTTCTTCACCGCATCGCTGATTTCATTGCCGATTTCCATAGCGCTCATTTCATCCTGAAGCGCTATGCAGATTGGCACGATTTTGAAATCCTTGAATAGATACTGCAGAAAGGGCAGCTGTACCTCGAGAGAATGCTCATATCTATGTGCATCTTCATCTTTATCGATGATCTCAAGTGGCATGGAGTTTATAAAATCAAGATCGATTTCCACCTCGCCTAAGGGCGTGCTCCACTTCTCAGTGGAAACAGCAGCACCTGAACCTCGACCGCGGTGGTTGGGTCCAATTATTACATAAGTCTCAGCTTTTGGAAGCGCTTTATACGCATAAGCTGCTACTGGACCTGAATACATATAGCCGGCGTGCGGCACAACTGCTCCTATGCATGATATCTGTGAAACATTTGCCTTTGATAGATGCTCCTCCAGTTCCCGCACTAATTGTTCCCTTCGGTAGGGATAAAACTGCCCTGCAACTGCTGGTCTCCTCATTGCCATCAGCTTTCTATTGGTTTTAATGCCTTATTAAGCTTACAATTCAGCTTCGAAGTCGGTAACCGAGTAATTGAAGAGATGCGATTCTCCACGTTCCCTCAGGATCTCTCTTGCGAGCAGCCAGTAAATAGTTGCAAGTGCCTTACGTCCTTTATTATTCGTTGGGATAACAAGATCAACATTTTGAATCATATTATTGGTATCACAAAGCGCAACTACTGGAATTCCAACATCCACTGCTTCTTTCACAGCTTGGGCATCCCCAAGTGGATCTGTTACAATTAAAATATCTGGTTCTAAGTAATCGCGATAAGCTGGATTTGTAAGTGTACCCGGGGTGAATCTACCGACTATCGGTCGTGCTCCAATGACTTTGGCAAGCATCTCAGCTGGTCTCTGACCATATTGCCTGGCAGATACGATTAAGATCTTAGCAGGATTGTATTTTGCAAGCAGCTTTGCCGCTATTCTTATTCTCTCATCCGTTGCTTGTACATCTAGTACATATAGTCCGTCTGTTCTTACTTTATAGATGAATCGCATCATATCCCCTGTCTTTTGCTGCGTCCCAATATGTACCCCAGCCGCAAGATATTCGTCAATGGGAATGAGTGATTTATATTCAGCTTCTCTGAACTCAACCTCTTTTGCTTCTTTTTGAAATACCATTAAATCACCTCATTCAATTTCCTCTTCAGCCATATCTACTGCTTCAACAAATTCAATTTTTCGAACTGGGCGGTGAACTCTTTTGATTACTGTGGTTCGCTTAACAGTTATTGGAATAACTCCTTTTTCAAATTCAAGTTCTGCAATTTCAATTGGGTCGTCGAGCTTGGTCTTCACCAATACTGGTGCCCCCATTGCTATTTGAAGTGCCCTAGCGCCGATGATTCTTGCTTTTTCATAGCGTGTATATTTTTTTTCAAGCAAATAATCACGCTCCAGAAAGAGTAATCGATGAAATGAAATATCCATCTTTCCCAATATTCCTATTGAACCAATCAATATATCATTCCTTTTTTAAGGGTTTATTCTATAAGATGCTTTAGAGATATAAAGCTAGCTGTTGGCTTTGCGGTGGTGTTAACTTTTTTTATAAAACCGAAGGTTACAATTCCATTTAAGCCTATTGAGAATGGAGATATCCTGCTTTTGTGGTTTCTGAGATAGCTGCAACTATATCGAGAGATAGTATGAAACCTTAAAAGATAGATTAAGAGAGAACCAAATAAACGCTCAAAAACTTTAAATAGATTCGCTGCTTATCTATTTAAACTTATTAGCCGTAGGAGACGCAGTCGATAGTACTACGGAGATTTGCTATGATGGATCGGAAGGAAATCGAAAGAGCTGTTAAGGAAATCTTGGAGAAATCCCCCAAACGCAATTTTAGAGAAAGCATCGATCTTGCCATCAATTTAAAAGGCATCGACATGAGCAAGCCGAAGAATCGCATCGATGAAAGCATAGTCCTCCCAAGCGGCCGTGGAAGGGAAATAAAAATCGGCATTTTTGCCCGCGGGGATACTGCGCTTAAAGCAGAAAAAGCCGGAGTGGATTTGATTATAACTCCAGAAGAGATCCCCAAATTAGGTGCAGATAAGAAAAAACTGCGCGCTTTAATTAAGGGCATCGATTTTTTCATAGCAGAAGCACCTTTAATGCCAGCCATAGGCAAAAACCTTGGCTCAATTCTAGCTCCCAGAGGTAAGATGCCTGAACCAATACCACCTGGGAGTGATATTTCAACAATCATTGAACGCTTGCGCAAAACAGTTAGAGTGAGATCTAGAGATCGCCTTACATTTCACACCTCAGTTGGGGTTAGAACAATGAGCGCTGAAGAGCTTGTTAATAACATTGAAGCAGTACTCAAGCGCATTGAATCCAAACTTGAGAGGGGCACGCAGAATGTGAAATCAATTTATCTCAAAACCACAATGGGGCAAGCAGTCAGGGTGATATAGGTGGAGGAAAAAAGTAGGAAAACCCAACATTTACCTAGGTGGAAAAAAGAGGAAGTTAAGGAAATCAAAGAGGAAATAAAGCACCACTCCATCGTAGCCATCGTAGATATGCACGGCATTCCTGCGCAGCAGGTGCAGAAGATACGTTCAGAACTGCGTGGATCGGCAAAGCTCAAAGTGGCAAGGAATTCATTGATATCAATCGCATTAAATGAATGCGATGGGGAAATTAAAAAGCTCGATAGCTATGTCACAGGTCAAACTGGGTTGATATTCACAGACATAAACCCCTTCAAGCTATACAAACTTCTGGAGAAAACCAAGATACCTGCCCCAGCGAAATCTGGTGATATTGCCCCGCGTGACATTGTTATTGAAAAAGGAGCCACCCCGCTAAAGCCAGGCCCGGTGTTGAGCGAGCTCCAGGCGCTGGGGATATCTGCAGGGGTTGAAGGTGGAAAAGTGGTTATTAGAGATAGAGCGATCGTGGCTAGTGCGGGTGAGGTTATTTCATCTAAGCTGGCTGATATTTTGAGAAATTTAGAGATCTACCCTATGGAGATTGGATTGAACCTCCGAGCTGCATATTGTGATAATCTAATATTCACACCTGAAATGCTTGCGATAGATGAAACTAGATATATCGCAGAGATCTCTCAAGCGGTACAGCAAGCATATAACCTTGCAATGAATATCGCATATCCCAGCAAGCTTACAATCATACCTCTGCTTCAGAAAGCAGTGATTGAAGCAAGAAATCTGGGGATAAACGCGGAGATCTTTGAGAAAGCGGTTATCGAGGAATTGCTACTAAAGGCATATTCTCAAATGCTTGCCCTAGCAAGTGCTGCAAGCAGCACTGATGAAAAAGCAATCGACGAGGAATTGAAAGCCAAAATAGCGGTAAAAATTGAAGCTGAAGCAGAAATTGAAGCAGAAGCAGAAAAAGTAGAGGAGAAAAAAGTGGAGGAGAAAAAAGAAGAAGAAAATGGCGCCGCTGGACTCGGCGCTTTATTTGGATAGAGGTGTTATAAATGGAGTATATATATGCAGCTCTCATATTGCATAGCGCTGGTAAAAAAATCGATGAAGAAGGAGTTACTTCGGTTTTAAAGGCAGCTGGAATCACGCCTGACGCGGCGAGGGTAAAAGCACTGGTAGCAGCCCTCGACGGTGTGAACATCTCAGAAGCAATCTCAAAAGCAGCCTTCACTCCGCCACCAGCTGCAGCTCCGGTTGCTGCACAGCCAGCGCCGGCTGAGAAGCCAAAAGAAGTGAAAGAAGAGAAGAAAAAGAAGGAAGAGGAAGAAATTAGCGGCATGGAAGGACTTGGAGCATTATTCGGCAACATATAAAGGAGAACCTGCGGTTCTCCTCTTAACTCCTCTCCCCTCACATATAAAGAACATATAAAGGAGAACCTGCGGTTCTCCTCTTAACTCCTCTCCCTTTTTTATTGGAACCGCGGTTCTCTTAACTTCTTATTTTATTCCTTTAGTTCCTCAAATGCATCTTTTGGTGCTCCGCAAACAGGACATACCCAGTTCGCTGGAAGGTCTTCAAAAGCTGTTCCAGCTGCTATATTGCCCTCAGAATCTCCAACGACTGGGTCGTAAATATACCCGCATATTGAGCATCTCCACTTAGCATACTTCATAATACCTCATAATTACATAAAACCTCTTTGCATTTTTAGTTTAGCATTAACCTTTTGAAGCTCTGCCTGACAATTGCGGCAAAGTTTTATACAGGCTGAGCAAATAGCTCAAAATTGAGGTTTAAGTATGCGAATGCACGAGTACCAAGCCAAGTTGATCTTCGCAAGCTATAAAATTCCAGTTCCACAGGGAGAAGTAGCACAGCTGCCTGAAGAAGCAAGGGAAATAGCTAGGAGAATAAATAGACCAGTTGCAATTAAGGCACAGGTGCACGTAGGAGGTAGAGGCAAAGCAGGTGGAATTACATTTGCAAGCACACCGGAAGAGGCTGAGTTGCAAGCTAGGAGAATTCTGGGAATGAAAATTAAGGGCTTAACTGTTGAAAAGGTACTTGTGGAGGAAAAGCTGGATATAGCTGAAGAATATTACCTCGGCCTCACCATTGATAGAAGCAAGCGCCTTCCAGTAGCTATAGCGAGTTCGATGGGCGGTGTGGATGTAGAAGAAATTGCAGCTAAAACCCCTGAGAAAATCGCCAAATTGCACTGTGATCCCCTCTGGGGATTCCATGATTATCAAGCTAGACAGCTTGTTAATACCGCTGGGATTAATAGAGCAGTTGCAAGTAGAGCTGCAGCGGTGCTGAAAACACTATATCAAATCTTTGAGGAGAAAGATGCATCTCTCGTGGAAATCAACCCATTAGCTCTCACTAAGCAAGGTGAGCTTATAGCAAGCGATGCAAAGATGCTGATAGACGATAGTGCGCTTTATCGCCAGCCTGAGCTCTTAAAGTTCAAAGAAGCAAGCGAGGATAATCCCCTTGAAAGGAAAGCCAGCGAGCTGGGCTTGAACTATGTCAAGCTAGATGGCAGCATAGGTGTACTCGGCAATGGCGCTGGACTTGTAATGGCAACCCTCGATCTCATTCAGCTGGAGGGGGGAAAGCCGGCGAACTTCCTGGATTTAAGAGGAGGAGCATCAGCTGAGATGGTGAGAAAGGGTCTGGAGATCGTGCTCGCTGATCCAGATGTAAAGGTAGTGCTCTTCAACATTCTAGGTGGTATAACGAGATGCGATGAAGTGGCAAAGGGCATAGTTAGCGTACTTTCTTCAATGGAAGTGAAAGTACCTATTGTAATTAGACTCGCAGGTACAAATGAAAAAGAAGGCCGAGAGATACTTAACCAAGTGAAGGTAATAACTGCTGATACTATGGAAGAATGCGCTAGGAAAGCAGTTGCAATTGCAAAGGAGCGAATGGCATGAGCATACTTATTGATAGAAATACGAGAGTTGTGGTGCAGGGCATAACAGGCAAAGAAGGCTTTTTCCATACTCAGCGGATGCTTGCATACGGCACAAAGGTAGTTGCAGGAGTTACACCTGGCAAGGAAGGGCTCAAGGTAGATGGCATTCCAGTTTATGACAGCGTTGCAGCTGCGGTTGAGAAGGAGAAAGCAAATACCTCCATAATCTTCGTGCCAGCGAGATTTGCAGTGGATGCAATCTATGAAGCTGCCAATGCAAGCATAAAATTGATAGTATGTATCACTGAGGGAATACCTGCGCTTGATATGCTCAAAGTATGCAGAAGACTTGCATTGCTTGAGAAAAAGCCAGCGGTAATAGGCCCAAACTGTCCTGGTATTATAACACCTGGCCAGAGCTTGGTAGGAATTTTACCGGGGCATCTATTCACGCCTGGAAATGTTGGACTTGTCTCGAGAAGCGGTACATTAACCTATCAAATCGTTGACAATCTCACACGCCTTGGAGTAGGCCAGAGCACTTGCTTAGGGATAGGAGGCGATCCAATTGTCGGCTCAAACTTCATCGAAGTACTTGAGAAATTCGAGAGAGATAAAGAAACAGAGCTGGTAATCTTAATAGGAGAAATAGGCGGTACAGATGAAGAGGAAGCAGCACTGTATATAAAGCGAAATATGAGTAAGCCAGTGGTTGCTTTTGTAGCTGGCATAACTGCGCCACCAGGCAAGCGAATGGGACACGCTGGAGCGATAATCTCAGGCTCGACTGGAACGGCTGAGGCAAAGATCAAAGCCTTCGAGAAAGCAGGTGTAAAGGTCGGCAGAACTCCAGCTGAAGTAGCGGAAATTGCAAGAGCGGCATTGAAATAGGGAGAAGATGGAGCGAAGCAGAAAAATCGTGATCTGGCCAGCAAATCTTGATTCCAGTAAAAGTAGAAGAGAGGGAAGAGCAGTACCAAAGCAGCTTGCAGTTCAAGCTCCCAAGCTTGAGGAAATTGAGATCGCTGCCAGAGAACTAAGTTTAAACCCTGAAAGGGAAGAGGGAAAGGCCTATCCAAAGAGCTGGTGGGAAAAAAGCGGGCTTATCAAGGTGGAAAACATCGCTCCTAAAACTCAAATTGCAAGGCAAATAGCGCAGAAAATCGCTGAAATAAGGGCAGCTGCTCAAAAGCCCAAGAGGAAATAAAACACTTTATTAATCATAAGGAAAAATAAAGAGTTATGTTCGACCTTCACACGCACTCCACTTTTAGTGATGGTTCGCTTATACCAAGCGAGCTTGTAAGAAGAGCTTTTGTTCACGGCTATAAAGCAGTTGCAATTACCGATCACGTGGATTTCACAAACATTGAATTTGTTTTGAAGAATGTGAGGAAAATCAAGGATATCGAGAAAGAGGTGAATATAAGAATTGTTGTTGGTGTTGAATTAACCCACGTCCCCCCTGCTAAAATTGCAAGCCTCGTTAAACTGGCGAAAAAACTTGGCTCTGAGATCATAATCGTTCACGGTGAAACACTCGTCGAGCCAGTAGCGAAGGGTACGAATCGCGCTGCAGTTGCACTTCCAGATGTCGACATCTTGGCACACCCAGGATTTATTACGATTGAGGAGGCGGAACTTGCGCGGGAAAATGATATCTTCCTAGAGCTAACCTCTCGCAATGGTCACAATCGAAGCAATGGGCACGTGGCGAGAATTGCAGAGGAGGCTAAGGCACAACTGTTGGTAAACACGGATCTCCACGACCCAGAAGATTTCATAACAAGAGAGATAGCTATGGAAGTGGCAATAGGTGCAGGATTGAGAACAAGAGAGGCAAGCGATGTGGTTGAGCGAAATCCAGAGAAGCTTCTGGGGAAAATTGGAATTTGAAAGAATAAGTGAAGCTTATTTTAATAAGCTTATTTTAAGGAGTAATGCTGAATAATCTTGAAGCAAAATGCATAGCAATACATCTATCATCAGTGAAGCGAACATCACTCCACGATATCTCGAGCCCTGTAGAAATAATCTTCCACCTCTCTCAGGCGTGGGATTTCTCACAAAATCAAGGCATTGTATAAGCATCCAAGTTCCACTTGCTAGAGCACCTATTAAGTAAACCAAGCCAAGCCTTGCACTTATGAAAATTGCAAGCGAGAATATTACTCCAAGTATCCAGCAGAGCAATATAAACTTTGAGGTAAAAGCCACTCCAAATGTCACCGGCATAGTTGGAGCTTCACGCTGTCTATCCCCAGCAACATCTCTGCTCACTCCCGCAAGTGTGAAGCCCCAGTCTGTAACGCAGATCATGAGACCTAGAAATATCGCTGGCAGAGGTATA
>JBBIOZ010000018.1:0-24009 GCA_037443105.1 Methanocellales archaeon
GTTCAATCAAAACCCCGCGCGTGCTTTTTGGATGAAGAAAAGCAATCTTTGCGCCATGAGCACCGATTCTGGGAGTTTCATCTATTAAACGCATACCCTTTGCTTTGAGCCTTGCAAGTTCCTGCTCAATGTTATCTACATTTAATGCAATATGCTGCACTCCCTCTCCCCTTTGCTCGATAAACTTTGCAATTGCACTATCTGGGGAGGTTGCTTCTAAGAGCTCAATACTGCTTTCACCTACCTGAATAAATGCAACTTTTACCTTTTGCTGCTCCACAATCTCAACGCCTTTAACCTCAAGTCCAAGATCCAAGTATATCTTTGCAGCTTCATCTATGCTTTTAACCGCTACTCCTATGTGGTCAATTTTTTTAATCATTCAATTCCCCTCGATCCAAGATCAACTTATAACCTTATAAGAATGCTGATTTTAATTACCGATGATTTTTTATTTCTTTACTGTGTATAGTGAATAGCTCTCCATGGAGGGTTTTAATGGAAGATATATCGCCCCATTTAGAGGAAATAAAAAGGGCGTTGGGTGAAGGCGTCGTTGAAGAAAAAATCCTATCGGACTTAAAAATATTGCTTTTTGAATATAATGTTCCAGTGGAAGAGGCCAAGCGCACCATAATTAAAAAATATGGTGGCTTTACAAGGCAGGTGATTGCTAAAAAGCTCAAAGATTTAACGGCGAAAGATAGAAATGTTGAAGTTCTGGTAAAGATCTTGGATATAGGGAGTAAAAATGTTAAAACTGGAAAAGGGGAAAAAACTATTTTTTCCGGCTTGATTGGTGATGAAACCAAAGCAATGCGATTCACAGCTTGGCGTGATTTTAATATCAAGAAAGGCGATGTGGTGAAGATCTCAAATGCATATGTCCGCGAGTTCAAAGGAACTATGGAGCTTAATTTTGGCGAGCGCGCAATGGTGGAAAAAATGCCAAACCATCTACCTCAGCTAACGCCAGTCTCTCAGCACCCAGTGGTTAAAAAACTGGCTGAGGTGAAAGAAGGAGATAGGAATATCACTGTGGTGGGGAAGGTATTGGAGGTGAAGCAGCAAGAGCTTTCGGTTAAGCAGAATAAGAAAATAATTATCACTGGTATTATTGCTGATGAAACATCGAAGCTGCCATTTACCTCTTGGGTTCCAGAAGCTGGAATAGTCAAGGATGCGATTTTGAAACTTGAAAATGTATATGTGAAGAAATTCCAAGGATTGCCTGCGATCAATATCAATGAAGGCACGATCATAGTTCGAATTCCAGATCTTGAGCTAGGAATCTCAAAGGAAATTACACGCCTTGAAGAGGTGGTTAGCAGAGAAGGAGCATTTGATGTTACAGTCGAGGGAGACATTCTTTCAATTAGACCCGAATCAGGGTTGATTCAGCGCTGTCCAAGCTGCAATAGGGTTATACAGAAAAATATCTGCCGCACTCATGGAAAGGTGGAGGGGAGATATGATATGCGCATCAAGGCCACCTTGGACGATGGCACTGGGGCAATCATAGTTGTACTCAATAGAGAGGAAACTGAAAAGCTCTATGGTCAGAGCCTTGAGAAATGCAGGGAAATAGCTGTGAGTGCTCTTTCCATCGAGGTGATAGAAGAGGATATAAAGCGGAAGTTCACAGGCAAGAGGCTTGCGGTGAGGGGCAATGCAAGTAGAACTGAGTATGGTATTATGCTGGTTGCAAAAGAAGCTTGGATACCAAGTGTTAACATTGAGGAAAAAGCAAGGTTTTTACTGGAGGCAGCTAGGCATGGCTGAAAGAGAAATTGCGTGGCGAGTATTTGCAGCAGAATTCAATCAATCTAATTTGAAATACAGCGAAGGGGGTGTGCGCTCCCCAAATTATATAATTACACCCTCAGGTGCTAGATGCAATCGAGTGTATATAGTGGGCGTTGTCACAGAAGTTGAAAATATTGGCCAGGACGAAGACTTATGGCGCTCTAGAATCGCTGATCCCACGGGTGCATTCGCTGTATATGCAGGTCAATTTCAGCCAGATGTAGCAATTTTTCTTTCAGAAGTAGAAATTCCAAGTTTTCTAGCTGTGGTAGGCAAGGTCAAAATATATGAGCCTGAAGCAGGAGTATTTTATACTACGATCAGGCCTGAGGAGATCAATAGAGTAGACGCAAAAGTTAGAGATCTATGGGTTTTGACCACTGCTGAAAGAACGCTTGAGAGGATAAACTATGTTAAGGCTGCACTGGATTCAAAGTTATCTGGGGAAAGCCTTATCAATTATTTGATTGCTAAAGGAGCGAAGAAAGAACTCGCAAGTGGCATTGCTCAAGCGATTGCTCACTATAAAACCAGTGAGGAATCGCTTCAAAAGCTGAGGCAAATGGTGATCGATGCTTTGGAGTCATTGATCGGGGGAATTGAAATTGAAGGGGAATATTCAAATAAAGAGATCGTCTATTCCATTCTCTGCGAACTGGATAAAGGTGAGGGGGCAAGCTATGAGGATATAATCAATGCTGCAGAGCAGCATGGCTTAAGCGAGAAAGCTATTGAGGAAGCTTTGAAAGAGCTGATGAACGAAGGCCGCTGTTATGAGCCGAGAATTGGTATTTTGAGAAAAGTTTGATATGTCCCACGAGATCGATCTCTCTTTTCTAGATCTTCCTGAAATTCTTGAGATTGTTTTCCCGCTTGCTTATTCTAATTTCTATTTCCCTACTCGCTCTCAGCCTCCCAGTTTTATAGATATAGGTGAAGGAATTCGAGTCAGCTATGGCTTTTGGATGAGAAGCAGTAGCTCTCCCACCATTCTTTATTTCCACGGTAATGGTGAAACAGTGGGGGATTATGCAGAAATAGCTAAATTTTATAATCAAAGAAATATAAATATTTTTGTGGTCAGTTACAGAGGCTATGGCCTGAGCACCGGCTCTCCCACCATAACTAATATGCTTCGAGATTCCCATTCCATCTTCAAGGAATTTAAAAAGATAATTGAAAAAGAAGGGTGCAGAAAAAAACCATTTCTAATGGGACGCTCCCTTGGTAGCACACCAGCTATCGAACTTGCCTATCACCATCAAATGGAACTCTCTGGCATAATAGTAGAAAGCGGCCTAGCGAATAATTTCCGCCGCTGGTGGAGGTACCTAAAACCCCGAGATAGAGAGTTCATTTTGAATGAAAAAGGCGAATTCTTAAATAAAGTAAAAGCTCGCGCGATCAAAATTCCTACACTTATTATTCACGGTGAATATGACAGCATTATACCTCTTTCAGAGGCAAAAGAGCTTTATGAAAACCTAGCTTCAAAGAATAAAAAGCTTATAATCATTTCAGGCGCAGATCACAACGATTTAATGACAGAACTCTATTTCGATGCAATTGAAGAGTTCGTCAAAAAGAATCAAGTTATCGTGCAAAATTAATAATACCAAGTTTTGAAATTCGGCTCAAAATATGCTCTATAGCTCGAGTCACTGGCAGCCTTGCAGCCAGCTATGAAGATACAGCTGTGCCTGCACTCAATTCCAAGCAGATGCGAGGCTCTGCAGCTTTCAAATCCGCAGTTAAAACAAACTGGGTTCTCACGCGAGCAGCAAGCCCTGCCCATCGTCCAGAAGATATCGTCGAGCAGCGTAATCTTAAGCCCGGATTCGCTGGATATTATATCATAGGCTTTTTGAGCCGCGCTCCTTATATCGCGATCATCCCTTTGATTTGCAGGTAGATTTTTCTTGAGCTTAGTTTCAAGTTTTTTATCCATCACCTCAATAATCCCAGTTCTCAATGCAATTCTCGCGAGCACATTATCCACAGGAATGTGAAGATTTTCAATATCTTTAATTTCAAAGAGCTTTCTCCTTTCCAGAAATTTAACAAGCAGAAAGCTTTTTTTGCTCAGCGGATCGCTATACGCCTTAAATTGAGCTAAAAGCTGAAGCAATCCCCTTCTATCTTCTCGCAATAAATAGCCATCTGCGGCTTTTATTAACTCAAGCGCACTTCCATTATAATACTTCAAAAGCTTAATCGCGCAATCCCTGAGCAGCATACCTCGAACTTCAGGGTCTGGAATGGAGATCTCTTCCGTGGAAAGCCATTCTTTCACCTCTCTCTTAGAAATACGCTGCATCTTCTCTGCAGCGAAGTATTCCTTCCGCTTCCTTGCAAGTGCATAGAGCAATTCAGAGCCATGGAGTTTTTTGCCATCGATTACCCCTTCAAATTTCAAGCGCGTCCTGTGGTCGATGGCAACTACGAAAAAGAAAAAATTCGCCACCTCCTCGGGTGAGGCATTCTCAGGTGGAAATAGCAATGGATCCTTAAATTCATCAACTGCAAACTTCAAGTGTCTAATAGCACTCGCAAGTCTAAGGCATTCCTCTCTATTTACCTCCACTCTCATTATGAATAACCTCAACCGCTATTTTTCCATCTGGCTGAGAAAGCTCTTCGTGGGGGCAAGCTGTTATTGCAATTTCCAAGTCAACCAGCGCCTCGAGTTCAATGAAGTCCCCACTCTTCGCTTTAGTAAAAGCAGGCTTGAATTCATAGCTTTCAGGATCGATTTCAAAGTCCATGAAGAGGTTAACTGTGCTGGGTAAACTTTCAACTGAAACATTCAATGCTTGAGCAAGCAGCTCCCTGCATCCTTTTTTATTAAATCCATACAAACTGCTGCGGCAGCCAGGAAACACTATATTAGAGCTGGCTCTCGATTGTACCTGCAGTACCTTTAAAGCAGGCTCCTCCCTCGAGTTATAAAGCACATCGCCTTCTCTAAGCACAAATCTCCCAAGTCTATCAAGCGTTAGTCCCTGGTGATAGGAAGTGAAAACCAAGTCAGCAAGCTGGCCACCGCCCAAGCAAGCTATTTTAATTCTATCACCTCTCTTCATTGAAATTGAAATAGCCTCTCCTTTGTGGAGCACAATGTCAATATTCAAATGTCTCCCCTGGTTTTAAAATCACAGCCATTGTCTCAGGACTTTTCTCTCTCACAAGCGCTGCAAATTTCTCTGGGTTTTGGGCAATTATTGGAAAGGTATTGTAATGCATTGGAATCGCAACTTTGGGCTTTATCCAACTCACGGCTACTGCAGCAGTTTGTGGATTCATTGTGAATCGATCGCCTATAGGCAGAAGTGCAATATCTGGATGATAGACCTCCCCTATCAGCTTCATATCGCTAAAAAGCGCAGTATCGCCAGCATGATAAACTATAGCTTCATCTTCGATAACATAGCCGCAAGCCGTACCCCCATATCCTAAATTTGCTTCATCGATACCTGAGGAATGCCAAGCAGGCACCATGGTAATTTTCACCCCTAGGTCTAGCGAGCCGCCTATATTCATACCAAGTGCCTCAACTCCTTTTGCTTGAAGATAGCAAGCGATCTCGTGGATTGCAATAGCTATGGCTTTATTCTGCTTGGCAATTGCTGTAGCATCCCCCAAGTGATCCCCGTGGCCGTGGGTAATAGCTATGATCTCTGGCTTCAGCTCCTCGATTTTCTTGGGCGCCAGAGGATTTCCAGATATAAATGGATCAATCAGTATGCGTTTCTTCCCTATCAATTCAAATGCAGCGTGTCCAAGCCAAGTGATTTTCATAATTCATCACCAGAATTCCAAGATTTTCTTTGAAACATATTTAAATATATTCATTGCATGGATACATGGGTGGTTTAATGGTTTTACGCCTGCAATGCCCCAAATGTGGCTATACTGGGGAGGTAACTAAGAAGGTTAAGGAAGATGAGAGGTATGAATATTATGAATGTCCAACCTGTCGCACTACTCCCCACGTTTGGAAGGTAAAAGGGAAGAAATTAAGCCTAAGAAGAGCTAGCTCGCTCTTAAACATTTTTCTATTATTTGATGTAAATCTTAGCGCATTTAAAACCTGATGCTTTAAAGCCTTGGCTTTTCCATAAACAGTAATTTTGGGTCTAAATTCCCCTGCACCTATTCGTTGGCTATCAATTATGCACAGTTAATCATCCAAGCTAGCGATCCCATTAGGTCTATTTTTCATAATCCTCTTGAAGCTCCACATTCGCGCCCAAGTCCTTCGGCGGATCAGGTGATTCAACAGTGGGTCTATATTTTTATCTTCAAAAGGTATTTCTTTTCTCAAATCCTGTAAATATATCTGTTCAGCATGGATAAAATTGATAGAGCAATCCTATCGATACTTCAAGTCGAATTTCCCTTGGTTGAGAAGCCATTTAAAGCAATTGCCGAGCGGATTGGTATAGATGAAGCGGAAGTACTTGAAAGAATTAAGCGATTGCAGAAAAGCGGGAGAATTCGCCAGCTGAGACCCATAATTGATTCTAAGAAGCTCGGGCTTAAAAGCACGCTTGTTGCAATGAGTGTCCCTGAAAATAAAATTGAGAAGGTGGCTGAAATAATCAACTCCTATGAGGGCGTTTCCCACAATTATGTAAGGAAGCACCGCTACAACATATGGTTCACTTTAGCAGCTAGAGATGAAAAAAGTCTGAAGCAAGTCATAGAGGAGATAAAAAAAAGGTCAGGGATAAAAGATGTTCTAAGTTTGCCCACCAAGAAGCTATTTAAGCTTGAGGTAAAATTCGATATCTAGCTAAGGCGGATCCAATGCTTGAAATTAGAAAATTTGCAGCCATATGGCATCTCACTAGGCTTGAGCATGGATTAATGTTCGCTCTTGGAGTTATCATTGGAATTGTAATTGCAGATTACTCATATCTAACGCTTTACAACATCCTATTTGGAGCACTCACTGCAATTTTAATTGAAGCAGGCACTTTTGCCCTTAATGACTACTTCGATTTAGAGGTGGATAAAGCTAACAAACGCTTTGACCGCCCGCTGGTAAGGGGGGATTTAAAACCTGAAACAGCGCTTGCAATAGCTCTGACATTAACACCCTTGGGAGTCTTAGCTTCATTTTTTTTAAACTGGCTTTGCTTCTCCATAGCACTGGTCTCAGCTCTATTTGGCGTCTTTTATGATGTGAAGTTCAAGGAAACCGGTTTATTTGGAAATATATATATTTCATATTCAATGGCGATTCCCTTCATATTCGGCGGGGCAATCGCAGGCAAGTTCCCTTTGATTTTATGGTTGCTTGCTTCAATCGCATTTTTCTCAGGCCTAGGGCGCGAGATAATGAAAGGGGCAATGGATATCGAAGGCGATAAACTGCGAAGCGTGAGAAGCATAGCTAGGATATTTGGCGAGAGAAGAGCTGCGCAGATCTCAAGTGCTTTCTACTTAATCGCAATAACTCTCAGTTTAATTCCATATTTCTACTTCCCTGACAAGAGTTACTATCGGAACGAATTTTACCTCTTTTTTGTACTTCCATCAGACCTCCTATTCATCTACGCTTCATTCAATCTGTTGCAAAAATATAGTAGTGCCGGAAAAATGAGAGGCATAACACTGCTGGCTATTTTCCTAGGGCTAATTGGCTTTCTAGCCGGCGCGCTTTTTTATATTTAAAAATTTTTTTATATTTAATTTTATATTTAAATATGCAAAGCTATTTATTCCTATATTTCTTGATGCAGGCTTATGAGAAAGCTCTTTGCAGCATTCATTATCGTCGCTATCATCGCTTTTGCCGCGCAAGTTGTGAATGCTGATGAATGCTTTTTGCGCAGCATTGAAAAGAAGAATGGAGCGATATTGCTCATAGTTGATGGAATGGGGGCGAGCTATCTCTCAACCTATAATTACACTCCTCTGGATCTTAAAGGCATGCAGCTGAGGAAAGCACGCACAGATAACCTCTCATATATCGCAAGCAAGGGCATACTGGTGGAGGATGTCCGCGCGCTAGAGCCAGATACCCAGAGTGGGCACGCTATCATTGCATCGGGCTACTCCAAAGCTAATGTCGAAATATTAAACTATGAGCACGCCACAATTTTTGATATACTGCATAGCCAAGGGTATATCTGCATTGCAATTTTGCAGAAGGGCGATTTTGAAAGCATAGTTGCAAAGCAAGATCTAGCGATTTACGATTCCTCAAATTCTATAGATACTCCTACGCTTGAATTCAAGGGAAAACTTCAAACTCCACTGGCGAATTACATGTTTAAATTTAGGGAGAAATTGCCCAGTTACTTGCAAGTGGAAAAGGGAATTGGGAAATATGCGCAATATAATCGCTGGGCAGTAGAAAGTGCAAACTCAATTGCAAACTATATGGTAAATAATTATGCGAATCAAAAATTTTTTATAACAATAAACGCAGGCGGCGTTGACCAAGCAGCCCATGCTTATGATGCAGCGCGATATGTAGAAGTGATTGAAAAGCTAGATGCACTTCTACCAGAGCTCTATGAAACCTGCGTTCGTAATAACTTATCATTAATCATCACTTCAGACCACGGGATGAAATTTTCAACAAGCAACTCAAGAGGGGGGCATGCGTCAGATAAATATAGAGGTTTTCTTGAGAGCCAGAGAATTCCCTTGATTATATATTCCCCTGGTGTTGAAAGTAAATTTATATCAAATATTCATGAGCAAAGAGATATAGCTCCCTCGATTTTAAGCGCGCTTGATATCATAGAGCTACCGGTTTATGCGGATGGAAAGGCAATTCCACTGCGCAGCTATATTAATTTAAAGATTATAACCGATGAAAAAGCAGATATAAGAATAATAAGAGAAAAAGAGCTTGTAGCAAAGATATTTACCAGCAATGTAACTTTTTATGGTCTAGATGCAGGTAATTATACCATATATGTGAATGATGAGACAAAGCAGCTTAATCTCACCTCAGATAAGATATTATTTTTCTCCGGAAAAAGAGAGGTAGATAGCAATTTAATCAGCGCAATGGTTATATCTCTAGTCACAATTGGACTTTTAATCGCAAGCAGAATTGCAAAAAAGTAGTTATTCATTAGCGGCAGTGCGTATTTCCACTGCCACGCCTTTTTTAAAGCTAAGCATTTCCTGAGCAGAGAGCACTGCTTTACCTGTAGCAATAAGGCAGTCGTTCTTATCTACAACTAAGACTTCTTCACCTGCGCGTAGATCAGGATCAGCATCGATCACGTGGCGGGCAAAGGCAGATCTACCGCTAGCCACAAATGGCACAGCTTCATCGCTGATCACAACTCTAGATTTGGGAAATGGAAGAAATCTTCGAAGTCTCTCGCCTCCCTCCAAGCTTAGCGTTAGCAGACCATTGCTGGCGCGAAGGGATGCAATTCTTTTGCCGCCATCGTAGATCTGCCTCACTTTATCTCTGGAGGAATAAATGAATTCAACCGAATCTGGAAAAAGTGCTTTTCCAGCTCCAGCGCCAAATTGATAGTCAGCTATTACTCTCACGCGCTTGAGATCGCTCATGTTCGCTACGAAATTAAGATTTCTTAAATTTAACCTCCAGCCAGTCTCCAACGTAAGTACCAATTACGAAGAGAATTGCCAGCCAGCCGATGGCAATTATCCATAGAATAGGCGAAACCAGTAAGAATAAAAGGCCTCCGAAGAGAGAGCCTATCACCCCGAAGATTATTCCTAGAATTAAACCAATTAAAAGTCCTTTTTTCAGCAATTTAATGCGATCTTCCTTGCCTGGATTGATATATCCATAGCCAACTCCTAAAAGCAATGTTAATAGTTCAAGCCACATGCACTTCCCTCTTCTTATCTTTATTTCTTAAGCTTGTACACAATATCCCCTGGTCTAACCACATCCTTCACCTTGACTCCAATTGTCTGTCCCTTTTCAGCCCTATTGACAGGTGTTTTTTCAATCTGCATTGAATCAATTTTTTGTTCAAAATTTGTTGTAGCACCTTGAATTTGAATTGTATCACCAATTTGCATGAAACCACTGGTGATCTTTATCCCTGCAACACCTATTTTACTCCAGTACTTGAAGACCTCTCCAACTTTTTCCCTCTCCATGGTTTTTCACCTTTTTACCTTTGATGTTACTGGATAAATAATTTTCTTCTTTAAAGCATCTTTTTATCAAACTCATCCACCACAGCTAGCAAATTATTAACTGCTTGCTTAACTAGATTTTCACAGAGATATTTATTTAAATTCAAATTTGCATATTTTCGCTTCCCTTCAATTGTGGTGAGATCGCATTTGGTTAAGCTGAAGCAGATCGCAGAGCCAAATTGTTTCTCAAATCTTGAATAAAATTCGAGAGCAGCGGCATAGGCTCTTTCTTTATGCTCTTCATCAGTGTAATTTTTTCTACCCATCTTCAACCCCAGTGCCATTATGCATCCTGTAACAGCTCCGCAGATCGAGCCTTTCCTTCCAATTCCAGCTCCAAAGCAAGTGGCGATATTTGGAATAACCTCACTCTCAAGCTTCCAGTGCTGTGAAAGTGCTAGTAAAATCGCCTCAGCGCAGTTGTAGCCAGCTGCGAAGTATTGAGCGGCTCTCTTTGCAACAAGCTGGCGGATGTACTCTGGGTCTTCTCTTATTTCTATGAATTCAACTTTCTCATAAGCATTTTTAGTCATCTTTCTGCCTCCCTTTTTATTTTTCATTGCCTCAAAATGAAGGATAGTGTTAACTTAGTTTTTTATAAATCCTAAGGTTACAATTCCATTTGGGGATGGAAATTGAACACCTTAGGTTTTGGAGTATTGTGAGTTGTTTGATGATAGGGATTTTGTTGAGCGTGAAACTGTTATTTGGAAACTTGGTAGGTAGTACTCAGTTCTATTCCAGCAGTTCATTTACTCTTCGAGGCTCAAATTCTTCAACTTCAAGTATATTGCGAATGAAGCAAAAGAGCTTTATCCTCACTTTCAGCGGTAGAGTGGGATACCAAACTGGGCTGGCTATCACCAGCGCGCGGAAGACATAGAAGGGTGGCATGAATTTTAATATCTCGCTATCACTGGTTTTCTCAAGATAATTGTTAATGAAGACATCGAAGAGCTGCTGGAACTCTCCCTCGAGTTTGCCATATTTCTGAAGAGAATAGAATAAATAGTTCATGCTCATCGTTGCTACATCATCCGCTGGCTCTCCATACTCCCCTCTGCTTCGATCCAGAACAGTGAAATCAATGCCCTCTCTGAAAATTACATTCCAGGGATGATAGTCGCCGTGCACCACGCTGAGTCTCTCAGCGTGACCTCTAAGTTTGAATCTCCATTCAATGCATTTTTGCTCGATTTTGCAAAAATCTCGAGGTGAAGCGAGTTCGAAATTTTCTGGATAGCTGTCAATCAATCCCATGATGCATTCACCGTGACCCACTAGCTCTCGAATTCTGCGCTTGTAGAGTTCTTCATCCCTATGCTTTTGAGAATGAATCTCAACCAGATAATCTGACAGTGCTCTTGCTCTAGCTAGATCGAGTTCCCTCAGCTTTCCTCCATCTCTCAATCTATCTAGGTCGAAATGATACTCTCTGCCCTGAACTTTCTCCATTAAAAGAAAAAACTCCTCTGCCTTTGCTGCTGAAAAAAGCTCCCCTTCTTTAGTGAAATAGCCCACGTCAAGCGCTTTAACGTGTTTAGGGAGTTTATTAAAAGCTGAGTACTGCCATAGCAATATCTGAGCTCGATCTGAGAAATGGTCGTGCCCGAAGCCTTTTTGCACGCGTATTGAGGAGAGCACTAGAGACTTTTTTTCACCATTGACTTCAATTTCTATTTCCAGTGGCTTGCCATAACCAAAACCTTTAAGCTCATACTTTTCTTCTATTCTTCTGCCTATTTCACCTGTGTATAAAATCTCCACTTTCTCTCCAAATTGCTGCTGCAAATACTTTCTCAAGCTAAGTACCATTATATCTCCCGCTCCTACGTGCCCATTTTCCAGCTCCTGAGATATCTCTCCTGCTTTTTAGTAAGCGATTCTATTTTAATTTTCAAGCTAGCGAGCTTTAACCTAGCTACTTTTTTGTCTATTTCCTCTGGCACTGGATATACTCGATTCTCCAGTTCCCCGTGATGCTCAGCAAGGTATTTCACACATAGTGCTTGATTTGCGAAGCTCATATCCATAACTTCTGGTGGATGACCATAAGCTGCAGCGAGGTTAACAAGTCTACCCTCGGCTAGTAGATAGATCCTTCGTCCATCCCTGAGAATATATTCATCGACATTTTCCTTGACATTTTGTTTTTTCACCGCAAGTTTTTCTAAATCTGGAATATCTATTTCAACATTGAAGTGCCCTGCGTTTGCTAAGATAGCTTGATCTTTCATCAGCTTGAAGTGCTCCTTCCTAATGACAGAGATATTCCCCGTTACCGTTATGAATAAATCGCCCACTCTAGCTGCTTCTTTCATATCCATTACTCGAAATCCATCCATCACCGCTTCAAGTGCTTTCCTTGGGTCGGTTTCAACCACAACCACATTTGCCCCCATACCGCGAGCGCGCATTGCAACTCCCCGGCCGCACCAGCCGTAGCCAACGATGACCAAGGTTTTGCCTGCGATCAAAATATTCGTTGCATTTAATATACCATGGATGGTGCTCTGTCCAGTTCCATAGCGATTGTCGAACATCATTTTGGTTTCAGCATCGTTAACTGCTATAACCGGATATTTTAAAGCACCCTCTTTAGCCATGGCCCTCAATCGTGTTATCCCAGTTGTGGTTTCCTCGCAGCCTCCAAATATATTAGGTATCAACTCGCTATGTTTCTCATGGATCATTGCAATTGTATCAGCGCCATCATCCAGCGTGATATTTGGCTTGATCTTCAGCGCCTCTTCAATGCATCGATAATATTCTTTTTCGCTCTCTCCCTTGATGGCATAAACGCATATACCCTCACTAGCAAGCGCAGCTGCAACGTCGTCCTGCGTGCTCAAAGGATTGCTTGCTGTCAATGAAATCTCCGCTCCGCCACTTCGCAGCGTATAAATTAAATTGGCGGTCTCAACTGTTACGTGCAAACAAGCAGTTATCCTAAGTTTCTCCAGAGGCTTGCTTTCTCTGTATTCTTTTTCAATCAACTGCAGCACAGGCATGTGCCGCCTTGCCCACTCAATTCTTTTTTTACCAACTTCAGCTAGCTTGATATCCTTCACAATGTATTTCTTCATGGATCTACCTCGGATTGCAAGTGATAAAATATAATTTACATCAAATCACTTCTCAGATTCTCTTTTTCTTATCTATCTGAGCTTTAATATGCTCTCCTGCAATTATCCCGGTTGCTGCAGAGGTAACTATGCTTCGACTTACCCCAGCTCCATCCCCTATTGCATATAAGCCCTTAATTTGAGTTTCAAAGCCCTCCCAAGTGATCACGCGCTGTGCTGAGAATTTTATCTCAGGTGCATAGAGCAGCGTTGAGTCAGAGGCAACTCCTGGTACTACTTTATCCAGCATATCAAGGCCCTCTATAATATCTGTAACTATTCGAGCTGGCATTGCCATTGATATGTCTCCAGGAGTTACATCCTTAAATGTAGGTACTATATAGCTTCTATCGATTCTCTCCCAGGTAGATCTTCGACCTCTTTTTAAGTCGCCCAATCTCTGTATCAATGGCTTGCCCCCTCCAATGGTATTCGCCAGCTGAGCAATGGAATAACCATAAGCAGTTGTATCCTCAACTGGCTCGGTTAGGTTCACTCTAACTATGAATGCAAAATTGGTATTGTTTGATTGCTTTTCGCGCAGGGAGTGGCCATTTACACCAACTACATCGTCGTATTGCTCCTTAACCACAAATCCATATGGGCAGGTGCAAAATGTTCTCACTAGATCGTCATAAGTTGGCGTATGCATCCTAAACTTTGGGTCCCAGTTTATCTTTATTACATCCTCGTATACAACCGCTGGCACCTCAACACGCACTCCTATGTCGATTGGAAGATGCTTCAACGGAATGTTTAACTTGCGGCAGACTTTCTCAAGAAAATTAAAGCCAGATCTACCTGGAGCAAGCACTATAAAATCGGCTTCTATTTTCTTCACCCCTTCATCGTTTACAACCACTACGCCAGTTACTCGCCCATCTTTAACTTCAATGTCTTCAACTGTGGTGCGGAGCAAGAATTTAACGCCTTTGGCTTCCATTTCATTTTTAATAGATTGAACAAGCTTTGGCAGTTTATCGCTGCCTATATGGCGCTGCTTGATTGGGACGAATTCGATGCCATAGGCTGCAGCTTTTTGAACCAAGCTTTCAGCGCCAACAGCGCCTACCTCATTGGTTGCACCGTGTTTAACGAATACCTCGTCAACTCTTTGAATCAATTCCCAAGATTTCTCAGGGGAAACAAATTCTTTCAAGCTCCCGCCAATCTCAGGATGGAGATTTAACTTACCATCCGACATGCATCCAGCGCCGCCTATGCCGCATATTACATCGCAAGTCGAACAATGTATGCACTCTTCCTGCTCTAGGAGTTTGCAGCGCCGCTCCAGTGCCTCTTTCCCCTTATCGATCACCAATATATCTGCTTTTCCGGTGAGCTCCATCGCAGCAAAGAGACCAGCTGGACCTGCGCCAACTATTACTACTTTTTTCATTCTTCGCCTCGACTAAAACCTCTTTCTTTTTAGTACTATTGGCTTATCAAATTTACTGTCATAGTGAAGTTTCTAAATTCGAGTGTTTATTTTCAATTGGAATTTAGAAGTAGGTCGATCGATTAAATAGCGGCAATATCTTAGTATGCTATTTGCGAAATGTATTTTAATTGTTATAAAATTTTGTTATCTAACACCGCATCCAGAAGTTCGGTTAAATTTAAATATTATTAGAAAATAAAATATTAATATTTGATTTGTTAATTGATAGGGGGTTTGAAGGTGGAAAGTGAAGCCACAGCTGCATCTCTATTAAAAACAGAAATATCGCTGCCTGTAGAAGACGACCTTGAATTTTTGATTAAACTGCAGCGAAAGTGGGAAGAGATAACCAAAACTAGAAAGGCTGGGAAGACCTTTTTCTCAGGCAGTTTATATCTCTTTATCCAGAACTTCCCTGATGGGTATCGCAAGTTTGAGGAGATCTCATCGCAGATGCAAATGCTCTCCTCTCGCACTGTTGAAAAGCATATTGAATGTTTAACAGCTGTAGGAATACTTGCAAGAGGCGAGGGGAAAAAAGTTGCATTAACTTTAACAGGTAAAAAAGTCGCTGAAGTTTTGCATAGATACGATCAAAATGTTTTGGAAGAACAGCTTTTAATCGACTTGAAGAAATAAAGCTCGAGGAACATTTTTGCTATCATAAAAAGCAAGGTGATATTGTTTTAAAATTAAGAGAGAAGCTCTGCGGTCATTGCAAGTATAGAAGGATAAATAAATGCGTGTTTCGCGGGTACTGCGAGAGGAGATCGAGCTTTTTTTAATTATTTCCCCAAGCGAATAATATCGAGGGTTATCCCATTCTGGGTTATAGAACTCTTAACTTTGCAATTGCAATATTTCTCTAGGAAATAAGAGATATATCTAGCATAGAATTCGCTTGTTTCGTAATTCATCCCAATATATCCAATCATTCGAATAGCATTTTGTTCTAACTGCTGCACTGTAATACTTTTGAATATATTGCTTGCTTCTAGGATATCTTTCAATGCACATATGATTTGATCTAAATTTAGCTGAAGGAGCGGCTTTTGATAATACCATTCAAGGTAGAAAGGAAGGTAATTGTTTTTGATTGCCTCCTCGTATTTTCCAGCAATTATGTCCCGCGCACCTATGCGCGAGAAAGCAGCTACATCGCATTCCTTTCTCAATTTGAGCCAGAGTTCATCTTGAATATTTAGCTCTGGCATATTTTGCCTCTCCAATAACTCTAATGCAGTTTAAATTCAAATCAAAACTTATATTTATATTTTTTATTTCAATTTCAATTTTCATTTTTTATTTTTATTTTCCCGATATCGCAATATACACATTTAATACGTACAATGCTTTATTAGGATGCGTATGAAATTGAATTAAAAGTGGGGAAGACCATAATAGATGGAGGTTATCAATTGAATGAGAATGCGAAAATCCTATTAACATCGAAGGATTTCCAGAGTTTCCCTAGAACAATAATCAGGGATAAGTGTTCCATTTGCGGGGGGGAACTTAAAATTCAATGCATTGGAGGCAATGTCTTAAGCAGATGTATAGCTTGCAGTGCTTTGAATGATAAAAAAGGTTGGGATAAATGGAGCAAGAGATAGGAGCGATCTCGGGCGTTGTGTGGCGATATCTATATAAGCACGGGAAAACTTCAATTACCAAGTTAGTGGCAGATGTTTCCTTTGAGGCAAAGATAGAAAAGAGCATTGTTTATATGGCAATTGGATGGCTTGCTCGGGAAGGCAAGCTTAATTTTGTATTTAGCGCGGATAAGAGATGTGATGTCTCGCTCAAGTAATTACGTCAATCGCTAATTTTAAAATCGTTAATCAACGAAAAATTTATATTCTGTTAAGCGTAACATTTAATTATAACTCCACTCACTTGTGCCCGGATGGGTTTTACCGTTTTCCCATCTCAGCTCTTTTTTTCCTTTAAGGGCACAAGTGAGTGAAAAACTTTCATTTAGGAATTAATGACTCAATAAGCTTCCTTCCCTCATTGGAATTGAAAATTGGCGGGGCCCAGTCTTGAACGATGCGTGTTCGAATTGTCTTAACCCGCTTTTTTTCCACAGGATTATAGCCAATTTTTTCAAAGCTTTCCCTTTTAATTAAAATCCCCCTTTTCTGCCAGGTCGGCATGGCGTTAAGATTCAATCCCTTTTTGAAAAGCATCTCGTGTATATCACTGGCTGACATCCCTTTTAAGCGCTTCACAGCTTCTGAGCCAGCAAGACCATTTTCCAAAAGCTTGTAATAACCATAGCTATTTACAAAGTTCCTCCAAGCTTCAGCCTGCCTCCAGTCAAGGTAATCCAAGATCTCATTCCTGTGAAGAGGTATCACCCGCGAGTCAAATGCGATTGGGATTTTGAGGCCCAGCTTCAAAGTTAGAGCGCTTGAAAAAAAGCTTGGAATTATGGAGTTAAGCTTTTCAATTCTGCCTTGAAAAGAAAGCTTGAAGAAGAATATGTTAACTTCATCTGAAAAGGTATATGCGAATTGCGGATTCAATCCACTTTCACGGATGAAAAGCTCAGCTGCATCTGCCATTGCACGAGCAAATTTTTCATCATATGGCTTTGTAAATTTTAACTTTTCAAATGTACTCTTGAAATTCCTTCCATCTATCCTTACTGCAACAGGGGGAAAAACTTTGATCTCAGAGTAGACCTCTCTGTCCTTCATTCCACTCATTTTTTGGTTTCTTGAGCTGGCTGAGGCTTAGCTCTAGCAATTGGCTGCTTTATGATTATTATATCGCCAACTGCGAGAACCCAGCGATATGGAAGGCGAATACCCCTCGCAGGTACATCGAAGATATCGCGATTTACATCTCCCACGGCAAGAGCGCTAATTCGCTTCTCATTTGGATCAATTATTACATCATCTACCTTTCCCACGTACTTCCCTTTATCGGTATAAACCTTCAGATCCATTAAAGAAGTTAATTCAGTGCGCATACTCAATACCTCTGCCAATAATGTTTACTAAGAGAATATATAGTTTATTAGTCTATTTATTAGCGATGAAAGCAAGTATTAAAATTGGAAGCATTGCTAAAATCCCAATTTATCTGCACATAACCTTCTTGCTAATTCTACCCTTCCTTGCTTGGGTTTTTGCCTCCAATCCATTTCCCTTTGGCTTCGGAAATGAGCCTCTACCTCTTGAGGTGAAATTTATACTAGGTACAGTTACAGCGATCTCTCTCTTCGCATGTGTTTTACTACATGAAATTGGTCACTCTCTAGCTGCGTTAAAATATGGAATTAAGATCAAGAGCATAACCCTCTTTCTATTTGGAGGTGTATCTGCCTTAGAAGAACTCCCGCGAGAACCAAAGGTGGAGCTTCGAGTGTCAATTTCAGGCCCAGCAACAAGCATGGGTTTGGCTTTGATTTTCTATGCATTGAATCAAGTTTGCTCGGTTTTTGGCTCAGCATTCGCCACTTTCACCTTATTACTCGCGGTTATGAATTTAATACTGGCGGCCTTCAATATACTGCCAGCTTTCCCCATGGATGGAGGGCGAATACTGAGAGCCTTTCTTGCCTCCCGCGCTTCCTATGCTAATGCTACACGCAAAGCAGCTTTCTTAGGCAAGCTATTTGCATTCATATTTGGACTGTTTGGATTTTTACTAGGCGATATCATTTTGCTGATAATTGCCTTTTTCATCTTCGTAGGCGCTACTGAGGAAGAGAGCACAGTGATAGCATCAAGTCTTCTGGAGGGAGTGAAGGTTCGAAATATAATGAGCGCAGATGTGTATTCGATTACCCCTAGTACAAGTGTCAGTGAATTGCTTGAGATAATGCTTAAGAAAAAATATATGGGCTATCCAGTTGTAGAAAATGGTTTGCTGTTAGGAATCGTTACCTTTAATGATGTGCAGAAAATCTCAAATTCCCAGCATTCTTCCACAAAGGTTGAGCAAATTATGAGTCGAAATATAATCTCAATTTCCCCCGAGGATGATGCTGCTACTGCATTGAAGTTGATGAATCGCTATAATATCGGTCGATTGATTGTTAAAGAGGGTAACTCCATGGTTGGTATAATAACCAAAACAGACCTCATTAAAGCGCTAGCGCTGCTTGAATTCCTTGAGCGAAGGTCATAGCTTGAGGTGAAGCAGTTGATAGAGTTGAAGTCAAACATCGTTATCATAGGAACAGCTCACGTATCAGAGAAAAGTGCAAGCGAGGTTAAGGAAGTTATTGAAAGGGAAAGACCAAGAACAGTAGCTGTGGAACTTTGCAATAGGAGATTGAAAGCACTGCGCGATGAAATGGAAAGTGTAAAAATCAACGATGTTCTAAAGGGCAATGTTTATTACTTCCTAGCTAGCTGGCTTTTGGCATATGTGCAAAACAAAATTGGATCAAACGTGGGAGTGAAACCTGGAGCCGAGTTTCTTGCAGCTATCGAAGCTGCGGAAAAAACCGGGGCGCAGCTGGCACTTGTGGATAGAGATATTCAAATAACTCTGCAGCGATTCTGGACTAAAATGACATTTCTTGAGAAAATCAAAATGATCTGGGCATTACTCAGAGCTATATTTGAAGTGGGGAAAGAAGAAATCGATCTAAATAGTATCACACAGAAAGATGTAGTAGATCAAATGATGCAAGAGTTAAGAGAATTTTCACCTAGCGCTGCAGAAGTGCTCGTGGATGAGCGCGATGCTTATATTGCTGGTAACTTACTCAATTTAGCTGAAAAGGGAAGAGTCGTAGCTGTGGTTGGTGCTGGACATATAGATGGAATAAAGAGATATCTCGACAATCCTAAATTGATTCCCAAGCTTGAAAATCTAACAGCTGTGCCGAAGCAGCGATTTAACTTTTTAAATATCTTAACTTCGCTTTTTATTTTAATAATAGCATTTTTATTTGCTTTGCTGCTCATGGCTGGAATCTCTCTCCAGCATCTCCTGCTTGCTATTGCAATATTATTCCTATGTCAAGGAATTTTCTCAAGTCTCGCTGTAATCCTAGCAGGTGGACATATTTATTCAGCACTAGTTGCATTTTCCCTCGCTTGGTTTGCTTTTTTAAATCCCTTCATCGCTGTTGGCTGGATGGCTGGATATGTCGAGGCAGTCAAGCGCCCGCCAAAAAAAGAGGATTTCAATTTAAGAAAAATCGAATCCCTTGAACAATTATATCAAAATCGCCTTTTTAGAATAATCTTAATCGCTGCTCTAGCAAATGCAGGCAGCATGCTTGGCACTCTCATAGGCGCTTGGCTCATGTTTTCATATACTGGTGTAAGCTTAGAGACCTTGAAGAATTCATTCTGGATTGCTTTAAGCAAAGTGTTTCATTGATTATTTTTCAATCATTTGCTCCTTCAGCTGACTTGTAAGCCTAACAGCGTCTTCTCTACTTATGAATACCGTGATCTCCGCTACTGGGGTCTCAAAATCTATCCAGACGCCCCCTGTTCCATCAAGATCTATATTTTTAGCCTTGCTTGCCTGAGGAACAATATATCCAGTTAGCTTTTCTTCCTTGCGTGTAAATCTTATGAAGCTCATTTAACTCGCGCTATAAATTGTAATTCATACTATTAAAAAGCATGGATAGCTTTTTATCAGCATATTGCAAATAACATAAGTATGGATGGTGAGCTTTTAATTTATGCCACTGTGGCAATTTTTGTGGTAACTGATCCATTTGGCAATGTGCCACTATTCCTTGCTTTAACCGACGGCTTCACAAGATAGAAGAAAAATTATAACAAAAGCCTCGCTGATTGCTCTCTTAATTCTTCTGCTCTTTGCCCTTGCAGGTGAATATATCCTCCAATATCTCAAGGTACATATAAGCTCTCTGAAGATAGCCGGTGGATTGCTCCTGCTTGTGATCGCATATGATATGATGCTCAGTCAACCAAAGAGATATTCGCCGAATGAACTTGAGGATAAGAGAGGCGTGGCGATAACACCTATGGCAACACCCTTAATAGCAGGTCCGGGAGCGATGACTACTGTCATGATCTATATGACCGCCGCGAGCAGCACCTATCAAAAACTCACGGTTATTGCAGCAATACTCATAGCCATGTTTTTATTCTGGATTATAACAGTAAATTCAGACTTAGTCTATCGAGCAGTGAAGAAAGATGGAGCCCGTGTGCTAACTAAGATAATGGGCATAGTGCTAGCAGCGATAGCTGTAGAAATGGTGATTTCCGGTGTTAAAGCAGCATTTGGAATTTAAAGTTTTTTATGGAGGGTGAATATGTTTTAGCTTCTCACTGGCTTGTTCTCCACTTATACCCCAGTTTTCCTTTGGGACCTCTTGTATTATAACTTCAACAGCTTCTTTAGGTATATTCATTTCCACGAAAAGTTGAGTTATGCCTGCTATTACCTTCTTCTTAGCCTCGTTTGAAAATCCTGTCCAAACATACACGTGAACAAATGGCATAAGATAAACTATACCCCATATCACTTAAAACTTGTGAAGGTTAAAGTACAAATACCGCTGCAGCTATCACAGTTGTCCACTTCCGATTTTCCTCCACCTCCGCAGAACGTGAGATATGCAGTGTTTTCGCAGCTTTTTCATTCGTCCAAGTTAGATACATATTATCGGCAAGCTTCTCAGCATATTTACCAGCATATTCCTCGGTCTCGCCATAAGCGTGATGCTCGGATAAATAGCCGAACTGTCTCTCAGGATCTTTAGGGAGAGCTGCACCTATGGATGCAGTGATTCTGCGATTTGGCTCATTGGAAGAGATTTCTGATAAAACAGTGAAAACAATTTCTCCAGTTACAAGTTCTTTAAGGCCTTCTTCCTTTGAAACGATCTGGCACTTCGGCGGTAAAATAGAACTCACTTGCACCAAATTGAATTTCTCGATCCCAGCATCCCTCAAAGCCATTTCAAAAGACTCAAGTTCCTCTCGATGACGGCCAACTCCAGTTGTGAAGAATACTTTCCTCGGAATGAGTTTTTGCAGCATTTAATATCTCACCTTTAACGAACAATATTTTTACGTATAATAATATGATCAGAAATAAAAACATATCCATGCTTGAGGTGAAAAATGAAATGATGGTAATCAATGCCTCCATAGCTATCTCAACAAAGGGCAACGCAGATATTATAGATATTACCTCGCAGGTTGATGGAATCATTAAAACCAGTAAAATAAAAAATGGACTGGTAGCAATATTCATACCAGGTTCTACTGGAGCGCTGACCACGATTGAATATGAAAGTGGTGCACTCGAAGACTTCAAGCGCGCAATTGAAAGAATAGCTCCTGAGAATATCGAATACAAGCACAATCTTAAATGGGGCGATGGCAATGGACACAGCCACGTGAGAGCAGCGCTTTTAGGTCCAAGCATAGCGGTGCCGATTATCGATGGAAGAATGCTCTTAGGCACGTGGCAGCAGCTTGTTTTCATAGACTTCGACAATAGACCGAGGAATCGAAAGATCGCGGTACAAATTATTGGAGAATAAAAATAAAAAAGTTATTGGGAAAAATGAAAGTGGACTGCAAAATGGTGAATCAGGGATACGTCGCTGGAAGCTGTATGGTTACATTACCTGATGGCAGCCAGCTTTCTGCGTGTAAAGCAACTTTGAAGAAAGAAGGAGATTTGTATTATAGACTTATAAAATCCGCACATCTCTCGCGACCTGAGGACTACTTCAGTATCTATCAAAGTGGCTGCAATCATAGCTGTTTGAAGTGTCATTCGTGGAGATTCACAAAAATATACAATGGATTCTTCATCTCCACAGATGAAATAGCGAAGCTATGCGCGGATTATGAATCCACAGTTACAGTTAGTGAACCAAGGGAGAAAGCAACGATGTGGCATGCGACTGATTTATGCTATCACTGCGGCTCTTGCGTAATTAAGGGTACTAGATCATTCCTTTGCCCTAAAAAGCTTGAGCCGGAGCAGATAGTGCTCAGCCCGCAAGGCTATGGCCCTGCGAGAAACATAGTTGCTTTCACAGGTGGAGATGTAGCTTGCAATGCAGAGTTTTACGCTCAAGCTACTGAGAAAATCAAGCAAGTCTGCAAAAATATCTGGGTTCTACTGGAAACAAATGGATATGGGCTCACACCTGAGAATTTGGATGTGCTTGCAGCTGCAGGTCTTGATTCATTCTGGCTTGATATTAAAGCCTACGATGAAGCAATTTATAAAAAACTCTGTGGAGCGAGTAATAAGTGGATATTGAAAGCGCCTGAGGAAATAATCAAGAGAGGCTTTACCTTGGAAGTACTTTCGCTTTTCATTCCAAACTGGGTTGAAGAAGACCAGCTGGTGAAGATTGCTCGTTTATTGTACAGCGTTGATCCAGAGATCCCTTTCACCCTGCTAGCTTTCTTCCCGGAGTATAAATTGCAAGCTAATAGAAGTCCTAGTTTGATGGAAATGCTAAGGGCATATCTAGCTGTGAAAGAAGTTGGATTGAAAAAGGTTAAACTTGCCAACTGCAATATATTTGCGAGAACTGAGAGCGACTGGGAAACTTTGATTGCAGTGGTAGGGCGAGAGGGACTTGGTTAGGCTATTCCTTTCCAAATTTAAGCAGGGCATATTCAATGCTATCGGTTAAAGCATGATAGCTAGCTTCTATGATGTTAGTTGAAACGCCGATTGTGCCCCAGCGCTTATCACCCATAGCGCTCTCAATGAGCACCCTAACTTTAGCCGCTGTGCCCTCTGTTTCGTCTAAGACGCGCACTTTGTAGTCAACGAGCTTGATCTTCTCAATTATCGGATATGCCTGCGCCAGTGCTTTTCTCAGAGCTACATCAAGCGCATTAACTGGACCGTTGCCCTCGCCAGCAGTTATTATATGCTGATTGCCAACCTTTATCTTCACAGTCGCCTCAGCTGCTACTTCACTTTTCCTTTGATCTACGATTACTCTGAAGCCTTCGAGTTCAAATGGTTTCTTGTACCTGCCAAGCGTTCTAAGGGTAAGCAGTTCGAATGATGCATCTGCAGCCTCGAAGTGATAGCCATTTTTTTCAAGCATCTTCACAGTATCAAGCAGCTCTCTAGCATCAACCTTCTCAGAGATCATCATTTGCTCAATCTTGTGATAAACGCTGCTTTTACCTGAGAGCTCGGAAATCAGGATTTTGCGCTTATTACCAACCAGTTCAGGATCTATGTGTTCATAGGTGCGCGTGTCCTTTCGCACTGCATCTGCGTGCACACCGCCTTTATGTGAAAATGCACTTTTGCCAACAAATGGCTGATGAGTATCAGGTGCTAGATTTGCAACCTCACTCACATAATGCGAGAGTTCAGTTAACTTTTTCAAATTTTCACTTGGAACGCACTGTATTCCCATTTTCAATTGCAGATTTGGAATAACGGAGCATAGATTTGCATTGCCGCAACGCTCGCCATATCCATTTATGGTTCCCTGAACTTGAACAGCTCCAAGTTTAACAGCTGCAATGGAAT
>JBBIOZ010000019.1:0-23775 GCA_037443105.1 Methanocellales archaeon
GTCACTCCCTCAAACTTTAAATGGATCGAGACTCCTGCTCGCTTTGAAGCCGGCACGCCAAATCTACCGGGTGTAATTGGTCTTGGCAAAGGCTTGGAGTATGTTCAAAAGATTGACGTTGAAAATATAAAGCGGCATATAGAAAATTTAAGTTCATATCTCGCCGAGGGGCTGGGAGATATAGAAAACGTGGAGATATATGGCCCAAGCCAGAGGCATGGTATTGTTTCCTTCAATATAAAGGGCATGAACTGCCATGACCTAGCGCTGATCTTGGATGAAACCAAGAGAATCTGCGTTAGAAGCGGGCATCACTGTGCCTCGCTGGCAATCAAACAGCTCGGGGTTGAGGGTACGGTGAGGGCCTCGTTTGGTTTATATAATACAAGGGAAGAAGTTGATCTTTTAATTGAAACTGTTAGCAGTATAGCTGAGGCACTGGTGTGAATATGAAGCAGCAGATGATTCGATTCTGCTTAACCCACGGGTACTTCCGGGGGGAAAAATGTAAATGCGGTGAAACTGGTAGGTTTATACTCTCAGCGTATAAAGCTGAGAAACTCGGCAAGATCGTAAGTGGGGCGCTTCGCCATTTTCCAGATAAACTCGGGCTGAATATAGATAAGCAGGGTTGGACGAGCTATAGCGAATTGGTTAAAGCAGTGCAGAAGCGCTATCGCTGGGCTAGGGAATATCATATTCGAGCACTTGTGGAATCGGATGAAAAAGGAAGATATCAGATGAAGGAGGGCAAAATAAGAGCCACCTATGGCCACTCAATCTACATCGAATTAGATTTCCCAGCCAACGATCAAGCTGTTTTATACTATGGCACGAGCGAGGAAGAGGCAGAAATGATATTAGTAACAGGCTTGAAGCCGGTTAAACAGCGCTATGTGCACTTAAGTAGAACAATCGAAAATGCTGTTACTGTGGCAAATATCCATACCGATAAACCTATAATTGTGACCGTCGATGCTAAAGGAGCGCAGGAAAGCGGCGTGAAGATCATGAGAGTTGGAGATATCTGTTTATCCGAGCCAATACCAGCGTGTTTTTTAAGCATTAAGACCTAAGATGTTTCTCGGTCGAGAGTGCTTCAAGCAGTTCCTTCGCGCGGTCCAGGCGCACTTTTTTCTCTTTAACCATTATCTCGGCAATTCTATCGATCAAATCACCTGTAGCACCAGCTGCAATTGCAATATTCCTAGAATGCAAACTCATATGGCCGCGCTGAATACCCTCAGTTGCAAGAGCTCGCAGTGCTGCAAAATTCTGAGCAAGTCCAACTGCAGCCATTACCTCTGCAAGTTCAGCAGCTGATTTCACTCCTAAAACTTTGAGATTAACTCTAGCAGTGGGATGGGTTTTAGTTGCCCCACCCACTATTCCAACTGCCAGTGGCAGCTCAATTGTGCCAACTAAATCTCCCTCGCGGTTCTTTTCCCATCTCGAGAGAGGTTCGTATCTACCGCTCCTGCTGGCATAGGCGTGTGCCCCTGCTTCAATTGCGCGAGTATCATTTCCAGTAGCCAGGGCCACAGCGGTTATTCCATTCATTATTCCCTTGTTATGGGTGGTGGCACGATAGTGATCTGAAGCAGCGAAGCTATAAGCGAGGAGAATTGCATCCACCACCCCCTCGCCTCCGATTGCTTGCTTTGGGAATACCGCTCGAGCTCTTGCCAAGCGCTTGTCAGCGAAGTTTGAAATGATTCTTAAATATACCTTGCCTTGGGTGATCTCCTCGATCAAAGGCGCAACTGCCTCTGCCATGGTATTAACAGCGTTGGCTCCCATTGCATCTCTGCAGTCTACAATTAAATGGGTTATCACCATTCCACCGCTGCTTGTATGAATTACCCTTGCTTCAACATCTCTAGCTCCACCGCCTAGCTTGACAAGCACTGGATCTTGCTCATTCGCGAGTTTTAAAATCTCCTCTTTTCGCTCTAGAATACGATTTCTTGCAGCATAGGGATCTTTAATTCCAGTTGCCTGAATCTGGCCGATCATAAGTGCACCTGAGCTACTGGTGAAAAACCCACCCCCCTCTCTAGCCATCTTCGCGGCATTGCTGGCAGCTGCAATTACAGAGGGCTCTTCTATTGCCATGGGGATGAGATAATCTCTGTCATTTATGAGAAAATTAACAGCAATTCCGAGGGGCAGTGTTATACCCCCTATTACATTTTCAATCATCCTATCAGCCATATCTACCCCAAGTGCACCTGTATTTGAAAGAATTTTAACTTCATCCTCGCTGAGATCAGCGAAATTTCTCACGAACTCAAGTCTTTCTTTAAAGCTTAGTTTATAAAAACCTGAGACCTTTGAAGTCCTCTTCAAAGTTAAACCTCCTAAGTCTATCAAATAGCAATGGCATTAAAATAGTTTATCCAGCTTTCTTTATTAAGCTGATTAACTCTTTGATTATGAATTCATAGCCAAGTTTTATATCCTATGTGAAGATACACTCATGTGTGACCAGTGATTTGGAACTTTTAAGAAGATGGAGATCAAGAATAGGAAGTCAGCTTGTTCCTCCAAAGGTGACCTTCTGCCCTGTGGAAAAGAAAATGGTTGAGGTGGCAAAGCAATGTTATAATTGCATATTTGCAAAAGTGGGATCGGATGACTTTCCCTACTGCGAATATGAATATATGGAGAGAATATAAATAATGCCTGAGAATCTTGAAAGTGAACTGGGACTTGTTTTAATTAAAACCTGCCCTTCCTGTCAATGGAGTGTGATTGAACAGCTCGATGTTTTTGAGCTGCCCTATTCCGTATGTGAAAAATGCGGAAGAGAGCTTGAGGTTGAAAAAGGCAGAAAGGAGATTATGATTGAATTCACGCTATTCAAAGAGGCCAATGAAGCGATCAAGCACAAAGCCCAAGTTTTTGCACCTCAGCAGAGGAAGTGCATACTGGGAACAGTTGTTGATCAAAGAATTGAGATTTATCTCGATAATATCTTGGCCTTAACAAAAGAGGACACCGGTGCTTTAATTTTCATGCTCGAACGCATCACTCTGCACGAACTAGCACACGCGCTCTCTCCAACCGCAGGAGAGGATGAGACCCATAGATTCGCCGATAAAGCAATGGTAATGAGGCTGCAGACAAAGAAATCCGAGTTCGAATAAAATATAATAAAATATTATAAAATTCTAAACTGTCTGCGCCTTAGGAGCTATTTTCATGTAGCGCTCCAGAAACTCTCGAGCGCTTTGCTCATCGAAGGAGAATTTCCAGAAGTGAATATTTTCTTCCACACAGTGGATATTTCCCTCTTCTTTGATCATGCCAATTTTAGAAAAAAATTTCTCAGGCGTTCTGGCTTCATCTTTCTCCCATCTCGAGGTAAGCTTGACGCGTCCATTGAAGCCATGGAGTATGGACTGCTCCACTGCATCCTTCATAAGCGTTGTACCCACCAAGCGGATCTCTTTATTTGCTATGGATTCTATGCAGTCTATATAGAGATAATCTTGTTCAAGTGAAAATGCATATGCACCTAGCACTTCACCGGTTTTCTTATCCTTTAATACACGGAGCTTGCAGCCATCGTGAGCTATCTCGCGCCATCCAAAAATAGAACCCTTCCATCTATCACTGGTTGAAAGATATCTTCGGTCTTCCCACTCTGCCCAGTCTACCAGTACTGCAATGGGTTTGCTGGTTTTCTTGTCGATTACATAATACTCGGCCAAGATCCCCCTCTAGGCATTATAGTAAGGAAAATATAATGAATGTTCATATTAATAAACTTTTTGCAAAAAAAATGGGTTCTGTTACTTTAATCACCTCTTTAGTATATGTGGTTTTTCTCCTTCTAGGCCTTCTTTTATGAGGTGCAGCTAATACCACTGACCACCATGCCTACCCTATGTGACTATTGTTTTGAAAAGAGTGGGGAGATAATTCCTAATTAGGAAAGAGAAAGTAAATGATTCTCTTGCTCTCGGGACAAATCCTCAATCTTCTTCACAAATCTGAATCCATTTCCAATAGCCAAGATGGAAGAGCTAAATGAGAGCCCTTTCAAGTAGAGCAATACCCCAAACTGCACACTTCAATAGCTGTTCTCTCACGCACAAAAAAATCCTATCATCTGGTCCAAATGTTAGGAATTCAATATCGAGATACTCCAGCTTATAGATGGCATCCTTAAAAGGCGTATGAACCTAGCTATCTCACTTGCTTGCTATGAGAAGCCTACTTGCAACCGCGAGAATAAATGCAAGTCCCATTGCCATGGAAAAAAATGGATACTGCAGAATTCCGCTGTTATTGGTAGCAAGCAATGCAGTGATTATAAGCATGCAAGCGGCTGCCACAATTCCAGTTATATCCATCGGGATTTTAGAACTAGGCTTCCGCAGCTTTAGCTCATATATCTGCTTCTCCAGCTCCTGATTTTTGATTTGAACCAATTGAATCTCTTCCATGAGCTTCGCTCTTGAATTATCCAAGTCTTTCATCAGCTCTTCAACTGCGAATATTTTTTTCATAATTGAATCAAGCAGTTTTTTAAGATCATTGGTCACCTCCTCGCTTCCTATCACAGCTTTTTTGTTTTTTTCATCCTCCAATGATAAGCGATATTCAACTGCGCGAATCCTACCTTCCACACTCTTCAATATTTGCTCTATGGAAAGCAATCTACCATAAAAATCCAGTTCATTCTTTGGCATATGCATATAAAAAATCTGAAGGTATATTAAATTTCATTTTTGCTAAAATTAGAAAGAAATAAATACCGCAACATCTTTGATTTGCATATGAATGAAAATAAGTCATTGCTGAGCAATTGCTCTGCTTCCGAATTTCTGATATTTCGCTTTATCGTTGCAGTGGTGCTCTTCGGGGTTTTGCTATTCATAGTATTTGCTGCTCAAGGAGAGAATTTGCTTCAAATTAGCGAGCAGCAAATACTTTGGGAAATTCAGAGAATAGAGCAAACCGCGCTTCTTCTATATAAATCAGGGGGAGAGATGGATCAAGGAGCTGGAAGTCTCAGGCTATTGAAACTTCAAATCCCTGAGTCGATGGATTACGCTGCATTTGGAGCAGCGCCTGGTGATCTATCATTCAGAAGAGATGCAGAGGCAAATCTATATCACTACAAGCTTCAAAATGGTAAAATACAGATTTTTTCTTCTAAGGCAAAGTTCTGCGCTGCTAAATTGAAAAATGGCAGTGCTCTACCTTTAATAGATAAACCAGCTGTTCTACGACCGGGAAGCTATGAGCTCTATTTAGAGTCGATTCAAGTTGAAAATAAAACTTATGTGATGCTCTATGGAGGGGACTCGCGTGTTGAATGATGAAAATGGATGGGTAGATTATATGCTCTACAGCACTGGAATATTATTCGCAGGCTCAATTCTACTTATAGCAATTTGCGGTGTATTCAAGTTAACCATTCCCTCTAATGAGCAAATCTTGCTTCAAAGCGCTGCAATCGAGGTGGTGAATCAAATTGAGGGGGTGGACTTAAAATATTTTCCATACAATCATTCCTTGAAATTGAAACCCGGCTACAATGTTGCAATAAGCTGTGAATACATCACGGTTTCAAACTTAAATGCAAACTACGCTAGACCTTTGATGGTGCGTGTTTACACTAAGAACTCTTTCTGGAATAACACAGCTGAGATGCGAAGCTTTCTGAAACAGCAATTTGGATACTCAGGTACCGAGGAGGATAGAATTGAGGCTAGTCAAGCAGTTAATTTAAGCAAAGTATTCCACGCCATCGCATTGAATGCCTCCATTGATATCAAATGGCAGGATGAAGTCTGGCTGGAGAAGGTGTTCATTTATTTTGACAATGGCGAGAGGAAAGGATATGTTTTTATTTATAAAGAGCGATAAAGCAATAACCGAGCCATATTCAGATTTACTTGCAATTAGCTTGGTGCTCACAGGTTATTTGCTTTTTATAATATTAATTGGCTGCGCTTATTCCTCCCAGGCTTCAAAGGCATATACCGTGGAGCATTACTCTGAGCTTAATTTTCTTGCTCAGAAGCTTAAGGGTATGCTTGCCTGCAGCGATAGAGAGGATTTGCTGGATGCCGAAAAGCTGGCTAGCTATCAAGCGAGAGAATTGTTAGAATTACATCCTTTAAGCATTCAAGTAATTATTGCTGCAGAGGATAGAGTTTGGAGAATTGGAGAGGAACCGGATTTCTTTACAATAAGGAGCAGTATATCGATTCCAGTTACAGTGAGAATAAATCCCGCGCAGTCTATCAAGGGCACTTTAAAATTAACTCTATGGCAGAGGTCATAAAATGCTTATCGATGAATCTGGCTATTCTTCGACAATGGATGCCATAATTTTTCTAAGCTTTGTATCCATTGCAGCACTAATTCTATCTCCAATTTTGATTGGAAATTTACAGCTGCTTGCTTTAATTGATAAAAAAAGTCAAGCTGATGCCTCTGCAATTTTGCTTACTTTTTTGAATGCGAAAATCGATGATTTTAGATATAGATTTGCAGGCAGCCAGCTCAGTGCTCTAGATGGCTCAAGCTTAATTAAGCAAACCTCTTTTTTGATCGCTGGGCGAGAGAATAAGCATAAAACTTTCGCTGATCTTTGCGCTGAATGCCTAGCTTCACAGTTTTATATCTATCAAGGTGATGATAAATTTCGATTGAATATTTTCACTCAAGAATGCGATGCTGAAATTGAGAGTTTAATAAGTAACTATCTCAATAAACAGCTTGGGGATAGATATTTCTACTGCTTCGAAGCTAAATGGCGGCCATTGATAGGCGTGCCACTTGGAGGGGAGATTAAAGTTGGAGAGGGAATACCACCGCTTCAAAGTATATATGTGGAAAAAGCTACTATAACCATGCCCTATGAAAATTTTATAACAAAGGAGGGGGTTGAGAAAGAGATCAATGAAGAACTTGAGAAGATCGATAGAGACCTTGCTGACTACGATGCTGGTAGAATTAATAAAACAGTTTTCAAGGAGCGCGTGAAGCAGCGTCTTTTCAATGCTCTAGAGAGAATTACTGAGAGAATTTTAGATGAATTATTCAAGCAAATGCTGAAGCAAAATCTCACTTTGCCTCAACTTGAGGAAATGCCTATAGATGATGAATTGAAGTTGAACTACTCGATGGAGGTAAATGAGGTGGTGAAGGCTATAGCAAACACTTCAGGCAGCAATTTGAATGAGCAGCTTGAGAACTATTGCAAAACGAGGGTTATAGCGGAGCTCAGTCCTTTGATTAATTTAGAGTTGGATAGGGCGCTGGATAAAGTTACAGATAAAACTGTTTCACTGGCAGATCGAGCTCTTGGTTTGAAAGAGCGATTTCTGAATGAGCTATTTGCTCGATTGAGTTTAAGCAAGGCGGAGATCTCACTTGCCATTTGGGACAGGAGAATGTAATGTTTGATGAAGCTGGTATCATTACATTTCCATTGAAGCTATTGTGCTATACAATTCTACTTGGCTTGATCTTTGGCTTTGTGATTCAAGGCATCTGGAATGCAAGGATTCCTGTGAGTGAGAGTGCTATTGAGCGTGAAGTCAGCGAAATTTTGATCGCTATAAATTCAATTCAACAGGGAGCACCTCGCAATCTGCTCTATAGCGACTCAAGTGAAGGCTGCAAGCGCGTGCTTAAGCTGAATTTGCCTAGCAATACTGCATATCTCTCACTGGGCAGTGATTCTGAATCTGAACCTAAGGCTGGAAGATTAATAGTATATAAAGTCCAGGGCGGTGGGAAACGCTTTGAATATCTCAATATCAACATCTGTGCAGCTAGCAAGGAAAATGGAGTGCTTCTTCCCAGCAAAAGTGGTTTGCTCTTAAAAAGTGGAAGCTACACTCTTACCTTTGAATTTGTTTACGATCCATCTTCCAATGAGAGATGGATTATTATTTATTGAGCTCATTCGATTATGTTAACGTCTTTGAGCACTGTTTTAGTCCAGCTATATGCCCACTCTGAGAAACTTAGGGGATTTATATCGAAGAAGAAGTCCCACCCGCTGAAGAATCGCATATCCTCTATTTCATCTCTATCTATCTTTAGATCTTCATCTCTCGCATTCGTCTTGCATTTGAATACAAAGTACCACGTGCGCGTGGAATAGTTTTTGAATTTCATTTCAATTATATTGATCGCTGGCATGTTTTCTATCTCAACCTCGAAGCCAAGCTTTTTAGCTTCTCTCAAAACAGCTTGTTCCACCTTTTCATCTATCACTTCTCCAACTGGAAAGCCCCAGTGTGCATAGGGTTTTTTGATCATGATAAATCTATTTTTATTAACTATCACCAGAACCACGTTTGCAACTCTACCTTTCTTTGGATAGGGCATTTCAACATTTGGAAATTCCCAGCTGAAATTCCTTATTACTGGATTATATCTATCCTTAAGATACTCGATTTCCTCGTTTTTGGGTTTGATTTCGATCATTTCACTCTTCTGCTTTTTTCTTTTTTTCCATCCAAGCTTGCTTGAACTTCGATATCTCTTTTGCTAATTCATGCAGCTCTACCTTATCCTCTTTTGATATAGCTTCCGGCTCTTTGGCTTTTTTTGCCATATCTTGAAAGATACCTAAAGCAATAGAATCGATTAGGCTTGGTTTAGCTGCGCTTGCTGCTTTAGCTCTGCCTAGCTCAGCTTTATATTTCAAAAGCTTGGTTAATTGCAAATCACCATTCATATATAAATTGTTGATTCGCCGAGCTTCCACTCTTGCTTTGGAAAGTAAAATTGAGAGGGGGGCAATTTTATCGATTATTAATATAATAATATTTCTATCATATCTTTTTGCATAAATGTAGTTTTTTTCTGTGCTCACCACAAGCTCCTTCACATCTTCAGAGTTAAAAATGCGAACATATCCTTCATAATCAAAGTCTTCTTCGCTCCTAGATGTAAAAACCTCTAGGCCTTCAACCAAAGCTATACCCTTAATAAATTCATTTAGCATTCAAGTAAATTTATGTTTAAGCCTGTATTTTAAATTTGCTAAAGTAAATTAAGATTATACCATAAAATGGTTTATTATGAAAATATATTATAATTTTTTTTAAAAATTTTAAAAAAGAATAAATTTTTATAGTCAAATCCTTATATTTTTATATGATTGAAATGAAGAGGCTGCAAGTGGCAGTGGTTTTTGCGGTTCTAATCATAACATTAACAATCTTAACCCTTCCCATCTGGCTCGAGCCACTTTGGCCAGAATTCATATCAATCTTGAATAAAATTCAAACTCTACCAGCGGAGATCGACTCTATTTTGAAATCATTTTTTGAATTCATTAGAAATCAAATTCGATAGAGAATACACAAATTTTTTTAATTTAATGAACAATAATTTAAAAATGAAAGTAGCATGCCTCAAACAAAGTCAAAAAAAGCTCAAATCATTGAGATGGCAAAGCAAACCAATGATATTGAATTCATAGCTAAAACATTCAACACCACTCCCGGCTATGTGAAAACAATCCTCAGAAGAGCCAGCAGTGCAGTTTCCGCAAAACAAGATCCAGAACTATCCTCCATGTTTGATGGAATTCTTAAGTTCAAAACTCTTGAGCTCGCGAGGAAAAGTGTGAATAGGCTAGATGAACTATATCACAGCGGGGACCGTACAGTTAAAGGATTAGCAGTATTCGTGGCATTAACTGGTTTGAACAAAGCAATCACGATTTCAAAAAATCGCAGGCTTTCACGCGAGGGGAGAATGAAATTTGAGAAGATCGCTTCCCTTTTTCAAAACTGGATAGAGGAGCACAAGCTATAGGAGGGGAAAAATGAGGATATCACTACTGGGGGGCACAGGGGATATGGGCGAGGGGCTTGCTTTACGCTGGGCTAAAACCAATGAAATTATAATTGGCTCAAGAGATTTTGAAAAAGCAAATAAAGCAGCTAAGCGCTATCTAAATATCTTGAGGGAAAAAGGCATCGAAGCTAAAATTCAAGGGATGGAAAATTCTCAAGCAGTCAAGTATGGAGAAATAGTTGTTTTCACCATTCCATATGAATATGCAATTTCAACTGCTAGAGAGCTATACAGCGCTTTCAAAGACCAAATTGTAATCTCGCCCTTGGTGCAGCTGAGGTGGAGAGGCAAATATGCTTGCCCTGTACAGCGTAACGCTACTTTAGATTTGAAAGACGCGCTGCCCAAAGGCACAAGAGTAATTTCAGCTTTTCAAACATTGCCTGCAGAAAAACTCAAGAATTTAGACCTCACCCTAGATCTAGATGTAGTAGTATGCGGCAATGATCAATCTAGCAAAAAAATAGTCATGGATTTAATCAAGCAAATTCCCAACTTAAGACCTTTGGATGGAGGCCCTCTTGAGTTCTCCTGCTTAATTGAAAATCTAACTCCGCTTTTGCTCAATCTCGCAAATTTGAATAAATTAAAGGATTTATCCATCAAATTTCTGTAGATAAAAAAAAGGAGATTAAATTCGAAGAGCATGAATTAAAGCAGCTAGCACGAAATTTTGAATAATCCCTTCTCAACCTTTTCCACATCTATTTTAACATTTAAAAATTTCTCACCGACCCAGATGTTGGTTTCAGTGTGCATTGTAAGTTCTCTAGTAGTATAAGACCCGCCGGATAAAGCAATGTATGGAATTAGCTGATCCGCTAGGTAGATATCCACAAGTGCTTCGCTTTTAAGCTCGGTCAGCATAGCGTGAGCGGCTTCCTCTCCAACTTTTTCAGCTGGCTTCCCTTTTTCACCCAAAGAGCTCCCGCCTATTCCACGGCTCCACAGAGTTATCCCGCTGCCTGTGGTTTGACCCCCAGCTGTCTCTATTTTTATATCCGCTTCAAAACCAGATTCCTTGAGAATTTGACTCGCTGCTTTGGCCTGCCTCTCCGGAATATGCATCGGGAGATTCACGCAGTGAGATATGCCCTTGATAACCCTATCCCTTTCAAATCTTAATTCCAGCTTCCTCAACTTAGAGGGGAAGATGCTTGCCTTCACCAATCCCCCTCCCCTGGGGTAATATCCTCGTCTTATCAATTGAATTTCTCCATTATAGCCCATTTCCCTTAGAATAGGGAGGGTTACAAAGCGGAGGTAGTCGACTGGCGGCGACCAAGCTACATCAGTTCCGCCTGAAATTGTCAGCACTATGGGGGCTTTGGCTCTCACCGCTACTGGCATAACACATTGAAGCAAAAGGGTAATGCTGCCAGCAGTGCCTATGTCGACTTTGAACTCACCTCCTAAAACTTCCCCTGGATGGAATTCAAATTCTCTGGAATTAATTTTAAGCCCCCTCGTCTTAGCATTGCATAGCCTTGCAACTGTCTCCACTGCTTTCAAATGCTGTGCCGCCAGCCCTGGGTTGGGGCGATTTGCTCTTATGTTGTATATTCTAAATGGCTCGCTTGTTATGGCTGAAAAAGCAGTAGCTATCCTAACGATGGAACCTCCGCCTTCGCCAAAGCTGCCGTCTATTTCGATCATGTATTTAAAAGCATTATAAGCAAGACTTATATATTCATTCCCTTTCGATGGAAATGTGCCGAGAATTAGTTTGATGCAAAAAACTTAGAAATAGAACGGGGAAAAAGAGGTAGCGGAGCACAAGTAAGCTAGAGCCTAAAAAAGGCCGCATCTCAGCGATCTAAAACAACACAATGAACACGCGGAGAAAATTATAGAGCTTAAATCTCGCTATTATAGAGCTTAAATCCTCGCTAAAGACCACACCGAAGGAAAGATTTAAATGCATATAAATAAATTTCATATTTCTAAGAACACTAACTTGAAAGCGGGGTGGGGTAGTCAGGAGATCCCGACGGGCTCATAGCAGCAGGGATACCCGTAGATCGATGGTTCAAATCCATCCCCCGCTATGAGTTAAAGAAAAATAAATTTACATATTGGGCTTATAATCTTTTTATTCGAGCACAGGTATGCATTCAAATTAAGGTTTTGATGGGTACCACCAATGGTAGTTCATCCAAGAGTTTTAAATCCCCGCCTGCTATTGCTTCAAATATTGCTGGATATATCTTTGCCCGCTCATTCCAGTCGTAGTGCTTTGCAACGAACCCTCGAGCATTTCTCCCTATTTCCTCGATCTTTGCCTCATTCTTTAATAAAAAATCGATCTTCTCAGCTATATCCCTCGGGTCGAATGGGTTGCACTGCAGTGCGGTGTAGTTATCGATCATTCTCTCCATAAAGCCACCTGTGCCATTGATGCATGGAACACCGCACGCTCCTGCCTCAAGATCAAATTGACCGTGAGGCTCATATTTGCTAGGTGCAACTGCAATTTTTGCTTTGTTGATTTCCAAAGCTTTTTCTTCAGGCGCGTGCCACTTTGTGGAGATTAAAATATTTTTTTCCATTTTCTCTCTAGCGACCCATCGAAGAATCTCTTCCTCGAGTTCTCCTCCTCCAATTAACTTGACTTTTATATCTGGATAGCTTTGCTTGAGCAGCTTTGCAGCTATCAATAGCTCCATAACGCCTTTTACAATTGCAAATCTACCTATGAAAATAACATCATATTCCTTCTCAACTTTGATCGGCCTATATTTTTTGGTATCAATGCCATGATGAATTGGATAAGTCTTTCTCTCAATTTCCTCAGGCGAGATACCATGCATTGCTCCAACTTTTTTAACTTCCTCCACCATGTTCTTGCCAACTGTGAAGCAAACATCTGCCTTCTTAATGCCAAGTGCCTCTATATCTCTAATGGTTCTACTCCCCGCGTAGACACCTCCAAATCTATTTTCCTCTGGCCCTTTAAAGGTATGAATTATACCGCCTGCTCTACCTGATTCAAGAGAATGGAGAAATACTACCAGTGGAATTCTATGGGTAAGAGTTTTTTGATAAGAGCCTAGGATTGCCATCCAATCGTGAGCGCAGATAAGCTCTGGCTTTTTATCAGTGATAACCTCTGGAATAGCGAATGTATAATCTGCTAGAAATGGAAGGGTTGAAATTTCACTGGCATGGATATTATTGAATTCCATGCCTGCAGTTTCAAATAGTTCTTTGCATTTTTTTGCTACTTCCAGCTCGCTGAATCTGCAGAGTGGCCTAATTATTTTATACCCATCGATTTCCTCATAGACAGGTAAGTCTCTCCCTCTTATGCGTCTAGCTCCCACTCCTATTATATTCACTTGACTGGATATCCTAGAGAGAATTTCATCTGAAACTACGCCTAGCCCGCCTATGATTCCATATCTTTTCTCTTGAGATTTAGGTTCAAACCCGTAGGAGGGCAGCTCATAGCTATCCCATTCCACGGTTAACATATATTATTCCTCTATTCTTGGTTAATTTTGCGATAAAAGCAATATTTGTTGCATAATTTTTTTTAAAATTTAAAACATATTTCTGCAAATCTTCCATCCCAGCTATTAGATTGATTGCGAGTTATTTAAAGATTTCGGCTTATTTTCTGCTGCTGGATAGGAGCAAATGGTAAACGTTATAATTTAAATATATCCAAATCAAAGCAATGTCAAAATATAAATATTTATATAATGTATTCTATTTGTGGTGATGATTTTGACAGACGTATGCCTATGCTTCGAGGTGCATCAACCTTTCAGACTTAATAAGAACTTTTACTGGGAAAAAAAAATGTTCAAGAGAAAAGCCATCGAGGAACTATTTGACCATTATTTCTGGAGCGAGCTTGATCGAAAAATCTTTCAGAGAATAGTTGAGAGATGCTATTTGCCTGCGAATAAAATAATTTTAAAGAAAATTGATGAATTCAAACCTACTAACAAGCGATTTAAGGTCTCCTTCAGCATTTCAGGAGTTTTTTTGGAACAGTGTCAGAAGTTCAATCCCGAGGTCATTGAAAGCTTTAAGCAGCTCGCAAGCACTGGATGTGTAGAATTCTTAGAGCAAACGTATTATCATTCCTTAGTTAGTTTATATGAAGATAAAAATGAGTTTAAAGAGCAAATACACATGCATAGAGAGCTAATAGTCGAAACTCTGGAATATAAACCTACTTTTTTTGAAAACACAGAGTTAATATATAATAATAAGATTGCAGAAGTAGTTGAGGAACTTGGATATAAAGGTATTTTTACTGAAGGCGCAGATAGAATCTTAAGCGGTAAATCTCCAAATTATGTTTATAAAGTTAAGGATGGAGATTTAAAAGTACTTTTGAGAAATTATCAATTGACTGATGACATTGGATTCAGATTTTCCTCGAGGAAATGGGAGGAATATCCTCTTACAGCAGATAAATACGCCTCTTGGTTGGCTGCAACTCCAGGGCAGTGCATAAATATCTTTCCTGACTATGAAACATTTGGAGAACATCACCACCCAGAAACTGGAATCAAAGAGTTCCTTTATCACCTTCCAGATGAAATTTCCAAGTGGGAAAACTTGAAATTCGCTACTCCTACCGAGATTGTGGAAAAGTATAATGCTGTTGGAGAAATAGACGTGCCAGAGTTCAGTACTATTTCTTGGGCAGATCTCAATAGAGACACAAGCTGCTGGCTTGGTAATGCCATGCAATGGGCCTGCTATCAATATGAAAAGGAATTGGAGCCTAAAGTCAAGGAAAGTGGAGACTTAACACTGCTGAAAATCTGGAGATATCTTGGAGAGAGCGACCATTTATACTATATTTATACAGGTGGAGGGGGGCCTGGGGAGGTGCATAGCTACTTCAGCCCGTATGAAGATGCTTATAATGCTTTTATCACCTACTTCAGCATACTGCATGATTTTGATGTTAGAGTGAGAAATGCAATTAAAGCTGCTGATGAGGCATTCATCTTCTCAACCGGTTTTGGTAAATTCCTAGACATCAAAGCATGGAGTTTGAGAGGATTCTTTGAAGCAGTAAAGAAAAGCCCCGTGGAGTCTCTAGAGTATCACATCCAAAGAGGAGACTTTGAGCGCTGGATTAGATATAGCCTTGGGGATGAAAAATTGGCGGATCAAATCAAAGGATTAAAAAATCGCAGTGGAGATTTGCGTTTCGAGCTCTTAAATCTTATTAATGAGCGATTGAGGGAGAAAGATGGAGTTGAAAGGGCCAGCTGAACTGAGGAAGAAATTTCAAAAGAAAAAGAAGAGGAAAAAAGGCAATTTAATACCTGGAGAGGAACTAGTCCAAGGGCCGAATGGAACTAAAATTTTCCAGTGATTGGACGCTTGCTTAATTCCGGTACTTCGCAAATCCGTTCAATTATCATTCCACATTCTTCCTCGATTATCTGCATAGCTTTTTTAATTAATTTTTCATGGAATATTATTTCAGTGGAATTATACCCCAGTACTATCTCTCGAAAGCCGCATACACCATTAAGTCTATGCTGCAGGATATCGACTTTCTCCCTATCGATTTTGCCGTTCAATAACACTATCTTCATCTTCTCCCCCATCCATATTAATAGCCGTAATTAGCTTAAAGCTTTTGAATACAAAATTGATTACAATTAAAAAACAAATTAAATTGCCTATTCCAGTGTATCGCGCGGCATTGCTTGCAGTGTTTAAAATGCTCGCATTTTTTCCATAATTTCTGCAAAAGCAGGGCGGTTTTAAAATTCTGATGCAATTGAAGTCGATAACTTTGTACTGCGCCACTTTTAAATGAGCTTTAGCTGAGTAACAGAGATGGCTTGAAAATAGCGCTATCACCATCATTCCTCTAAGGGCTTTATAGATTTTTCAATCGTGATTTTATGCTGCTTCTCAAGTTCTCCAACGATCCTAGATATATCCCTAAGCGTGATTTTTTCACTCCTTAAGAAAAACATTGTATCTTTGCTGAATAGAATTTCCAGCTGATATGTTCGACTTCCAATTTGCTTTACCCTTATCTGAAATTCCCTCTGCCCAAATTGATCAAGTCCTTGCTTTATTCTAGCGATTAATTTACTGCGAATTTCATCAGATAACATGCCATCGATACCTCAAATTCAATTTATCCTTTCCCCAAGTGAACATTGGCATCAATCTTTTCCTGCCAGTCATTCTCTCGCGAAGAGCCTGAACCACTATTGGTAATGCTATTGTGGCATCCACAAATACTTGAACTTTTTTAGCATTTTTTGAAATCTTACCCCAGCTGACTGCTTCCTCAAATGTGGCGCCAGATAATCCTCCCCAGTGTGGAGCATCTGTGGTATATTGAATGGCATATTCATGGCCACTTTCTGAATTAAGTATGTCTTGTATTACCTCTATTTGCTGAATGAAATTCTTTGGCACGCCTCCCCCGATATAAATCACACCGGTTTTATCGCTTTGCTCTGCTATTTGCGTGATTTCATCCAAGTCTTTCATTTGATCCACATTTATCTTTACATTGTTCCTTCTTGCCAGCATCAATCCAATTCCAATTGAGCTATCGCAAAGTGCTGGGATGAAAATTGGAATTTGCTGTTTATATGCACTGACTATTATTGAATCTTCATCGCCTCCTTTTCTCACAATTTCTTCTCCCAGTAGATAAATGAATTCGCGCGAGGAATAATTCTTTCGTGAATCAAGTTTTTTAGCAAAATCTCGAATCATAAAATCCAGCTCTCGAAATTGCTTCTCAGAAGCAAAGATATCATAGATTCTATCAATGTGATATTTAAATAATTCACCATCATTCACATATGGTGTACCAAGGTAATGTTTTCTGCCCACGGCTTCGTGGCAATCGTGAAATATATTGGCACCTGTGCTAACAAGCACATCGATCAATCGCTTTTGAATCAAGAAAGCAATAATCCGACGCATGCCAGCTGGGACCATTGCGCCTGCTAGTCCAAGGAAGATCGTTACTTTCCTCTCACTTAGCATCTCCACCCAAGTTTCAATTGTTTCAGCAAGTCTTCTGCCTTGAAAACCAGTGGATAGCATTGCTTGCAGCAGTTCAGAAAGCTTGCGATCTTCAACTGATATAGGTTCGGTTGGAGTGCGTAAATAGCGATTTCTCATTCATTCACCCAATTTTGATATGCTATTAAAGCATAAAAACTTTTTAATAAGGATGTGTTTACATAATTAGGAGAAAAAGAGCGTGAAGCGATCTAGAAAAAAAAATGAGAAAGCAGCTAAGGATGAGATATCGATTCCCTTCTATACGCGGGAGAGATGGAACAACTGGATAGAACAAGCCAAGACAAGTGGCTTTAAAATCGAGCAAGCTTCACAGGGGCCAAGCAAAGCTGGCGCGATATTTGTGAACATGGTTGATGATGTGGTACTCGCGTGCTTAAAGGTTGTCAATAAATTTGAGAAGAATTTAATTACAGAGCAAGATGCACTTAGAGAAATCAATAAAATCGCTAGCATTGTAACGAAAAAAATTCCTTCTATAAATGAAGACATCGACCTAATGCTTGAGTCAGTTCAAAATTCTTTGGTATGTGTATTCGCTGCTTGCGAGTTTTATATCAAGCGTGATTATAGTGAGGGGGGAAGCATTGAAGCAATGGTCAAGCAAGCCGCGATGGCAGAGCAAAACCAGAGAATCGATGAAGCTTTCAAACTCATGGGCAAAGTAGGTGCTCTTGTTCTAAGTGGAGCTAAAATTGATGAGAAGCTTTTTGAGGAGATTCAGGATAGCAATATTGCAGTCGCTGAATGGCTTGATGGCATTGATTCAATTGCAGCTGCAATGGTTGGGGATACAAGCTGGCGCGATGATGAAGGAGATTACGATGAAGAGGATGAGTTCTATGAAAAATAAAAATGAAAATAAAAATGAAAATAAAAATGAAAATAAAAATAAAAATGAAGCACCAAGCTGCAAAATCTTGGGAAAAGTGCTAGCTGAAGATGGAAGCATGCTCAGCGCAGCAAGGGTGAAATGCAGCCCTGTTAATGCCGAAACGATAACGCTATTTGATGGAAGCTATAAGCTGGAAAATCTCTTTCCAGGGAGCTACATTGTTACTGCGAGTTTAAAGGGATTTCAAAGTCAGAGTAAAAGCGTGGTTTTAAGAGAGAATGAAGCCGCTATCTTGGATTTCAAGCTTCCACGTGCTATCGGTAATTCTAAGATATATGGTAGAGTGCTGGATGCTGAAACCAAAATGCCGGTTCAAACCAATGTAACGCTCACGCTAATACTGCCTGTGGCAAATAGATATGCAATTATCAATAAAGATGCATACTATGAATTTGACAGACTGCCAAGTGATACCTATGAGATATTTGCAGTTCCACTCGATGGTTACTGGGAAGAGAAGGCTGTGGTTAGCGTTGGGGAAAATGAAGTTAAAAAAGTGGATATCTTTTTAAAGCCAAAAATCGTGGTGGAACCACCCTGGGGGTAAGCTAGGGAAGCAAACCTGCTTCTTTTGCTATTCGATCTAAACTCAGAGTGAGCACATCTTCCAAGCCATTTGGTATGGGAATTTTTAGTTTATCATTATTGATGACCTTCAAATAGTGCTTGCATTTCTCACAGTAGTCAATTCTAAACCAAGGCTCGTTTTCAATTGCGAGAAAACCAAGGGTATTTGGATCGAGATTGTTGCAGTGCACGCATAAAAAGAGATCGGCTAGATATTCAGCACCGCAAAGAGAGCAAACCAAATAGCGCTTTCGATTTTTAATTCTAGCTACAGCCGGTTTTTTACCGCAAACTGGGCAATATGCTTCCCACCATAGCTCGAGAAAAGCTTGATCCACTTGCCTAGCAATTTCCTCTAGGAATGGCTGTATAATACTGCTTGCAATGAATAGCAAGGTTGTGGGATTTATTTTATATTCCTGCCTTAGCTTTTCAAAAACCTCAGGGTCTTCCTTTACCACTGCAGTTGCTATTTCTACTATGTTGACCTTCTTCGCTTTTAATGCCTCTAGAAAATCTTTCATTTCCCCTTTAGCTGTATCTGGAAGTTTATTTGAGATTTGAAGGAAACTGGAGATCAATATATCCTCAAGGAAAATCTCCGACTCCAGGAAACTGATGATGGGCTTTCTTGATTGATTGGATTTGCGCTGAAGCTCTTCGATTTTCTCTTTATTAAAATCCATCTTCGTTCCTTTGCCTGCCTGAGAATCAATTTCTCTTTGAGCAAGTAAAATTGCTTTATAGAACTCAAGAAGTTTTTCAAACTCAGGATTTTTTTCTTTCGCCTCTTCAATTGCTTTAATTCTTTGCTCTATTGATTGCTTTGCCAATCTCGCACCTTTGCATGCCTTCTATTCTTATTCTATTTCTTTTTTTCTATGTTCATTATTTGGATAAAATGTTCATTATTTAAACAAATTTTGGTATTTTCGTAAATCTTATAATATGGGAAAAGAAAGAAGGGATATAAAACGGTTAGGGGAAAAATGAAATAAGGAGGTAAAGGATGGAGAATACTGAAAAAGATAGTGGTTTACAGCTAACACGCAGAGACTTCCTCAAACTTGGTACTGCGGCTTTTGCACTTGGAGCACTTTCTCAAATGGGAGCGGCAGAGACAAAGATTTTTGAATGGCCCGGAGGAGAGCTCCCCACAAGCGAGAAGATGCAGAAATATAAAGCAGGCAAGCAAACTCCCAGCATTTGTCCATACTGCGCAGGTGGATGCGGCTTGCTAGTCACCTCCATCGGAGGCAAAGTGGTTGAGATCGAAGGCGACCCCTATCATCCAATCAACGAGGGAGCTGAATGTGCAAAACTTGCAGCATATATTCAGCTTGTTAACAGTGATAGGCGTATACTATACCCAATGAAGCGAACTAATCCCAAGAAAGGCATAAATGAAGACCCAGGCTGGGTTCGCATAACTTGGGATGAGGCCTATCAAATCATAGCAAAAAAGGTCAAAGAAGCGATGGAAAGCATCAAATACAAGCAGGGTGAAAGCGTCGCTGGCGCGGGCGAGGATTACTATGTTAAGGGCATTGATTCGCCAGTTGGCTGGTATGGCTCAGCATACTGGAACAATGAAGAGAACTATCTAGCTAAGAAACTTACTTCAACGCTGTTTTGCTCCCTCAACATCGACCATCAAGCTAGAAAGTGCCATGCCTCAACTGTAGCAGGACTTGCAAATACATTTGGTTTTGGAGCAATGACCAATCACATCGTCGATGCCAAGAACTCAAAGGTGTTCCTCATAATGAGCAACCCAGCTGAGAGCCATAGCATGGAATTCAGATGGGTTAGAAAAGCCATCGATGAAAATGGTGCTAAAGTAATCGTGCTAGACCCAAGATATAACAAGACTACTTCTCAGGCAGATATCTATGCCAAATATAGATCTGGCTCAGAAGCCGCCTTCTGGCTAGGAATGATAAAGTATATAATTGATAACAAGCGTTGGGACACTAAATTTGTTAACGAAAGAACTAATGCACCTTATGATTTGAATGGCAACAACGTGGGTATAGACCATCCTGATTCAATATTCAGCAAGCTGAAGGAAATAGTCAAGAATTATACCACTGAAGAAGTGGTAAGGATAACTGGTATTCCGCAGGATAAATTGCTTCAAATCTACGATGTCTTCACAGATCCCAAAAATAGACCTGGAAATATATACTATGCCATGGGAACTACTCAGCATACCAATGCCACTCAAGCAATCAGAGCATATGCAATAGTGCAATTGCTCCTAGGGAATATGGGCGTTCCAGGGGGCGGCGTCAATGCATTGAGAGGCATAAGCAATGTGCAAGGCTCTACCGATATGAATGTGCTTGCGCATTTGATAATGGGCTATCGTGCACCTCCAGCAAATGTGGCTGAAATAAGAAGATATCAAAAATGGAAGAATAGCGATCCAGCGGTTCGCGGTGGAGTTGAGGGGGGTGTAACTTATACGCCTAAAGACAAGATTGAGGCACAATATGATGCAAGGCACTTCCCAACTTGGAATGCATTGGAATATCACTGGGGGATATATATTGGCACTTGGCCTGGGAAAGATCCAGATAAGGAGCCAGTTGTCTGCGATCTACCAGTTGGCGTTGGAAATCCAACGGTGCAGTTCTATAGAGCAATAGCCGATGGCAAGATAAAAGTTGCATTCATAGTGGGCGATAATTCAGCAGTATCAGTAAGTGATGCAGACCGCGTGAGAGCAGCACTCTCAAAAGAGGGCTTCTTCCTCGTGGTTAATGAGTTATTTGAAACTGAAACCGCGCACTATGCAGATATCTTGTTACCTGGCACAACGCAGTGCGAAAGAGCTGGTAGCATAACTAATACCGGTAGATGGATACAATGGAGATGGAAAGGCGCAGATCCCCCTGGTGAATGCAAGCCTGAGCTTGAATTCCTAACTGAACTCGGTAGGAATCTGCGAAAATACGCTGGGTTAAAAACCGTTTCAGAGAGATTCGAGGCTGAGAAAGGAGTGGACATAAAAAGACAGATCGGAGGTGTAGAGGTTCAGAATAGCTGGGATGCCCACTGGCCAAGCACTTTTGGCGAGGGGCCTGAGAATGTGTATAAAGAGATAGGTGCAAAGAGGGTGACAGTTGGAAATAAAACCATCTTCCAGAGCGCGGCTAATGTGCTATATCGAAATTCATGGGATCCAGATGCTAGGCCAGAGATCGATGGAATCATGCCCAAGAGAAGAGATAAAAGGCCTGTGGATGAGCAAGATGCTAAATATGGCTATTTCAAGAACTGGGCATGGAGCTGGATGGATAATCAAAGAGTGCTCTATAATATAGCAGAAACCAATCCGGGAGTAAAAACATTCTTCGTATGGTGGGCGCACACTCCTGACGTCTACTTAGGACTAGATAAAGCTGCAATTTGGTCAAGACCGCTATATAGCATTGCAGTTGCAGATGCATGGGCGGCGAAATGGCCAGGGGTAGATGCCAAGAAGAATCCATTCTATCACGGCTTCCCGCTGCATAATGAACCTGTGGAGAGTCCGGATAAGGATCTCGCAGCTCAATATCCCACGATGTGGGACAAGCGCTTCGAAGTTAAAATAGGCACAGCGGATGAGTATCCCTATGTATTAACAACATTCAGACTAGCGGAGCACATGCAAGCAGGCGCAATGACCAGAAACCTTCCATATCTTGTGGAGCTACATCCTGAGATGTTCATTGAGATAAATCCAAAGCTAGCTGCTCAACTTGGAATCAAAGCTGGAGATAGAGTACGAGTGAGAAGCGCGAGAAAGCCGGAGGGAATAATAGTAAGAGCAATTGTCACCGAAAGACTTGCACCGCTTATAGTAAACGGCAAAGAGGTGCATGTGGTAGCGATGCCCTGGCACTGGGGCTTCAAGGGCTTGAGCACTGGAGCAAGTGCTAATGAAGCAACCATCGATGCAGTGGATGTAAGCGCAAATATCCCTGAATATAAAACCTGCTTAGTAAAGGTGGAGGAGGCTTAGGAGGGATAGAAAATGGTGAAAAAAGCAATGATATACGATTCAACCAAATGCATAGCTTGCAGAGCCTGCCAAGTCGCTTGTAAACGCTGGAACGACTTAAAAGCGGTGAAAACTGAGCTCAGCCAAACTTGGACCAATCCACCTTCGCTGAGTCCGCATACTTATAACTTCATCAGATTCAATGAAAAAGGCACAGGCACAGACTTCAAATGGATATTTATGACCAATCGCTGCATGCACTGCGAGCATCCAAGCTGCGCAGCAGTTTGCCCGGTTAAAGCGATAACCAAATATGAAGAAGGGCCAGTGGTCATAGATGAAGAGAAATGCATAGGCTGTCAATATTGCACCTTTGAATGTCCATTCGGAATACCCAAATACGATCCAGAGAGGCATAAGACCTATAAATGCTGGTGGTGTGCAGATCGAATTCGAGAGGGAATGGAGCCTGCTTGTGTATCAACTTGCCCAACCAATGCACTTGAGTTTGGAGAGCGTGAAGAGATGCTTGCAAAAGCAAAGGCAAGAGCAAGGGAAATCAATGGCTACCTCTATGGCGAGGTTGAAAACGGCGGCACCAGTGTATTCATAGTATCACCCATACCTCCAGCAGAAGCTGGACTTCCGGTAGTTGGTTCATCGCCTGTTCAAAGCACGAGAGAAGCTATTAAAGGCTTCTCCCTAGGAATACTTGGACTTGCAGCTATTGCTGGCGTAGTGGTCTTCCTGCTGCAGTGGATAAAGGGCAATAAAGGAGAGGGGGTGTGAGGAATGGCAGAAATTTGGCTGGAACGCTCAAAAGTTGCTAAGAGAACGATGAGAAATGCAGTTGTGGGCGAGCAAGTTATAAGATGGGACGCACTTGTTAGAGTTGAATTCTTGATCTTTCTTGTGGCGTTTGCAATGCTTGCAACCGTTGAACTAGCATTCCTCTTCAGAGATCCCGTGATGCCTGGTATGCCTGGAGGAATAATGCTTACTGAAATCTTGGGAGCAAAATTCATAGAGGTAATGCATATAGCCGGCATAGCTCTACTTGGTGGGATTTTCATATTCCACATCATCTACCACAGCCTATTCCTCAGGAGAACTAGATTCAGCGAACTCATTCCAACTGGGAAGGACTTAAGCGATGCCAAAGCACTTATAAGATACTACTTCGGAGGAGGCGGGGAGTGGCCTAAGCTAGGCTTTCATGGACCTCTAATGAAATTTGCTTACTGGATTGGGGCAATTGGCATTGTGCTTTATCTCTATGGTGCTATGAACCTATGGCTGCCAACAGTATTCCCAAGCTATGCAGTGGCGCAGAGCACAAAGTTGATGTCTGTCCATCTCACAAACTTTGGGTTTGCATTAATTGCATTCGTAACAGTACTATATCTACTGTATCTCTTCCTAGTAGCACCCATGATGA
>JBBIOZ010000020.1:0-23695 GCA_037443105.1 Methanocellales archaeon
CTTCCCCCCACATGATTTTGTTAAAATTTTTCATTCCTCCATAAGCCCGAGATGCAGGGTCTTCTTCACCGTAGTAGGCTTCGGTTTCCACTATTCTACCAGCTAGCATTTTATCATACATTTTTCTAACCAGCACTTTGCCGAGCAAGTTTTTTGCAACAATAGCAGGATCTCTTAAATAAAATTTTCTTGATAAAATTTTCATTTTGATCCTTTGGGAGTTAGCCGGCATATTGATAAATTTCACTGAATTTAAAGTTTTTGGTAGAAAAGTATATATTTACCCTACTTTATATAATCTTAATTGAGCGGGTGTATGCCGTTTTTAAAAACTGCACAATCTAATCCATCCCCTACCAACCCGCTCCAAATTTAATTTTTGATTCTTTATTTATTCGATGGTTTTTTCTTCTAGTTGACAAAAAATATCACTCTATGCAAATTGCAGTCATGGGTGCAGGTGCAATTGGAAGCCTATTTGGAGCATTGCTTGCAAGAGCAGGCTATGATGTTACTCTTATAGGTAGAGAAGCGCATGTTAGAGCGATAGAGGAAAGAGGACTGAGGGTTAGCGGTTTGGAGGAATTTAATATTAAATTGAAAGCAACAACTCAAGCGGTAGAAGCAGAGCTTTTTCTATTCACTGTTAAATCCTACGACACTGAACAGGCTGCGAGAGCTATTCCGCTGGGGGAAAAAACAGTTATTCTTACACTGCAAAATGGAATCGGAAATGAAGAGATCATCGCAAGTATAGTTGGTATCGAGCGGGTGATAAGTGGTAAAACCTCTTATGGCTCAACACTTCTTGAACCCGGGCACATAAGATATACTGGAAAGGGGGAAACTGTAATTGGCGAGCTTGATGGTGGAGTTACACAGAGAATAAAGGCAATCGCGGAGCTGTTGAATAGCGCGGGCATTAAGACCTCCATAGCTATAGACATAAAGACGAAAATCTGGGAAAAGCTGATAATAAATGCAGGGATAAATGCAATTACCGCGATAACTGGCTTGAAAAATGGAGAGATCTTGAAATTTGAAGAATTAAAAGCACTTGTGAAACTAGCAGTTGAAGAGGCTGTTGCAGTTGCAATTGCAAGCGGTATTGTTATAAAGGAAGATATGGTTGAACGCACAATAGCAGTTGCACAGGCCACAGCTGAGAATCAGTCCTCAATGCTTCAGGATGTTAAAAAAGGCAAGAAAACTGAAATCAACGCAATCAATGGTGCAATTGTGAGATATGGAGAAAAATATGGCATACCAACGCCAGTAAATCGAGTTCTAACTGCATTAGTTAAAGGCATTGAAGGGAGGAAATAAATTGGATATCGCTACCGCTCTAGCAGTTATCCTAATTGCCATGACCCCAATTTCGGAATTGAGAGGAGCAATCCCTGTTGCTATTGGAGTTTATAAGATGAAGCCGCTCGATGCTTTTCTGCTAAGCGTTTTTGGAAATATTCTACCAGTTGCACCATTATTACTTTTTCTAAGCCCAATGGAGCGCTGGCTTCGCAGATATCGAGTTTTTGATAGATTCTTTGACTGGCTTTTTGCAAGAACAAAGCGCAAATTAAGCGATGATATAGCGAAATACGAAGCCCTGGCGCTGTGCATATTTGTTGCGCTCCCTCTCCCCGCAACTGGTGCTTGGACTGGCTGTGCAGCTGCATTTTTATTCGGCATGAAATTTCGCCACGCCTTTCCAGCAATAGTTCTTGGAGTAGTAATCGCAGGGATCGTTGTAACCCTTGCCTCAATGGGCGTAATAGCCTTATGGGGAGTGGCAAATTAAAAGGTAATTTCCCTTCCAACGATCACTTGTTCCACTTTGAGCTTGGGGTGTGCATCGAGGCACTGTAAAATCGTTCTCAAGGCAAGCTCGAAGTCCCTTTCAGATCTGCTTCCAAAATAGCTGAATTCTAGATAAGCACCTAAGTCGCCTATTGCCCCTGCATTGACGAAGTAGAAATCCCTCGCACATGCAGAGAGTTTTTCGCAATATCTCTTTACTTCAGCGATAGTTGTTTTAGAAGTAAAGCTTGTTTTGATGATCATTCTATCTAGTCCTCGCGAAAAGATTTTTTCGCTTGCAATTTCCTTCGGCCATTTCTCAGCTTTTCTAATTATAATTTTATCTCCCTCTCTTGCATCGCGAAAGAGCTTTAGGTTCTCAACGATGGAACCAAAGTGATTCACAGCAGAATAGGGCTGCGATGCGCCAAAAAAGATGCAAATTGCAGAACCAGGCGGCCAGTAGGATAGGTCTCCCTTTATGGATTTTTCAGATGGATTTTCATAGCCAAGCTTTAAAGGCACTTCGAAGTAAACTTCTTCTTCCCATAACTTCACTTCTCCCTCGAGGGGTAGCTTCTCAAAAATAATTTTAGCTGTAACCGGATTTCTATCATCGATTCGAGCTCTTGCTCTGCCCTTTCCAATTATTTCAATTTCCAGCTCCATTTTCTAAATTGCTTCTTTGCGTTATCCTATATATATAAAACTCGATTATTTCCGCTCGCAGTATTTTTCCATTTCTTTACATGGAAATAAAAATCGTGGTAAACAATTGGAGTTTTCAGAAGCGAAATTTTGTCCTCATTGCGGTTTCAAACTACAACAACTCCAAAGCGAACCAATACAACTTGAATTGCCTACAATCAAAGAAACCGAGGTAAATCCAAGAAAGCAAGCCGATGGAAGAAATGCAGGAAAAGATTGAAATTGAAGGAGAAAAAATCTATCCCAAGATTTGATCCCCAAGAATTAGGTAGCACAGGTAGCATATTTGACGAAGATGTGGAAACCGGAAGCTATGTTTTTACTCCGCCAAGAAGAGACGTTAAAATCAGAAGAATACAGCTAGGCTACTTGCCCAAGTGGAAAATAGAATTTGTCAGCTGACAGGAAATTTATAGGCGTGAAATGTTTGCCTATTCAGGTTCAATACTCTCAGACACAATATCAACCTGCCCAAAACATACATTAACCAGCTATATAGACATAGCTCCTCTGCGAAAGATAACAGTTGCAGTCTGCGAAGTATGCGGCAGAGCATTATGCGAAAAACACGTCTTTCCTTGCCCAACTTATGGAAAGTGGAATTGCCAGGAGCATGGTGTTCCATGCGAAGATTGTAAAACTTGGTATTGCCCTGAACACATCCCTATAAAATGTGTAATTTGCAACTCTGCTCTCTGCAATTCTTGTGCATATATTTGCCCAATCTGCAGTCAAAATACATGCCGTAAACATCAAGTCGAATGCGACAAATGCAAAATTAAAGCCTGCAGCAATTGCTCCACAACGACCTCAAAATTCTTAATAAAAAAGAGCATTTGCAAGAATTGCCAGTAAGAAGAAAACCTTTCTAAAAATGGTATGGACTCGACGGGATTTGAACCCGTGGCCCCTGCCTTGCGAAGGCAGTGCTCTTCCCCTGAGCTACGAGCCCGCTGAATTATTATTTATACGAGGTCTAATTAAGGTTTATTATTTAAGCGCTTTTAATTTTGGATTTTTGATTAACCTTCTCATATGATCATTTCGAATAGAATTTTGCTTGAGATTGTAAAGAGGGAGAATACAAAGATTGCTATTGGCGTGGCAATGCCTAGGTCAAACATGAACTGCGCTTTGTCGTCACCATGTTCTATTCCAGCTATAAAGCGTATCAATATGAAGGTGAGCAGAATGAGGTATATTCCAATTATGATCATGAAATGCTCAGGCGCTATGCTCATTTCTGTGAATTTAGGCAGCATTGGCAGATATTTTTTGCTCTCGCTTGGCAGAGATGGCATTTCCCGCATAATGCTCACAAGCAGCTTTGCAATTACTTCCGATAGGGCTAGGGTTACGCCCCCAATTAATGGAGCAAAGATCATCGCGGTGGTGCGCATCATACTTGTCATTGTGTATAAAGCACGCTTTATGTTATCCTCAACTGCTTGCAGTTCTTTTAAGTGATCCGCTAATTTTACCAGAGCCATACCTGCAGCCTCATTACTTTTCTGTACACTTTCGATGAATAGCTTCATAGTGGCTAGGATTCTATCTGAGTATACCTCTTTAAGTGCGCCAAATTCTTCATCAAAAAGAGCTTCTTTCATTGTGGTGCGCATTGCAACGAAGTTATATGCAATGGAGGAGAATATAACTGCAATCTCAGAGCCCTCCATTGTTTCTGAGGTATATGCAAATGCCTCCTCAGCAGATCTGCCTTCAGATATTCTTTTACCTAGAATATAGAGGGCATCTGCAAATTCTTCTTCCATCTTTCTGATTCTATCTCTGATTTTTTTATAAGGCAGATATATTCCTATGCAGTAAATCGATATCGCAGCTGCAATGCCCCAGATGGCTGGCAATGTTGGGGGAAGAGAGCTATTCAGCTGGCTGAATATAACAATGCTTGCATTCCAAGCGATCAATTGAGACTTAATTTCTGGAATCGCTAGGGCGAGATGGAGAAAACTAGGCAGTGCAATTATTATGCCAGTTATAATCGCAAGTGCAGCTATGATATACCTCTGCTTTTGACTCGGCAGGTTTTCGTGATGCTTGGGAATTTGAGGTGGTGTGAATGCAGCTGGTCTTTTGAGAAGAATTGAATAAGCATAGGCAAAGGTTATTATAGGAAGCAAAAGGTCGTAAATTAATGCAAGTTCAAAGGTACTAATTCTATATCCAATTACACTGGCTGCTGGGAGCATTGCCACAAGTGCAAGTGGAATCATTACTCCAATGGAATAGAGCACGGTGGTTGGAGCTTGAAGTCTGCTGGCGAAGTCATCCATTATATTCTTGGTGCCTTCCAGCACCACATCCAGAGCTCGATTAAGTGTTATAATGCGCTGAGCTTCATCTGGCTCCTCAAGCGAGCTTCTTATGAGATGTATGGCTCTTTTAATGTGACCGCTCCATTCCCCCCATTCACCTGCAAAGCTCGCTATTGCGTCATCGATGGAGCTGTAAACTCGAAAATACATATCCCAGATCAGTTTCCGCAAATCCTTCGCCAGTGGGCGATTTGAGTTTTCGGAGGCAAATTTTATTGAGCGCTCGATGTTTGAAACAAGTTTCATGTTCATAACAATATAGGATAGTACTTCCGGCGCGTCGCCAAGGGAGTGGATTCTGAGATACTTTGCATAAAATTTTGGATACTGGCTCAGGTAGTAAAACACTAGCAATGGTATTGTTATTGTTGATATTAAAAGCAAAATAATAGTCGAAGTTGGAATACCGCTTAAGATATTAAGAACAATGAAATCGAAGACTATGAATAGAAGTAGAGTTGAAAGGGCACATAAATAAGCAAAAGCGAGCACCTCATCTGCTTCTACATCTAGACCTGTGAACTCTAGAAAGCGAAGTAGCTCTTTACTCTCGGTCTTCAGCTTGAGCTCATCGAGGTCGCGAAGCAGGAACTTTAAAGCTTTATTGGAATTTTTACATGCCTTGGTATACCAGTTTGCTTCAGCTTCAAACATTCAGCCTCCATATTTTTTTGAAAAATTTTCATACCACTGCATCCATTCCTCTTCCACCATCTGGAGGTCTTGCTTGTATTCATCTAATAAAAGCCAGAGCTTGTTATTTACAGCTCCAACTGCCTCTGCGCTCAGCAGCTTTGGATTATTCAGCCTGCGGCTAATATCTACCTGAGCCTGCTTTATTTTCTCTCTCAGAGCTATATTCTCAAGGGCCTCTTCGATGGTGATGCCCCATTTCAATGCAATGTTTTTTATCGCCTGTGATTTGCCCATGTCTAAAACTTGAAGCGGTTTCAATTGGTCTTTTTCAACGTAATACTCCATTAGGTCTTGGAAGATGTCATTTGAATTTGAGATTCTTTCCTCTTTTAAAACCTCAGTTATCTGTTTTATTTTTCGCATCCTCAAAATTCCGCCACCTAGTCTAATTGGAGCGCAAACAACTATTATATCAGTTGCCTTGAAAGATGACGGTGGAACTTCGAGATCATATACCACTCGGTCGTAGACTTCTTTAGCTGTTGAAGCGTGTATGGTACCCATAACGCAGTTGCCCGCAGCTCCCACTCTCATCGCTTCATATAGCACTCTTGCCTCTCGGCCTCTTACCTCTCCGATTACTAATACAGATTCGCCTAAGCGCAGTGCTGCTCTCAGCGCTTCCTCCGGTTCAACTTCAGATGCTGAGCCAGCAATTGCAGATTTTGTGGTCAGCCCTTGGATCTTCCAGCCGGATGCTTGAAGCTGGGAAATGGGTAATTCACGGGTGTCCTCGATGGTGATGACTCGAAATTTTTGAGGTATTTCAAGCATAAGGGCGCTCAAAAGAGAGGTTTTTCCAGCTCCTCTACTCCCGGTGACTAATATTGATGCTTGTCCATCCACGAGGAAGCTTAGCAGCCCAGCTGCGTATGAATTTAAAGTATTATTCGCTATCATAGCCGGCAAGTCCAGGGCTCTGTGCTATGCCTTCGAAATGCATAAGCCAGGCCACTTGAGCTGAGAGGCGAGCCTATTGCTGCCACGCGAGTATGATATTCCTCAAGATCGGTATCTAGTACTGGATTTGCCTCTGAAAAAGGCCTACCGCTGAGAGAGCGCAATCGCGAGATCAAAGAATTAACATCATCCTCCGAGAGGAAAACATTTGAGCTGCATTCTTCGCCTTGAACGAGTAGATGAAGTGGATTCTTTGTTACTGGGGCATTAACATATACATCTTGTACATTTGGATCGAGGAGTATATCTTCCAAAATTCCAAAGCCTGCTGTGTACTTGGCAAATATATCTGCAAGCTGATTCACTTCCTCAGCGTTTAAATTTAAATTTTTATTTTTCATCAGCTGCAATATAATTTCCCTGCCTCTTTCCATGAAGAAGTCGCGAGCTCTTTTTGGATCCGAAAATTGAACTGTTAGCGGTCTCTGGCGTATTAGCTTTGCCTTTGCATCTATTAGAATTTGAAGCTCATCAGCGGGTAAATTGTATTCCATTGGTATAATGAAATAAATATTCTCTGGCTTATTTGGAAGTCTGTAGATGGCGACTTGAGCTGGTCTCCTCCCTTGCATTTTAATTTCATAGCTTTTCAAAAATACAGCTCCATCGGGTGGTTCAAGCTTGATTCTTGCTGAGGAAAATTTGGGTCTAATATATGCCTGTATATGGCGATCATAATCCTTTATCTCTGGAGAAATAGAAAGTATATCGAGAATTTCCTGGCATTTGCATTTTTCACTTCGAAATTTAATTTCAAAGCTTGCTTTAGCAGGGTCTATTTTGAAAAGATCTCTCCATTCACAGCTGGCGCATAGCTTTGAGATTGGTGTGAATGAATCCATTGCGCTTTGGAGCTTCGCCATTTCTTTAAGCAGTTGAAGCGCGTGGTCGCGATATTCTCTTTCATATGGCTTTGCCAGTATCAAGCAATCAGTATGCATTTCGCTTTGCAATATTTGCAGGATATTTCTTCTGCATTTAGGATTTTTTAGACTGCCACTCTCGAAACAGTGCTCGCAATGTACTGTGGTATAGCATTCATAATTTTTAATTCGAATTGAATAGTGACATTTGCTTTCCTCCTCGGTTTTTTGCAGTATGCTTTTAATTTTTAACAGTAAATTTCGGAATATCGTGTATACCACCTCTTGCTGGATTGGGAGAGAAACCAGTTTACTTTTTTGCACAAAATTGAAATACAATGAATGAGATAAAGCTTTCGATCGTGAGTGCTAAAAAAATGTATATCTTGGGAAGGCGCGGCCAAGCGAATAACGGGCTTCTGAATTTGGGCAGATATCTTGCACTCGATGGCTCGCTTGGAGCAGAAATATACTTTGATGCGCTTCACCCTCACGTGGTATTGATATGCGGCAAGAGAGGGTATGGCAAATCCTATTCCCTTGGTGTTATCGTCGAGGAACTTGCATCTCTGGATGAAGCTGTTAAAAGTAATCTTGCGTTTTTAATCATCGATACTATGGGTATATTCTGGACGATGAGTGTTGAAAACTGGAAAGAAGAAAAGCTGTTGAAGAACTGGAACTTTCAACCTGAGAGATATGATTTAGAAATTTTTGTTCCAAGTGCCTATGCAGCAGAATTTGAACATAGGGGTGTGGAATGCAAATCTTTTTCAGTGAAGGCAGCCAGCCTTGATGCATTTGACTGGTGCTCAATACTCAACATATCTCCCCTTGAACCTCTAGGGGTTTTAATTATAAGAACTATTAAAAAGCTAAAGGATGCTGGAGAGTCATTTTCCATTAAAGATATAGCATCGCATATAAGTCAAGATAAAACAATTCACCCAAGTGTTAGAGCTGCAGCTGAAAATTACCTGCTTGCAGTCCAAGGCTGGGGAGTTTTCGATAGATATGGCACGCCTCTGAGCGAGATTATAAAAATGGGTAAAATTAGTATACTTGACTTAAGCTGCTACGGGCATGCTTTGAATATTAAGAGCGCAATTGTTGCAACACTTGCGAGGCAAATTTATGATGAGCGTGTTAGGGCAAGAAGAAATCATCTGCTTGCTCAGATGAAAAAAGTTCCTATTAAGCGAGAAATTCCAATGGTTTGGCTTTTTATCGATGAAGCCCACGTTTTTTTACCTCGAAGCGGTGAAACGCTGGCTTCAAGCGTAATTATAAATGAATGGCTCAGGCTTGGAAGACAGCCTGGCTTGAGCTTGGTGCTTGCAACCCAAACATTGGCTTCTCTGCATCGCGAGGCAATTTCTCACTGTGATCTTTTAATTTGTCATAGGTTAACTGCGCAGGAAGATATAGAAGCATTAAGTGAAGTGAGGCCAATTTATATGCGAGAGGGAATTGTGGATTGCATGAGGAGATTGAGCCAAGATAAAGGCGCTGCCTTATTGCTTGATGATACCACAGAGAGTTTGCATGTTGTGAAAATTAGACCTAGGAAGAGCTGGCATGGTGGCGGTGAGCCAAATGCTCTAGAGGAATAGTTTAAATTTCAATGGATCCTGTGATATGCAATCCCAGTTTCTCGGCTTTTCTGCACATTTCAGCTTTATCTGGGCAGTCTGATAGAGCGATTACCCCAACGTTGCGATCTCCGATCTCTCTTTCAATATGTATTCTATTTTCAAATTCTCTTTCACAGACATACCAGTATATTCCATCTTCGAAAATGAATTTTGCATCCTGCATTTTCGCATTCCTTCCCACTTTGCAAATGAAAATGCAGATTGGAATTGCAATGGTCTCGCCCCCTATTTTTATGCATTTATATATATAGTCTTCTTGTGATGGAAGACGCCAGATCGCTGCTGCATTGTTCAAGTAAATACCTCAAAGTGTTATTATAATCTTATTTTGTTATTCACGGATAATATTAATGTTTTTGGCTAAAATAAGGTTAATTTTTACTTTAAATAAAAAATAACTTCACTTTTTAAATTATTTTTTAAAATTAATTATTTTTCTGATTTTTAAAACAATTATTTTAATTTTTTAAACAATTATTTTTTTTTAACAAAATATTTATAAATATTTGAACAAATATTGAATGAAGGTAAAAGAATGATTAAGCTGGAGCAGCTTGATCCAAAATTCAAATATGAAATTGCAAATGAACCCGGTGGGGAGAAAATTTTAACTTGCTATAACTGTGCTAGCTGCAGTGTGGTATGCCCAGTTAATCAAACGGGAGAAAAATTCAGTCCCCGTAAAATAATCCATAAAGCATTGCTTGGGATGCGCGAAGAAGTGCTGACAGATGAAAGGATCTGGCTATGCGTCAATTGCTATGCCTGCTATGATTATTGTCCACATGATGTGCGCATCACCGAAGTAATGGGAGCGATAAGAGAGATAGCTAAGCGAGAGGAAAAAGCCGGCAGAATCAAAATATCCAGCAATAGACATAAATTTGAAGAGGCATTCGCTGAATCAATCAAGAAATACGGCAGAGTGCACGAATTAGGCGCAATCAGCGGATACCTAATAAAAACCAAAGGAATTGGACGAATTATAGCTTACAGTATGCAGGGAATTTCAATGTTCAAAAAGGGGAAGCTTGCTCTAACTCCGAAGGCAGTTAAAGATAAAATGCAGATTGAGAAAATATTCAAGGGATTAAATAAATGAAGTATGCATACTACCCTGGCTGCTTCCTGCATGGCACTGCGAGAGAATATGATCTTTCCACAAGAGCAGTATGCAGAGCTTTGGGCATAGAACTTGTGGAAATCGACGACTGGAATTGCTGCGGCGCCTTAGAAGTGGCATCTGACAAACTACTTTCCACTGCACTTTCAATTAGAAATATAATGCTTGCTTCAAAACTGGGCTTGGATCTAATTGCGCCTTGCAGCATATGCTTCAATAGCTTGCTGAGAGCAGACCATTCTATGATAGAGAGCCATGGGATAAGAGAAAAGGTAGAAGAATTAATAGGCGAGCAATATCGCGCTGAAATCAAGATAAGGCATTTGATTAACGTGATTATACATGACTATGGAACTGCCAATCTCATTCGAAAGGTAAAAAAACCTTTGAAAGGAATGCGGGCAGCTCCTTATTACGGCTGCCTGCTCACCAGACCGGCGAATATCTGCAAAGTAGAAGACCCTGAGAATCCAAGGGAACTTGAAAATATTATCCAAGCAATCGGCGGAGACTACATCGAATATCCAAGCAAGACAAAATGCTGCGGAGGGGCCCTTTTGATGGGAAAAGAAGAGATGGCTAATCAACTGGCAAAGAATCTACTTGATGAGGCAAAAAAACTGGGCGCGAACTGCTTCATAGCTGCTTGCCCGCTTTGTCATACAATGCTCGATGCTCAGCAGGCAAAAATAGAAGCGGTATTTAAAACAAAATTTAACTTGCCAGTGCTCTACTTCACTCAAGCAATAGGCTTGGCATTAGGCTTGGATATGCGCGAGATTGGTCTCGATAAACACTTTGTATCTCTAAAACTACAATGAAAATGGCAAGTTTTCATTTTCTATCAAAGTTTTACAGAGATCATAATACTCGCAAAAAGCATCTCTGCATTTTCTTCGATCCAAGCACTTCCAGAACCTCGAATCTGGCTTGATCGGCACAGTTTCCGCATGCTTGGCGTTGAAAAGCAGAAGTGGAAGCATAACTTTAAAATTGCTCTCTTCCCCCAAACCGGGCTTGGTATAGCTTTTTATGCCGAGTTTTTTCAAGCAGCAATCCAAGCACTCGACGTGGCTCCTTTTGCATCTCGCTATGCAGTAAGCTGCAAGGGGGATTTCAAATTCGTAGGAAAAGTAAAATGCCGCACCTCCACGCCCTTTGAGCCAGATTAGCCTTTTATCCTCAAGTTCTTCCCAAGTTAACTCAATAGAGTACTTCGAAATGGCTTCATCTTCTGATAAAAATTTATATACTATACACCACTCGCATTTCCTAGCTGGGAATGGGCAATTGCTTGAATCGATTTTGGATAGAAGATTCATTATATCTATTTAAGGTTTTTATGTTGAAAGATTTTTTCATTTCTGAAATTGCTATACCTGGATAAATTTCGAAAGCCTCATGTATCATGTGACTGTATATTAATGCGATTAAATGCGAATAATAGAAGGGTATCACTATGGCTATACCTGTAAGTATTGAAAAAAATGAATTCCTTGAGGAAATCATCAAATTGGGCGGTGAATCAATTCTAAATTGCTTTCAATGCGGAACTTGCACTGGCTCTTGCCCTTCAGGCAGACTTGCAGCGCTAAGGATAAGAAAGGAATTCCGGAAGGCAAAGCTTGGCTTGAAGAAAGAAGTTATAAGCGGGGATGACATCTGGCAGTGCACAACCTGCCAAACCTGCTTGGAGCGCTGTCCCCAGGGAGTTGAAACAACTGATATAATTATGGCAATTAGAAATATTGCAGTTAAAGAGGGATATATGGCAGAAGCACATCGAAGAGCAGCAGGCTTCCTGCTGAAAACAGGCCACCTTGTACCAATTGATGATAAATTTAAAAAAGAGCGATTAGCGCTTGGATTAAGTGAAATGCCTCCAATCGCACAGGCGGATAAAAATGCGCTTGAAGACGTTCGCAAGATAATGGAAGAAACAGGATTCACGAAGCTGCTGGAAAAGAAGGGGTGAAAAAATGGCAGACGCCTATGGCTTATTTCTTGGATGCGTAGCACCAAATCGCTATCCTGGAATAGAAAGTGCCACTCGCGAGGTATTGAAGGTTTTAAATGTCCCAGTAAAGGAATTAGCGGGTGCATCCTGCTGCCCTGCTCCGGGTGTTACTAGGTCTTTTAATCAAGCTACTTGGCTTGCTCTTGGAGCACGCAATATCGCAATTGCAGAGGCGCTGGGTGTGGATATAATCACGATTTGCAATGGCTGCTTTGGATCGCTTGCTGAAGTTTACCACAAGCTTGAGGAGAATGAGAGGTTAAAAGAAGAAGTTAACCAGATTCTGGCAAAAGTGGGAATGACTTATAAGGGGACTTCTAAAGTTAGACATTTTGCAGAGTTTCTCTATAGAGACATCGGCATCGAGAAAATTGCAGATAAAGTTGTTCGCCCCCTCAATTTAAAGGTTGCTGTTCATTATGGCTGCCACTTCCTGAAGCCATCGAAGATAAAGCACCTTGACGATCCTGAAACGCCGCATATCTTGGATGAACTAGTTGAGGTCACAGGTGCAAAGAGTATTGATTACATTGATAAAAATCTCTGCTGCGGCTCAGGCGGGGGGGTTAGGGCTAGAAATCCTGACCTTGCGCTGAAGATGACTCTTGTCAAGCTTAGGGAAATTAAGAAAACCGAGGCTCAGGCAATCGTGGATATCTGTCCATTTTGCCACCTGCAATACGACAGAGGACAGGTGGATATAAAGGCGAAGTATGGCGAGGTCTATACATATCCCGTAATACATTTAGCGCAGCTTTATGGCGTAGCCTTCGGCTTGGACTTGAAAAAACTTGGCCTCGACAGACAGGAAATTCCTGCACTTCACATCTTCGATGGAAGGCAGTAGAGTGGTAGCCAAAAGCTTATGTGCTATTAGTTTTAATTTTAACTTAAATCAAATTATATAGTTAAAATCATTATTAATCCTTATAAAAAATGAAAAACTATAAAACCCTGAGGTGACAATATGGGAAATATTCGTTCGACGTATATTAAAAGCCTAGCGGAGGAGCTGCTGCGTGAGTACCCAAATGAGTTCACCGGTGACTTTGAGACAAACAAAATTAAAATAGCGGAGCTCACCAACATCAAAGGAAAAGCGCTCCGGAACCGCGTGGCTGGATATGTGACTCGCAGAGTAAAAATCGCTAGTAAAAAGAAAAAATGAGGGAAGGTTATGTTTGAAGGAGTTATTCCAGCACTCGTTACACCTTTTACAAAGGATAATAAGGTTGATGAGGATGGATTGAGGAGGAATATTGAATTCGTGATCAAGGGTGGAGTATCAGCCATAGTGCCCTGCGGTACAACTGGGGAGGCAGCAACTCTCTCTTTTGATGAGCACAAACGCGTGATAGATATAGCCATAAGTGCGTCGAAGGTACCGGTAATCGCTGGCACTGGTTCGAATAGCACAGCTGAGGCAATTGAGCTTACTAGATATGCAGATAAAGCAGGGGCCGATGCTTGCTTGGTGATCTCGCCATATTACAACAAGCCAAATCCAACTGGACTTGAAATGCACTATCGAGAACTCCACAAGGTAACAGATCTGCCGATAATATTATACAACGTCCCAGGGCGAACTGGTAGAAATGTAACGCCAGCTGAAGTGGCAAAGCTGGCGAAAGAAGGAATTATAGCAGGGGTAAAGGAAGCAAGTGGCGATATCTCGCAGATCTCTGATGTCATAAGGCTAACTCGAGATATAAAAGGCTTTTCAGTGCTCTCAGGCGATGATAAACTAACACTGCCGGTTTTAGCACTTGGAGGCCACGGGGTAATTTCTGTTGCAGCAAATCTAGTTCCAGAATATATGTGCGCGATGTACAATGCTTTTAAGAAGGGGGATCTGAAAAAAGCGCAGGAAATCCACTTCAAGCTATCTCCCCTGTTCAAAGACCTCTTCATTGAAACAAATCCAATTCCAATTAAAACAGCGATGAGCTGGAAAGGCCTCGCTTCAGGTGGCGTTCGCCTCCCACTCGGGCCTATGAGTAAGGAAAATGAGGATATTTTGAGGAGAACCATCGAGGCGCTGGGTGAATACAGTGATTAAAGTAGCAGTTACCGGCGCTGCCGGAAGAATGGGGACTTTAATCATAGATAACGTTCTCAAAGCTGGAGATATGAAACTTGTGGGCGCATTTGACATCAAAAATATAGGAAAGCAAGTTGGCGATGTTAAAATCATGGATGTGAAGTACCTCGATGGCGCGTTGAAGGAATTAAAGCCAGATGTACTCATCGATTTCACAGTTGCAAGCGGTGCGGTGGAGAATGTGAAAACCGCCGCTAGGAACAAGGTTAACCTAGTGGTTGGAACCACTGGCTTCACCGATGAACAGAGAAGGGAGATGGAGCAAGCCATAGGAAAAAATGTGGCCGCAGTAATCTCCTCTAATTTCTCAGTTGGAGTGAATGTATTCTGGAAAATACTGGAATTTGCAGCAGGCTATCTAAGGGACTTCGATATTGAGATCTTAGAAGCTCATCATAGATTTAAAAAAGATGCTCCGAGTGGCACCGCAAAAACTTCAGCTGAAATAATTTTAAAAGCACTTAAAAAGGAACTTGCACTCACATATGGCAGAGAGGGATTGAAAGAACGCGGAGCAGAGATCGGCATCCATGCGATAAGAGCCGGCGATATAGTCGGTGAGCATACAGTGCTTTTCGCAGGCGATGGCGAGCGCATAGAGATTACCCATAGAGCGCATTCTAGGCAGGCCTTCGCAAGCGGCGCTATTAAAGCAGCGAGATGGGTGGTTACCGCTGAAAAAGGATTGCATAGTTATTCCGAAGTGCTCGGATTATAAAGGGGGACCTGTTTTTCTTCCAAAGCTTCTGGAGTGCCATGGTTTGCAGCATGGAAAAGCTCTATGACCGGTGAATTTCAAAAGATTTATAATCAAATATGCACTGACTATTGGAAGCATATCAAAAGATGGAGGAATTTAAAAAATGGTTGCAAAAGTAGATCTTGATGCATGCGTTGGATGCGGGACTTGCAAGGATGAGTGTCCGAGTGGTGCGATAACGATAAACAATGAAAAGGCAGTTGTAGACCCAAATCTCTGCGTCGACTGCGGCACCTGCATCGAAGCCTGCCCATCTGGCGCTATAAAGGTAGAAGAAGCCAAGTAGTGCTTGGCTTTCTTTAAGGCCTCAGATCATCCCCGCGTTATACAGTCAGGTCTAAGTGACACTCTCACGATTTTGGGGATTTTATTCCAAGCAGCCACGGTATCCTTTATTATCACCAAGGCTCCTTCAACGCCCTCGATCCCTTTAATGCAGTCAAACGCTTTCTCCACGCTCGATTTATCCTTTACTTCGTTGCCAAGAGCAGTGGCGCAGGCATCTGCGAGGGATGCGTTGCTTGCAATAACTGTAGCTGCATCTGCATTTCCAAAGCTTATTGACGGGCCAACTGTGCCTGAAGAGGTGCAAATCCCAATGGGCTCAGTCCTAGGCTCGAGGAGAAAGCCTAGGTTTTTAAAAGGCGATTCACCGGCGTAAATTCCGATAACTGTTTCTCTATTATTTAGAATTGCGATATCCCCCCCATTCTCTACGATAGCGTGGGAAGCTCCATTTGCTATCATTGCCTCAACTGCAAGCTCTGCAATGGCACCTGCAACCGCTGCCATGGGTCCAACTCTTGCTTTTCTAGCTGCCTCGCACATCAATCTTACAATCTCAGGCGCTCCTTCCCTGCATTCATAGGGTTCGAGGGTGATTTTAAAAAAAGGATCTATGGAGATATACTGCTCCAGCTGCTTTCGATGATATTTTATACTTTTAATTGCTGCAGCTATATGTCTCTCTTCGTCTGCAATTAATGTAGCTATAGTTTCCTTCAGCTGAAAGCGCTTGCGTATCATCTTGAAAGCGAAAGTGCTCTATGCGGGCAGGAGTGGATGCATGCGCCGCATTGAACACAGTGACTTTCATTTAAATTCACTGTCCAGTCTTTATTGAAGGAGAAGACCTTGAGTGGACAGACGCTTATACAAGCTCCGCAGTGCACGCATTCTTCATCGCTTCGGATAATTGGCTTCTCAAGTTTGCAAACATCCACTCCTAGCTCGCTGAATGTTTTGAAAACTTGATCCACAGCCTCATTTGGCACATCCACAACCACTTCACCGGAGGTTGCCTCAACATGGGCTCTCACTATATTAATTAGAACTCTGGTTCTCAGAATCGCTGTGGCGATCACCGGCTCTTTAATTACCCTTGTGTTAAACCGCAGCAATAGCTTCATATTCCCTCCTTCCTCGCGAAGAGTTTGCTAAGGTCTTCGCTGGTTATTATTCCCACCACTTTATGTTCTTTATCGATCACCGGCAATGCTGAGATATTATACTGCTCCAGCTTCCTAGCGGCTAGATCTATCGGGTCATCTGGGGTAACTGTTATTACATTTTTGGTCATTATTGGCTCGATTTTATCTTTCTTGTTCGCTGCCACTGCTTTGGAGATATCCCAAGAGGTCACAATCCCTATAAGCTTGCCATCGTCGCTCACAACTGGAAGATGATTGAACTCTTCTCTTATGATTATCTTCGCAGCTTGCTCTATACTTGTGTCTATTTTTATCGTCCGAACTTGCTTATTCATTATATCCTTGACAAGGGGTGCTTCTTTGGTCATCTTCATTGGCTTGAAGGTGGTGGAGAGTGGAATTCTATCAACTGGATTTGAAAGATAGAATTCCCCCTTCTCTATCCAAGCTTTCAGAGTCTCAGCGACTTTCCTCGCAAGATGGTGACTTGAGAGTGGAGATGTCGAAACTTCTATCCCATTTATCTCTATAGCTCCGGACTTTAGCTCTTCATAGGTTACTTTTCTTAAAATTGGTCTGACTCGCCTTGCAACGCCATAATCTAAAACATTTGTCACAATATCGCGATCGGATATTGCAGTGTTCCTCGCTATTCTTTCATTTAAAACTGGAATGGGGATTCCTAGGCCGACGTAGAGTGTGGTGCCATATTTATGAAAAGTTGCACCTCGCAAAAACTCTTTTTTCATTTTTTTCAGATCCCCAGTCACCATGAGCGTTCCGAAATTGTTCATAGGGTCATGCTGCGTTCCTTCTCCAATCACATAGCCCTGTGCGCCGCAGAGGAAAATTCTGGTGCCAATTCCAATGGTTTCAAACTCTGGATCGTTAAATATGGGCGAGAGGATGCCTGCTCCTGAATATGTAACATTGCCGAAGTTGGGAAGCAAAGTTCCCATGTATGTATACAGCGTGCGATCTGTGGAATTTGTTGCTGCAACATAGCGCTGATAAGCATTTCTGGGATTTAGCATGATCGCTTGATTTACATCTTCAAGTGTTATTGTTGTTTCTATGCTTCTCCTTGGATAGCAATCTGTACCATATGCAATTGCTTTAAGCTCGACTGATTTACCTGCGACTAGGTCTTCGATAACGTGTCCTCCGCCGTATTCCATTCCTTTTGTCTCTGAAAGCTGAGTCGCACCTAGGTATGCATCGACTGCTGCAACTCCCGTATAGGCTTCAACATCATTGAGCCAGATTCGCTGCATTTTTATAGGCGGATCCGCGTGTCCAAAATTGAACCATGCACCAGAAGAGCACATTGCTCCAAAAGTGCCGGTTGTGACAACATCAACTTCCTTTGCTGCTTTCTCAACGCCCTTCTCTCTAACAATATCCACCATTTCCTCAGCTGTTACAACACAAACACTGCCATCTTTAATGCGTTCGTTGATCTCCTCAATTGTCTTAACCATACACAATATAACAAGTAGTAATAAAATTAATCGTATTTATTATTTACGGTTATACATTTATGATTGGTTCAAAAACTAGGAAACTCATATGCCTCTAGCTCGTGGGTGAAGCAATAATGTACTTTTTGATATTCCCGCCTGAATTGAATTACCTCTTCTCTTATTTTCTCAGGCTTTTCCTTATCCATTATCAAGCGCTTGAAGAAATCAGCGATCTCCCTCATTTCCCTCTCTTTCATTCCAAGTCTAGTGAGTTCCTGAGATCCCAGTCTGATTCCCGAGGGATTTTTTGTCTTAGAAACATAGTCTTTTGGCAAAAGATTTTTATTAACAATGATATTTGCCTTTTCCAATTCCATTGCAAGCTTGGAAGCATCCCCAACTTTAGAAACATCCACCGCTATTTGATGTGATTCAGTGAAATCGAGCTCAGGGCAGCAGACATCGAAGCCTTTTTCATACAACGCCCTAGCAAGAGCTTTTGCATTAGCGATCGTTTGACGAGCATATGGCTTTGCAAATTTCTTCATCTCAGCGAGAGTAATCGCAAGCGCAGCAATGTGATGGAGGTGATGATTACTTGTGGTACCAGGGAATACCGCGCGATCTATATCTTCTGCGAGCTCTTTTCTACATAGAATTATGCCACCCTGTGGTCCAGGGAATGTTTTATGCGAGCTCGAGGTTACAACATCAGCTCCCTCTCTCAAGGGATCCTGGAATTTCCCTCCAGCAATCAAGCCAAGCACGTGCGCGGCATCATAAATTATCCTCGCCCCTGTTTCATCCGCCGCTTCTCTGGCCTCTCTAACTGGATGGGGAAATAAAAACAAACTTGCACCAAATAATATTAAATTTGGCTTTTCACGCTTAATCTTTTGAACCATTTTCTTTGAATCAATATTCATACTGTTAACATCAAATGGATGGTGTGTAATTCTAAGCTCTCTAATTCCAGCTGCCGAATATCTCGTATGGCTTATATGCCCGCCGTGGGGCACGGTTAGCGCCATAAGCAGATCCCCTGGCTTTGCAAGCGCAAAAAAAGCCGCTATATTGGCGTTAACACCTGAGATTGGCTGAAGATTTACATGCTCAGCTCGAAAAAGTTCTTTTGCCAGAGCAATTGCCCTCTCCTCAATCATATCGATATATCTGCAGCCTTGATAGAAACGGTTGGAAACCTTGCCCTCAGCATATCGATGTGACAGATCAGATAAAAGCACCAGTCTAGCGGTTGGGCTGGTGATATTCTCACTCGCAATCATGGGTAATGAGTTGCTAAATAAACGATGATGCTCCCTAATTGCATCCATTATATACTTCACATTTTCATCCCTGTAAACTGTTTTTCCTTTTTTCATATAGATTCGAAAATAAATTAAGTAGTAAGAATAAAAGCTTTTTTGATGTTTGCTCCAAAGTTAGCAGCCATGCAGCAAAATTAAAAGCTTGAAAATAAGATGGGCATAGCAGCGATCCGCTCTTCCCGAGGACTCGCGTACCTCAGTACAAAGCGGAACGCAGGCGAGCTTATCTTCTGGGTTCGGGATGGGACCAGGAGTTTCCTCGCCGCTATGGCCGCTATACCCACTTTTTGTGAGAGGTAACGTGGGGATTTATGCACCGTTCTTTTCTTTTCGATAACACTGCTGTCGAAAATCGCTGCACGATTTTCTACACTCGATTCCTACGGGAATTTCGCAAGCCAAGGTCCGGATTTGAACCGGAGTGTAGCCGCTTTCCGTAGTTTTCTTTGATACAAACTTTCTTTTTCAAAAGAAAGTTTGGCTTCTGCAGGCGGCTGCGTAACCGCTCCGCCACCTTGGCTTGAGATGCAATCCAAAAGATACAACCCGAAATTCGCCTGGGTAGAGCTAGACAAATCTGGCATCGGACGTTAGTAGTCGGCGGGCTGAGTGCCTCGTTGCCTTGGCACGTACACCCCGACTCTATCAATCCGGTCTTCTACCGGTGTCCTCAGACGAGGTCTCTTTTCGGGGCGGGTTTCAAGCTTAGATGCTTTCAGCTTTTACCCCTTAGCGCGTGGCTGCTCGGCTCATGCCCTGCCGGACAACCGATTAACTAGTGGCGCCGTTGCATTGTTCCTCTCGTACTAAATGCAACTTCCCCTCAGACCTCGCACACCCCTGACAGATAGTAACCGACCTGTCTCACGACGGTCTAAACCCAGCTCACGATCCCCTTTAATAGGCGAACAACCTCACCCTTGGCCGCTGCTGCACGGCCAGGATGGAAAGAACCGACATCGAGGTAGCAAGCCACCGGGTCGATATGGACTCTTGCCGGTGACGACTCTGTTATCCCTGGGGTAGCTTTTCTGTCGTCAATGGCCCCCACCAAGAGGGCTCATTGGTTCGCTAGGCCCGACTTTCGTCTCGTGAACCACTATTGTGCTGGATCACGTCAGGCTGGCTTTTGCCCTTACACTCCACAGTGGATTTCTGACCCACTTGAGCCAACCTTAGGGCGCCCTTGATACCTTTTCGAGGGCGTGCCGCCCCAGCCAAACTGCCCACCTATCGGTGTCCTCCCGAAGGAGTTAGAGTCATAGCCGCATAAGAGTGGTGTTTCATTGTTGACTCTGCAGCACCCGAAAGCGCCACTTCATCGTCTCCCACCTACGCTACGCAAATGCAACCACAACTCAGCAACAGGCTGCAGTAAAGCTCCACAGGGTCTTCACTTCCCATCAGGGGTCCCCAGACTCTTCACTGGGACGTAAAGTTCACCGGGTTCTGGCTTGGGACAGTGGGACTCTCGTTGATCCATTCATGCAAGCCGCCAATTAAGCGGCAAGGTACTACGCTACCTTAAGAGGGTTATAGTTACCCCCGCCGTTAACAGGCCCTTCGTCCCATTGAAATGGGGTTTCAGGTACCTGCACTGGGCAGGATTCACCGAACGTACTAAGCCTTTCGGCCTGGCGTTCAGCTATGTTGTTATTAGACAGTCAGAGCCCCCACGTCGCTGCGATCTGCTCTCTTCAGAGCAGACACCCCTTATCCCGAAGTTACGGGGCTAATTTGCCGAGTTCCCTAAGCCAGTGTACAACCGACACGCCTTAGCTTTTTAAGCTAGGGGCACCTGTGTCGGATCTCGGTACGATCACCTAGACTCATCCAAATCCTTTTTTCACGGGCACCTGGGCTCAGCCAGCTTACGTACTCGCGCATTCATTCACTTCTCGCCATTACGGCACTCCGTGAACTTCGGCGCTTGAACAGCGCGGGTGCGCTGCCTGGCCTACCCTGATGCGTCAAGGACTTGGCTAAGGCCTAGATGGTACGGGAATATTAACCCGTTTCCCCTTTGACGTACTCGAGTTACGGTACGTCTTAGGATCGACTAACCCTCGGCTGACGAACATTGCCGAGGAAACCTGGCCCTTTCGGCGGTCGGGATTCTCACCCGACTATGCTGCTACTATTGCCAGGATGTTCGTTCCTGCACGGTCCACACCTTCTCACGAAGATGCTTCTAGCCATGCAGAACGCCTTCCTACCGGATCACCTTGCGGTGCCCCGGGGTATCGGTAGTCGGCTTGAGCCCCGTCCATTTTCGGTGCCGCAAACCTCGACTGGTAAGCTGTTACGCACTTTTTAAAGGATAGCTGCTTCTAAGCTCACCTCCCAGTTGTCTTAGGCTCGCGACGCCCTTCAGTGTTTACACTTAGCCGACATTTTGGGACCTTAGCCCCGGGCTGGGTTGTCTCCCTTACGGACTAGAAGCTTACCCCCCAGTCCTGACTCCAACCTTCTACGGCGATTGCGAATTTGGAGTTTGACAGAGGAACGAAGGGTTTCCCCTCCGGCTTCCTCAATCAGTGCTCTACCTCGCAATCAACCTCCGGTCAGGTCATGCTGCGGCATGTTTCGGAAGGAACCAGCTGTCTCCCGGTTCGATTGGCCTTTCACCCCTAGACGCAGGTCACGCGAGCGATTTGCACGTCAGCACCGCTAACGGTCCTCCACGCGACTTTCGTCGCGCTTCAACCTACCCGCGCCTAGATCACCGGGTTCCGGGTCGTATTTAAGTGACTCCACGCAGTTCATACGCCGCGCCTCATCTTGCGATTGCGCGCATGTCGCTTTCGCTACGGCTACGCTCTTTAAGAGCTTAGCCTCGCCACTCCAATACATTCCCTGGCCCGTTCTTCAAAACGTACGTTACGACACTGGCAGCACCACTCGTACTATCCCCTCGCGAGGAGTTCCTTCGTGGTACAGTTCCTTTCATGCCGTAACGCACCATCCCCAGCTGATTTCAGGCTCTTTGCACCTCCCTTCTTGGGATGCTTTTCAGCTTTCCCTCGCGGTACTATTGCGCTATCGGTCTCAAGGTGTATTTAGTCTTGGAAGTTGGTCTCTCCCAAATTCCCGCGCGATTTCCAACGCACGGTACTCAAGAACGAGTCATAACCCTCTTGGCTTACATCTACGGGGCTGTCACCCTCTTTGGCGTCTCATTCCAGAGAACTTCGATTTCATCAATGCGGGTTATATTCGACTCGTCTTGTAACACTACATCTCCTCAACCTTTCGGCTGAGGATTCAGTTTAGACTCTGCCGACTTCACTCGCCGTTACTGTCGGCATCTCGATTGATTTCTTTTCCTGCCCCTACTAAGATGTTTCAATTCGGGGCGTTCCCGATCATTACTGATCGACGCTTGCGCATCAAGATACCCATTCGGAGATCCTCGGATCAACGGCTCCCTGCGCCTACCCGAGGCTTATCGCAGCTTGGCACGTCCTTCATCGGCACTTGAGCCAAGCCATCCACCAGCTGGGATAGCTGCCAGAATGGTCGCGCTCTACCCAGTGAGCGTCCGGGTTGCATCTGTGCACGAATTCATCTGGCATCTCTGCCAATCCTTCCTTCCCCGGGGGCATTACACCTCCGGGTGCATCATTGGTATGTTATGCAGATTAATCTAAAGTTTGTGGACTCGCTGGGATTTGAACCCAGGGCCTCCGCCTCGCAAAGGCGGCGCTCTTCCACTGAGCTACGAGCCCCTACTTCAAATAAATGGGGCTCGCCCTTGAAGCCCTAGCAGTTTATCGGTTCCAACTGGCTCCGCCTTTTATCGCTAGGAGGTGATCCAGCCGCAGGTTCCCCTACGGCTACCTTGTTACGACTTAACCCCCCTTGCATAACTTCGATTCGAACATCGCAAAATGCGATGCACTCATCGAAGCCATACTCGGGTGGTTTGACGGGCGGTGTGTGCAAGGAGCAGGGACGTATTCACCGCGACATTTTGAGTCGCGATTACTATGGATTCCATCTTCACGGGGGCGAGTTGCAGCCCCCAATCCGAACTAAGGTTGGGTTTAGGAGATTTCCTTCCCCTCTCGGGGTCGATACCCATTGTCCCAACCATTGTAGCACGCGTGTAGCCCGGGTGATTCGGGGCGTACTGACCTACCGTTACCCATTCCTTCCTCTGGTTTAGCACCAGCGGTCCCCACCGTGTACCCGCCACCCCAGAGGGTGCGCTGGCAACAGTGGGCATGGGTCTCGTTCGTTGCCTGACTTAACAGGACGCTTCACAGTACGAACTGACGACGGCCATGCACCTCCTCTCAGCTAGTCTGGCAAGGTCTTTAGCCTGGCCTTCATCCAGCTGTCGCACCCGGTAAGCTTCCCGGCGTTGAATCCAATTAAACCGCAGGCTCCACCCATTGTAGTGCTCCCCCGCCAATTCCTTTAAGTTTCAGCCTTGCGGCCGTACTTCCC